>JBCDAA010000190.1:0-16500 GCA_039186435.1 Myxococcota bacterium | reverse complement strand
CCGCCGTGATCGTCGTCGCCGTCGACGTGGGTTGCAGCGGTTCGCCGCTGACGAAAACGCCGGCTTCCTGGAGCGCTGCGTTGTAGTCGAGCCAAGGTTTCATGTACGCGGCCATTCCTTCCGGGTCGCTCGGCGGTCCCTCCATCTCGGATTCGGCGCTGTAGATCAAAATCAAATATTCCATGGGTCTCCTCCTACTTGAGTTCCGTTTTCTTCCAGGCGTCGGTGGCGCGCACGCGATCGAGCCACGCTACGAGATGGGGAAAGCGATCGATCGGCGCCTTGGCGATGGGCTGGTACATCATCGGTGCGGCGAGGACGTAGTCCGCGAGCGTGACTCCGTCACCGACCACAAACTCTCTACCCTCGACTGCGCCGTTGAGGACAGCGCCAAAGCGGTGGACGTTGTCAGCGGCCGCGTCGAGTGATGCCTGGTCGACATCCTTTCCGCCCTTGATGACGTTTTCCACGGTGAAGGGAGCGAGAGCGGGGCTCCAGTGCGCCGCTTCCCAGAACATCCACCGAAGAACGTCGATGCGAGACGCCTCCGGCCAAAGCGAGTTGTCGTATTGGCTCGCCAGGTGACAGCAAATGGCGTTCGATTCCCAAAGCTTGAGCGTGCCATCGGTGAGCGCTGGGACCTTTCCGTTCGGGTTGATCGCGAGGAACTCCCCTTGCTTGTGGGCGCCTTTCGAGAGGTCGACGATGTCGACGTCGGCGGTGAGACCGAGGTGCGCCGCGACCAGGGCGACCTTTCGGCAGTTGGGGGAGGGCGGAAAAATGTGGAGTTTCATGGGTTCCTCGGGTGGTGCGCGGCTGCGCGTTTACCCACCGGACGAACGACTCCACCCGGGATCGACATCCGAGCGATCTTTTTTGAAGACCGGCGCCTTTCCCATGCCTGGTTGGCTTTTTGGGATCATGGAGTTTCAGGCCTCCCGGCGACGCGATATCGCTCAAGCGTTCGCGAGGCGGCGTTGAAGAAAGCGGATCTCCACCTCGTTGGTCGCGAGGCGAAGCGCTTCTTCGAACGCTTCCCGAGATTCCTCGGCGCGTCCCATTCGGCGAAGGAGGTCCGCCCGCGCCGCGTGAAGCAAGTGGTAGCGCCCGAGGGTGCCCTCGGCGGCGAGCACGTCGAGGCGTCGAAGACCTTCCTCGAAGTTACCGGCCATCGCCACCGCCACGGCCGCGTTGAGCTGCACGACCGCGTTTCCTGGGCTGCGCTGCACCAGCACCGCGTAGAGCGCCGCGATCTGTGGCCAGTCGGTGGCTTCCGCAGTCTTCGCCTGCGCGTGGAGCGCCGCGATGGCAGCCTCGATGGCGTAGGTCGACACCGGCGTGGGCGCGAAGCGTCCCGAGGATAGACTCTCGCGCACCAGGGGCAGCGCTTCGTCGATCAGCGAATGGTCCCAGCGGCTACGGTCTTGGGCTTCGAGGGTCACGAGGTCCCCGTGCTCATCGGTTCGGGCGAGTCGTCGTGAGTGGTGTAAGAGCATGAGGGCGAGGAGCCCCTTGGGTTCACGGCGCGCCGGCATGAGCTGTACGAGAAGCCGTCCGAGGCGAATGCCCTCCTCGCAGAGCTCGCGACGCACGAGCTCGTCTCCGCCGGTGGCGCCGTAGCCTTCGTTGAAGACGAGATAGATCGTTCGCAACACCGAGGGCATGCGTTCCCCGAGCGCGTCGCCTTCCGGGATGATGTACGGAATCTTGGCGACGTCGATCTTTCGCTTCGCTCTGACGATGCGCTGCTGGAGCGTGGTCGATTTGATCAGAAACGAACGCGCGACCTCGTCGGTCGTTAGACCGCACACCGTGCGAAGCGTGAGCGCGATGCGCGCCTCCGGGGCAACGGCCGGGTGGCAGCACGTGAAGATCAAGCGGAGCGCGTCGTCTTCGAGAGTTTCTTCCCCGAGCGCCATTTCGACGTGGTCTTCCGCGGACGCGCGAAGAATTTGTTCTTTGGTTTCCCAGCGACGGCGTCGGCGATAGCGGTCGATGGCGCGGTTTTTCGTGACGCGCCGCAGCCACGCGACGGGCTCGTCAGGGACGCCGCGCTCCGACCAGACCCGGAGCGCTTCCGCGAAGACGTCCTGCACGATGTCTTCTGCGTCCTCGAAGCTGCGGAGGATTCGGATCAGTGGCGCCAGCAGCTCGCGGTAGTGCCGGCGATGCAGGTCCGTCACGAGCCGCTGGGGGTCCATGCGGCTACCTTACGATGTTTCGAGATCCATTGACGCGGTTCCGTCAGCCCGACTTTTCGAGGCGCACGCGCGGGTCGAGGAACGCGACGGCGATGTCGGCAAGGAGGTTGCCGACCTGAACGGTGACCGCGAATACGAGAACGACGCCCATGACCGTCGGGGCATCGAGGTTCACAATGCTCCGGATCGCGAGGTTGCCCATGCCTGGCCATCCGAAGATGGTCTCAGTGATGATCGCGCCGGCGACGAGCAACGTGAGTGACAGACCGACCATCGTTGCGATGGGAAGGAGCGCGTTGCGAACCGCGTGGCGGACGACGCCGCGACCGGGGAGGCCTTTCGCCGCCGCGGTGCGGATGTAGTCGCTTCGAAGCGTGTCGACGAGCTCGCTGCGCATGACTCGCGCGTACGTCGCGGCACCGATGATGGCCAGCGTGAAGCCTGGAAGGAGCGCGTGATAGACGTGGTCCCAGAAGCCGCTTCCGTAGCCTCCTAAAGGAAACCACCCATAGTAGAAACCAAAGACGGCGAGAAAGATCGGACCGGTGACGAAGGTGGGCATGCTGATGCCGAGGTAGGCCGCGCTCATGAACCCGGTGTCGACCCAGGTGTTGCGCCGAAGAGCAGCGAAAATGCCGACGCCCAAGCCGATCAGGAGTTCGATGGACATCGCGACCGCACCGAGGAGAAGCGTGCGCGGCAGTCGATGCGCGATGACCTCCGCCACCGGCTCGTTGTGCCCGAAGGACTCGCCGAGGTCGCCTTGCAAAAGACCACAGCGATCCCCGCGGTTGATGCGGTTGACCACCACCACCGGCGCGTCACCAAGCGCGGTGCGCAGGTCGCCCGCAACCGCGTCTGCGAGGGTGTCGAGGTTGCCGCTTCCCGTGAACGATTGCGTGCGCCCACCTTGCGTGAGCGTGGCGTCGAGGCGCCAGCGACCCTCATCCGGCGAGAGGACGCCGCCAACCTCGGGCGGCGTTCCCCCGGGGTGCTCGTCATCGACGCGATGTGGTCGGTGCACCTCGCGCCCGTTCGAAAGACGCGCCGTGAGCTCGTCCTCCACGCCGGCAGCGCGACGTCCCCGCGCGCAGCCACCGACGCCGAGGTAGCTGACGAACTGTTCCATGAGGGACCGGTCGAGACCGTGCTTTCGTTTGAAGTCCTGAATCTGGGACGGGCCCGCGTTGGGTCCGAGCGTCGCGACCGCCGGGTCGCCAACCCAGTTCACGAGGAAGAATACGAGGAGCACGACGACGAAGACGACGACGATCGCGCCGAGAAGACGCCGCACGATAAAGGCGCCCATCAGCGGATCCCTCCAAAGGGAAAGAGCACGGCCGGCGAAGAGGAGGGGCCGACCATCTGGCGCGCGAGCCGTCGCCGGGGAAGGTCGAGCCAAATGTTGCGGTAGTCCTCCGACCAGACCGGGTGAGGCTTGTAGCCCTTCACGTAGGGCTGCCAGAGCTCCATCGTGAGCGGGTAGTAGGTGAACGCCCAGGGCGCGTCCCGAGCCACGATCGCGTTCGCCTGGCGGTAGAGCGAGAGTCGCCGCTCTCGATCCGTCATCGAGCGGGCTTCGTTAAGAAGCGCATCGACTTCGGGGTTGCGGTAGAAGGCGCGGTTTTCGCTGTTCTCTGGATGGATGGACCGCGTGTGGAAGAGGTCCAGGAAGTTCGAGGGATCCGGGAAGTCGAGATTCCACCCCGTAAAGAATGCGCCGACGGTATTCGGCTTGCCCGACTCAGTGAGGTAGACGGCAAAGGAGACGTAGCGCATCTCCACTTCGATGCCGATTTGCGCGAGGTCGTGCTGCAGGAGTTCGCCGTATTGAATCGACGTTTGGTCCTGGCCGCTGATCCACACCGTGATCGGGTCGTCGAGGCCGTCCGGATGCCCCGCAAGACGCATCTCCTCCCGCGCCTTCTCGAGATCGAAGGTCTGAAGGTCGGCAAGGTCCGCTTCGTAGCCCGGCATGGAGGGCGGCAGGATCTGCCCCGCCGCGAGAAGGCGTCCGCTCCGCGCCCGCGACCATCCCTCGCGGTCGATCGCAAAGGCGATGGCGCGCCGTATGTGCACGTTCGTGAAGGGCTCCATCTCGCAGTTCAGGCCGACGCCAAAGGTGGAGACGCGCGGGTATTCGTCGAGGTAGGGCTCCCAGCGTTCCGCGTTGCGAAAGAAGCGATAGTCCGAAGGGGACTGGCGATGAATCGCGTCGAGGTCGCCGTTGCGAAAGCGCTGCGCGGCGAGCTCACGCGCAAGGTTCTCCTGGTAGACCATCGCGTCCGGCCCAGGTTGCTCCTTCCAGTAGCGCGTGTTGCGCCGAAAGCGGAGCTCCACTTCGCGCTCCCAGCTCTCAAAGAGAAAGGGGCCGGTGCCGACCGGGTGAAACTTCGCCGCCTCGCCCCAATGCTCGTAGTTCTCGCGCGGCACCGGGTAGGCGAAGGGCATCGCGATCGCGTTGAGAAAGGTCTGATCCGCTTCGGTTAGCTCGAAGTCGATCGTGTAGCGGTCGACCACCGTGATGCCCTCGATGGAATCGGTGGCCCCCTCGTGAAACTCGGGCGCGCCTTTGATGGCCGAGAAGAAGGGAAAGCCGGGCGAGCCGACGTCGTTGCTGAGCAGACGATGGAGCGACCAGTGGACGTCCTGGGCGGTGACCTCGCGTCCGTCGGGCAGGCCCGGCATCGGATGAAAGCGGACGCCGCGACGAAGTCGAAATCGAAACCGGCGGCCTTCGTTCGTCACCTGCGGCATCGTTTCCGCGAGGCTCGGGACGAGGTTCGCGTCGTTGTCGTAGTCGAGCAGGCCGTCGAAGACCAGACGAACGGCCATTCCCGAGAGCTCGTCGTAGGCAAGGTGCGGATCGAGAGTGCGAACGTTTTCCTCGTGGTGGAACACGAAGGTACCGCCGCTGCGAGGCTCTTCGTCCCCCGATCCGTCAAAGCGCGGACCTTGGGGAGGGGTCGGCCACGTCGCCGCCATGAGGGCTGCGAGACCGAGGGCTGCCGCGATGGGCACACCGCAGCCGAGCGCATCAGTCCTTCGGATCGAAGGCATCGCGAAGCCCGTCTCCCAAAAGGTTAAATCCGAAGACCGTCATGACGATCAGCGTGGCCGGAAAGAGCATCAGCCGCGGATAGGCGAGCTGCTGACGTCCCTCGTTGAGCATAGAGCCCCAGCTCGCGTCCGGCGGATCGACGCCGAGACCGAGAAAGGAGAGGGCGGACTCGAAGATGATCATCCGCGCGACCAAGGTCGTTCCGAGCACGATAATCGGTCCAAGGACGTTGGGAAGCACGTGCCTCAACAGAACCCGCGTGTGACTCATCCCGAGAGCGAGCGCCGCCTGGATGTACTCGAGCTCGCGCACCTGAAGCACCTTCGACCGTGTGACGCGTGCAAGACGCGTCCAGGAGAGAAGCGCGAGGAGCAAGATTAAGAAGAAGAGGCTTGGGTCCTCCACGACCCCCTGGATCGCGATGGCGATCAGCAAGAAGGGCAGAGAGAGCAGGAGGTCGACCAAACGCATCCAGCCAAAGTCGATCCACCCGCCGAAGTAGCCACTCGTGATCCCCGCGACCATCCCGATGAAGATGGCGAGGGCGGTCGCGAGGTACGCGACCATCATGCTGATGCCGCCGCCCCAAAGCAGCCGGCTGAGTTCGTCGCGCCCGGTGCTATCGGCGCCGAGCCAGTGGCCTTCAACCTCAAAGGGCGCAGCTGGCTCGAACTCATCGTTAATGAGCGTTTCGCGCTGCTGCTCGTTGGGATCGTGGGGCGCGAGGATCGGGCCGAGGATGGCCGTCAGGGTCACCAGTGCAACGAGGACTGCGCCCGCGAGAGCGCCCTTGTTCTTTCGGAATCGTCGCCAGGCCCGCGGGTCCATAGAGAAGCCGTATCCAGCGGCCCCGGAGTAGCCGAAGCCCCCCAGGTGCGTCAACGCACTACTGCCCGAAGGGCGTGGCGGCGCGGTGCACGCAAATGAGCACGTTTTCCTGCGTCGCCCCGCTGCAGGTCCAGCCCTCTGGGCATTCCTCGCTCGACGCGCAGCTCTTGGTGCAGATGGGGTCCGGACCGTCGGCGCCCGCGACGCAGAGGCCTGCCTGACAGTCGCGGTCGGATCCGCAGGATTCGCCCATCTCACGGTCCCCGCCACAGGCGAGGAGGAACACCGCGAGGAGCATCATTCGCATGACGTGGAGCGTAGACGCTACATCCGCTGGAAGCACGACGATCTTTGACTGCAAAAACGATCTCATTTTTTGGCGAGATTCCCCCAGTAGGGTGGGGATACGTCAAGATTTTGCAGTCCAAAAAATATGTAATTTCAAAACTTTAACGGTGCTTCCCACAGGGTGTGAGAAGTGTGCACAAAAAGTTTGACCTAATTCTTTTGAATAGAATACATTCACGCGCATCAAGTGACATGAACGCATCGAAACGAGCTCGTTCAACATCTTCTAGTCGGTCAATGGACCCTCGTGGTCCAGTGGCGGCGTTTGCGGAAGACGAGCTCGACGCATTGGAGCGAGCGCATCCCGAGGGGATGAGCGTCCAGCAGATCGTGGCGACCTTCACGGAGCGCGGTGAACGCCTCTCGGAAGCCACGTTCCGCAAGTACGTGCAGCTCGGATTGCTCCCTCGGAGTCGGCGGGTGGGCCGCAAAGGCAAGCACCGCGGCTCCCAGGGCCTTTACCCCGCGACCGCCATCAGGCAGCTGGCGTCCATCCGCCGTTTGATGGCGCGGGGCGTGACCATCGAGGAAATCCAGCGGGAGTTCCTCTTCGTACGCGGCGACATCGAAGGGCTGGGGCGACAGCTACGACGTGTCTACGATGCCATCGCGGACGCCATTCGCGAACGTGCGGACCGGGAAGGGGCGGGGGCCCTGCCGGAAAGCGCGGCGCTAACCGAAGCGCGAGAGGTCGGCGCGGACCTCTTGCGACGTCTCGAGGCGATCGAGCGGAGCCTAACGCTCCACGCTCGGATGTCCCGAGCCGTTCTCTAGCGCGTCAACAGACCGATTGTTCGGGAGGGTGTGATGATGAATGAAGCTTCCGCCGAGGTGGTGGAGACGGGTGAGATGTCGGCGCCGGGCGAGGTGCCGAAAGAGACGCCGGTAGCTCCGGTGACGTCGCTGGCGGACGCGGTTCCGGAGCGGCGGCGCGGTCGGCGCAAGCGTCGTTCGCGGCAGCGGGCTCGCACGATTTCGATTCGTCGTCTGAGCAAGGCGGAGTTGAATCGCGGGCGACTTCTGTATCCAGAGACGGACTACTGGAAGCCGACGCAGCGAACCGAGTGCAAAGACATGGAGCGACCGTGTCCCTACGTGAGCTGCAAATACCACCTGTACATCGACGTCCACCCGGTGCGCGGGTCGATCAAGCTGAACTTCCCCGACCTGGAAGTCTGGGAGATGAACGAGACCTGTGCGCTCGACGTTGCGGACCGTGGGGGCATTACCCTCGAAGAGGTCGGTGAGATCATGAATCTCACGCGCGAGCGAGTGCGTCAGGTTGAGACGACGGGGCTCGCGAAGCTCCAGGCGATTCAGGACATCGCGCGTCTCAAAGACTACATCGTCGAGTAGCCCGCTACGGCCAGTCGAAGAGCCACTGCGAGAGAAAGCCCACGGCGACTGAGGTCCCGTTGGCGGCGAGTGACCATAGCAGCGCGCGAGGCAACGCCTTTGCGAACGAGCCTGGACGAAACACTGCCAGCAGGACACCCTCCGCGAGGGTGACGAGCAGCTCGCCGAGCGCAACCATGGGCCAGTACCCCAGGGGCTCGTAGGTCAGCGGAACGAAGACAAACCACAAAAGAGGATGGGTGAAGGCGCTCGGCGTGAGAGCCAGCACCCAGCGCTCCGCGCGCGGTCTCTCCCGAAGCGCGCGGACGTAGATCGGAGCCTCGATCAGCTGCGTCAGCGCGAAGGCATAAAGCCAGGACGCGTACACGCGCTACTCTTCTTCGCTGTCCTTTTTGCCGACGTCGCTGATCGACTCGGTGATCTTCTGGGTGAGCTTTCCGAGTTCGGAGCTGAGCTGCTTGGCGAGGGGCTCCGCGCTCGCGCCGATCTTGCTGATGACGCGCTCGGCTTCTTTTCCGGCGGTTTCGAGCGCTGGGTCGAGCTTGCCCGCGAGGTCCTCGACCTTCTTCGCGGCCGTGCTCTTGTCGATTTTCGATGCGACCTCGTCCACCTTGTCGCCCACGCTCTTCAGCGTCTTCGATGCGGCGGCTTTGTCGAAGAGCTTGCCGGCGGCCGCTTTGAAGTGGTCGATGGCCTCGAAGAGCTCGTCCTTGGCGGTGGTGTCCTTTTCGTCGCTCATGGCCGGAGCATAAACCGGCTCCGTGCTGGCCACCATCACTCGCAGCGCGGGGCACCCAGGTCGAACTCGTTGTCGTCCTCATTGCACTCGAGAACCGTCGAGCGAGGGCTCATGAGCGGATCATCGTCGACCCGAATCGTCCAGTGACGCCCGTCTGCTTCCAAAGGAATCTCCACCTCCAAAGTTCCCCCTGGGGCAATCGTCTCCGGAATTCGACCCCGCTGGATGGGCGGTGCGTCGGTCGCCTGAACGGTTAGCGGAACGCCCGCGGGGGAAGGGCGGTCTCCGCTGTTGCGGATTCGAATGCGCGCGATCGCGCGCCCTCGTCGCCTGCAGCGAAGATTCACCGAATGAATCCAGAGGTTGGGCGCGAGGCGCGGATCGAACGAAGGATCCACGTTGTGGCGAAAGCCGACCGCGGTATCGACGGTTTCAAACGTCCCGCCTGTCGTTGTGTGCGCTCCAGCGGAGGCATGCTGCGTGAAGTGCGCGAAGGTCCCCGCCCAGCTTCCGTGGGCATCACCGATGATCGCAACGCCAGGCTGGTGCGTTGCGACGACGCCCTCCAGCGAACTCGAGGGTGCGACGATTTCGGCCTGCTCGTCCCCGTCGACGTCCGCGATGGTGGGTGCTTCCGTGCGGGTGCGCGAGTGGTTGCGGGCAGCGGCGAGCATCGTTCCGTCGCGGGCCGCGAGGATTCGCAGCATGTAGTGATCGTTGTGCACCACCTCGAAGCTCCCGTCGCTTTCGAAGTCGAAGATCGTCACCGTCGAGGTGGAGGAAGACTCGTCGCGAATGGGAAAGCTCCAGCGGATGCCTTCCTCTTCGCAGTGCTCGTCGCAGTTTGGCTCGTAAAGGGCGAGCTTGGCGCCGTACGCGACGACAACCTCGTGTTCGCCATCCCCGTCGGCGTCCGTGAGTGCGGGAGCCCCGCCGAGCGCGTGGCCGGCCCGGCCGACAAGGTCTCGGTCCCAGAGCACCGCGCCGCTCGCCCCATCCAAGACATAGAGACGCCCCTCCGCGACGAGAGCGACCTCGAGGTCGGCATTCCCGTCGAAGACGTTTCCGACGGCGCAAAGCCCGTCCGGCGTTTCGGCGTGCCAGAGGACGCGGCCGCGCGCATCGAACGCGCTTCGACCCGCGACCACCTCGAGGTCCGCGTTGCCGTGAAGGTTGGCCACGCAGCTGATGGGTCCGGCGACGCCGTTGATGCCGCGCCCCGAATGAGCCGGTCCCTGCCAGAGAACCTCACCGTTCGTTCCGTTGAGAACGCTGTGGCCAAGAACGACCTCCGGAGACCCGTCGCGGTTCAAATCGGCCAAGGTGGGTGCGCCGGACTCGCCAGGTGCGATCATGGCGGAGGTGGGCCACCGAGTTCGCCAGAGTTCGAGGCCATCGTTTCCGGTCGCGACCAACCCGCCGCCGGCGCGAATGCCGACGATGTCCGGACGTTCGTCCCCGTCCAAGTCCGCCGCCGCGAGATGGGTCGCCCACTCGAGTTCAGCAGGGGACACCGTGCGACCAAAGGCGTTGGCGTCGCCGGTTCGCGGGTTGATGGTCCAAAGGGCGCCGAGGTTGACGAGAATCTGTGGGCGACCCGCGATCGGGATGACCAGCGGCGACATGACCACGTCGGCATGCGGCCGGCCCCAGCGCGCTTCGACCTGAAGTCGTCCAACGCGGCGCCCTTCGTCGAGAACGCATGGAGGAGGATCTTCCCGCGGTGCCGAAGCGTCCCAGCGGAGGGTTGCGCCCGTATCGATTCCGCTGTCCGCCGGGCCGACCACGCGAGGCGGAAGAGCGCGCGAAGCGTCGGTCCGTACCGCCGCGTCTCGTCCCGAATCAAAAGGAGCGTCGTGCGCCTCGTAGGACTCGAAGCATCCGCAGAGGACCAGGACGGCGGCGGCGGAGCGCATACCGAGGAGAAAGCAAGGGACGTTCCGGCGGCCCACACTTCACTTTCCGCACCGTTTCGTGTCTCTGCCGTCAAAGAACTGCCGGCGGGAAGCGAAAAACCGTCAGCCGAGCACCGATCAGCGATCAGCGCCGTCGCAAGAGCAGGTGTGCGACGCGCGGGCGGCGCTTGCTGTCTTCGACGCGGTGAATCCCCTCGACGCGAAAATCGAGTTCCTCGAACCAGCGGGTCGTCGCCTCGAGGGTGTAGCGGCGGCTGTAGAGCATCGTGCAGGCGCGCTGCTCATCCACGATGACGAGGTCGTGGCAGAAGTTGACGCTCTCGGGCACCGGACAGCTGTCGTCGTCTTCGCGCAGCGAAACGCGTAGCTGGAGGTTGGATCGGACGCGTCCGGCAGCGGCCTCCCAGCGGCGATAGGGACCGATCAGCAATCGCCGCCGGCACGTTTCGGCGGCGGTGACCTCGTGGTCCGCTTCGGTGAGTCGAAAAAGCGGATCATCTTCGATCCGCTGGGGCCTCAGTCCAACCTCGAGCCACACAAAGTCGCCCGGCCGCGTCATCTTCCAAAGCTTGTTACGGATGAAGGCTTCTTCGTTGCGGAGGTTGCCGAAGGTGTTGCCCAGCATGAGCACGAGGCGAACGCCTTCTTCCCCGTTCTTGCGTGCGGTGGGAAGGCGCTGCACGAAGCGGAGCCCCCCTTCCTCGAAATCGCCGCAAACCGGAAGGACCGACATGTGCGGCGCCGCTGCACCGACGAGTCCGCGCGCGCTTCGGGCGGCTTCGAGGAGCAGCGGGATCGAAACATCGACCAGACTGAGGGAGAGCCACGGAAGCCGCGAGCCGAGGTCCTCTTCGAGACCGAGCACCTTTCGAAGGAGGAGGAGCTCTTTGCCGCCTTCGCCGGGGCCGAGGCTAACGACGTCGAGGCCGCGAGCGCGCGACTTGCGATCCATCCCGAGAGCGCGCGCGAGCACCCCCTTCGGGCGGCCATGACGGTCTTTGGCTCGGCTCAGCCACTGGTCTGCGCATGCGGCAACGCCTCGAAGCCACCGGTCCTGGTCGTAGCCGGTCTTGATCAGGCGCTCCCAGGCGAGGGAACCCTGCGCGTCGAAGTAGAGAAAGCGGTGGCCGAGGTAGTCGTAGATGACCCGGTCACTGAACTTCTTTTGAATCGTGGCCGGGTCGGACCCCTCTTCGACCTCGATGCCGCAAAGGCCACTCTCGAATGCGTCGCGTTGGGCACGCGCGCGTTCTTGAAGCATGGAGACGCGGGTGATCAGGCCGCGCACGGCTCCCTGCAGCGTCTGGTTCTTCAGCTCGCCGACCGATCCGCTTCGCCAGTTCGCGATGCTTTCGACCGAGACGCCGGCGAGGTCGGCGAGCTCTCGGTCGGAGGTGATGCCGAGCTGATCCGCGAGGGCAAAGAAGAGGGTGAAGACCTGCCCCTGCTTCTTTACGGGCACGTCGGCTCCCAGATGAACATCTGGTTGTTGCCCTCGCGGCACTCGAACACGGTCTCTTCCTCGTCGATCACACCGTAGTAGGTTTCGAAAGGTGGGAAGACGTCAACGTCGAAGGTGAGTACCTCCGAGTCGCCCCGCGGAAGAAGCGGGCGCGTGGTTCGAACCTCACCGACGCGCACGCCCCCGGAACTGGGGCGGCCGCGGTAGATTCCCACAACGACCGTGCCGGCGCGCTCGAGGCCGTAGTTGAAGATCTCGAGGTTGAGGCGCGCGCGCGAGCCGCCGAGGCACTCGAAGCTGCCTTCGCCGCCCCAGAGGTCCGGCACGACGAGGACGTCGAGGGTCTCGCGGAAGTTCTGGCGGAAGCTGTTGTGGCCTTCCCACGACGGGTTCGGACGCCGCGGAATCGAGCCGTCTTCGTTGACGTTGTCGATGTGGTAGGCGTGCTGGTTCCAGATGCGGCGCGAGCCGACCCAGCGGCCACGTCGATCGCCCCAAATCTCAACGCCCGGGTCGGTCCACCACTCGAAGATGAAACGCGCTTCGGCGTTCGCGGAGAAGATGATTTCCGCGTCGCCATCGTTGTCGATGTCGGCGATGGTCGGGTTTTCAGAGCGGGTGCGCGACGAGTTCGGTTCCTGAAACTCGACGCGGCCGGTAAGACCGTCGTAGACGCGGAACGCCTGCTCATCGTTGTAGATGACCTCGCTGCGCCCGTCGCCGTTGAAGTCGAAAACGCTCGAGCCCGTTCCCGCGGACGAGGCATCCGAGGTGTCGGCTTTCCAGAGAAGGCCGCGACCGATGCAGCCCTCGTCGCTCGCGTCCTCGCACTCGACGTCGTACACGCCGTAGGCGGCCGCGTAGGCAACGCCAATTTCCGGTCGTCCATCGCCATCGAAATCCGCGACCGTCGGAGCGCCGCCTACGCGCCGAATGCTTCGGCCTTCGAGGTCGCGCACCCACACCTGCGTTCCGTCGCGACGATCCAGAATGCGGAGGAAACCATTCGACACGAGGATCACGTCGGGACCCGGAACGCCCGGCCACACGTCGGCGACCGCGCAAAGGCCATCGGGGACCTCGGACTGCCAGATCTCGTCGCCTTGATCGTCGAAGAGCGTGTTTCCGCTGATGACTTCCTGAAGGCCATCGCCGTCGAGATCCGCGACGCATGGAAGCGGTCCGATGAAGGTGTTGATGCCCATGCCGTAGGTGTCTTCGGCGTCCCAGAGGACCTCTCCGGTATCTCCCGCCAGCGCCATGCGACCCACCACGATCTCCGGTCGTCCGTCGGCGTCGAGATCGGCGATGGCGGGGCCGCCTCCGATGGAGCTGAAGAAGCCAAGACCGCCACCGAGGTCGTTCAGCCGAGGCCAGAACGATTGCCACAGAAGCGTGCCGTCCGAACGAAATGCCCAGGTGCCGCCGCCCGCACCGATGCCAACGATCTCGTTTCGGCCGTCGCCGTCGATGTCGCCCGCAGCGAGGTTGGTCGTGGCTTCGAGGACGCCGCGATCCGCCGAGGTGGGCGGGTAGGAGATGGTGGTGTTGGTTCGCGGATCGACGATGCGAAGAATCCCGGGTTCTTCCGTACGCCCGAGCGGCGGGTAGGAGGTGAACACGAGCACCGGTTCGAGGTCCTCACCGTCGGGCTCGAGATCGATCACCAGAGGCGTAGCGGAGACGTGTACCGCGTCCGAGTGAACTTCGATCGGTCCGCTCGGCCACCGGTACTCCTGAACCGGTGCGTCAAAGGGAAAGATCTCAGGTTCGATGCGACAGGTCGCTGGGTTGGGAGGCCGCGGCGTCGGAGGTCGTCCCGCGTCGGCGCCTGCGTCAAACCCGGCGTCGAACCCGCCGTCGATCCCTCCGTCCACTCCATCCGGTGCGTCGATGCCTCCATCGATCGCGACGAAGCCATCGGCACCGGCATCGCGAAGGGCTGCGTCTTCGGTCGGGTCCACCGATCCGTCTCTGTCTCCGCGGACGAAGTGGTCGTAGCAACCGAGGAGAAGCAAGAGAGGGAGGACGCGCATCAAGGTTAGTTCCTAGGGCGATTGCCGGATTTGTGCACGTCGGAGCGTGCGAGAACGCCGTGGGTGAGCGTCCCGAGATCCTCGATGGAGATGCGGACCTCGTCGTTCGGGGCGAGAGGCCCGACCCCCTTCGGCGTTCCGGTCAGCACAAGATCACCGGGAAGGAGCGTCATTACCGTTGAAATGTAGGCGATCAGATCAAACGCGTCCCACACCATGGCGCTCGTTCTGCCGTCCTGACGCAATTTTCCGGAGACCCAGAGTTGAATGGCGAGGTCGCTCGGATCCACGTCGGTGACCACCGCGGGGCCGATCGGGCAGAACGTGTCGAAGCCCTTTCCGCGGGTGAACTGGACGTCGCCTCGCTGGATATCCCGCGCGGTCACGTCGTTGGCGATCGTAAACCCGAACACAGCCTTCTTCGCGGCGTCTCGATCGCCGCAGAAGATGCGCGTTCCGATCACAGCAGCGAGCTCGGCTTCATGTTCCACGCGCTGACTCTGCGGCGGAAGGAGAACGGGTTCCCCCGGGCCGATGATCGCGGAGGGCGGTTTGAGAAAGAGGAGCGGTTCGCTGGGCACCTCGTTCCCGAGTTCCTTCGCGTGGGCGGCGTAGTTTCGACCCACGCACACCACCTTGCTGGGGCTGACCGGTGCGGCGAGGGACGCGGACGAAAGCGTTTCGCCGGTCGGGGTGCCCTCGTCCCAGGGGGCCGCGCTGAGAACGTGGAACGTATCGCCGCGGGCGTCCGCCCAGCGGCCATCTTCGAGGCGGACGATCTTCACGGCGCGCAGCCTATCAGGTCGCCGGTAGATCGAAGTTGAAGGGAGCGTAGGAAAGGCGTGGACGCTGATCCTCGGGATGAAGTCCGCGCTCTCGTGAAGCGCGCGGGGGAGGTTCTTTCCGCACCGAATGCGTCGTACCGCGGGACGCCAGCGCCCTCCCTCGCGCGAACGCACATTCGGAGTGCGGTTGCGCTTCTTTGCGCGGAACCCCTTCCGGAAGGGGCCTTTGACGCGTTCGACACCCTTTGGACGTGGGTGCTTCGGCAGGACTTCGCGTGGGATCGCGTTGCGCTTCGAACTGCGCCAACCGGAGACTTCGACGAACAGATTCTGAGCGGTCGTCCCGATCTCACGGAGACCGAGCGAGGGAAGGCGTGGCTTGCGGCGAACTCCACCGACGACTGGGTGACGATCGCGTTCGACGGTGCGCACCAGTGGGTGATGATCGACACCTCGGCGGAAGTGCTCGTCGTGGTCCAGCTAGACGACACAACCCAGGAACTCGTCGTGGCGCGGTGGTGTGGCGCGGAGGACTTCATCCTCGGGTTTCTCATTGAGTCGATGCTGCGCACGATCGACTACCGAAATCCGCGACCGGTGCCAGTGAGTCGTGCCGAGGAGGTAGGTTGTGCTCTCGGCTGCCTCGGCCTCGTTGCCGCCGCAGCCGGACTTGTGTGGTGGGCCACCTAGCGGTGCGACACGGTGAGGGCGCCGTCCTCGCGAAGGCGAATCGCGCCGCCTTCACCGAGGCACCCCCAGCAGGGGCTCCACAAGAGTTCGCCGCGGGAGGGCGGCGTGAAGGCGACCGCGATCGGTGTGTTCTCGCCGCGAAGGACGAAGCTCGACGCGTGCCGGAAGCTCCCGTCCGGGAGGGTGTAGAGCACCGCGACGAGCGCATCACCGCGACTTCGGCCAGCGAGTACCCACGCCACGTCGCCCGTGCGGGGAGACCAGCGGAGCGGTCCCCCGGTGAGTTCCCAACCGCGAAGGTCCGCGTCGTCGTCCTGAAGCGCGCGCGCCATGCTCTCGGCGTCTTCGTGCACGAAGTCGTCCGCCCAGGGCGCAAGTTCGGGGATGGATCGCAGCATGGCGCGGAGCTCGTCTTGACTCGGGGTCATTCGTCGAAAGCGCGCCGGGTCTCGTTCTTCGGGATAGGTCGCGGTTTGGACAGGGCCCGCGCAGCAGCGAAAACCGAGGTTCGCGCTCAGCGTGGCCGGTTCCGCCGCGCGCCGGGCCGCGCATCGATGCCGATGGAGGAGCTCGGCGTCGGGGGCAGCACCTCGAAAGATTCGCGTGCTGGCTTCAAGGCCGCGGTTTCCGCTCGACGCCGTCCACTCGCCGGCGAGCACGCCCATCCGCAGGACGTCTTCGGGAGATGCGCATGCGCTGTTTGCGCAGGTCTCGAGATCGAGGTTCGGGCCGGTCGGAAAAAGTCGCTCCGCGTTGCCGCCCTTGCAGGCGCGTTCCCATTCGAGCTCGCTGCAGAGACGTTTGCCCTCCGCGTCGCAAAGCGCGGCGGCTTCGTTGGCGGTGACGTGGGTTCGGGGCGACTGGTCGGGATCGTTCGGGTAGGGAAGTCGATCGATGCGAAACGCCCCGAGCGAGACCTCAACGAGGTCGGCCTCGTCGCGAGCGCGCCGCCACGGAACACCGGGCGCGCTTCCCGCGAGGAAGGGCCCCGCAGGGATGGACACCATCGCGCCTGCTTCGAGGGGGGCGGGTTCGGGCTCCGGTTCGGGTTCGGGTGCAGGCTCTGGCTCGGGTTCGG
>JBCDAA010000189.1:0-16506 GCA_039186435.1 Myxococcota bacterium | reverse complement strand
CGCCCGTTTGTAGTGAAGTCGAACCGTCGCGAGAAACGCGGGCTCGTAGGAAAAGTCTCCGACCGGATCACCGACAAAGAATTCGTCGATCTCCGCTTCGATCACGGGGCGCGCCTGAATCGGATCCGCGCTCGCGGTAGCGCCCCCCGTTGAAGTCGCTCCCGTTGAAGTCGCTCCCGTTGAAGTCGCTGCCGCCGCAGTCGCTGCCGCCGCAGTCGCTGCCGCTACGGTTGCGCTCGCAGTCGCAGCAGTCGCGGTCGGTCCCGCCGTAGCTCCCTTCGCGCCGTCGTCTCCGGCGTCACCCTCCAGCGTTCGAATCTGCGCGCTCGTCAGCGGCCCGCGCAGGTAGCTCATCGCCCAGCGCGTATGAAAGAGCACCGGCGCGCTCTCGTGCACGTTGTTCATCAGAAACACGCGACTCTTGAGCCCCGCGAGCGTCGACTTCAGCGCCGACGCATCAAACGTCTGCCCCGCCGCCTGCGCTGCCCCCGCAAGGCCGTCCATCACGCGAGCGACGTCCCGCTCCGTCTGCAGCCGACCGAGCAGCCACGTCCCGCAGTTCGAAAGCGCCTTGTAGTCGAGGTCGATCGGGTTCTGCGTCGCAAGCACCAGCCCGAGACCGTACGCACGCGCCTGTTTCAAGAGCGTCAGAAAGAGCTTCTTGCTCGGCGGCGCAGCGACCGGCGGAAGAAAGCCGAAGACCTCGTCCATGTAGAGGAGCGCGCGCAGGCTGGACGTGCCGGGCTGCGTTCGCATCCAGCTCACAACCTCGTTGAGGAGCAGCGTCACGAAGAACATGCGCTCCTCGTCGCTCAGGTGCGCGATGTTCAGGATGCTGACGCGCGGCTTGCCTTCCGGCGTCCACAGAAGCCGCTGCGCGCTGAGAGGTTCGCCCTGCATCCACGCGCCAAAGCCCGGACTCGCGAGCAACCCGTTCAGACGCATCGCGAGCGCCTGGCGATCCTTCTTTGGAAAAAACGTGTCGAGGTCGAGAACGCCCACCCGCGCGATCGGCGGATCCATCACCGCGCGCACGAGCCCACCGAGCTCAAGGGCCTCACCCCTCGACCACGCATGGTGCACCACGTTGCTCAAGAACACGTGCTCGCGGCTTTGCACGGGATCGGCGTCCACTCCGATCATCGAAAGAAGACCGCTCACCGCGGCTGTGATTCGATCCGTATCGCCGTCGTAGTTCTTCGGCGGCTTGAGGGAACCCATCACCGAGATCTGCCGGCCGGCGTCGCTTCCCGGGGTGTAGATCGCGAAGTCCACCGCGTCTCGGAGCCGCTGAATTCGCGCGCCGTCCTGTCCCCAGCTTGCGAGACCATCTTTCCAGAGCGCCGCCACGTCGACCGCGCGTTCGGCGGCGGTCTGTCCTCGCCGCGACGCGTCGCCCGGATCGATCCATGGCTCGAACGCGCTCGCCTCGAGCGAAGGAAATGTCAGCAGCAGATTGCCGAGGTCGCCTTTGGGATCGATGCAGATCGCCGGAATGCCGTCGATGGCCGCCTCTTCGAGGAGCGAAAGGCAGAGTCCCGTTTTACCGCTGCCGGTCATGCCAACGCACATCGCATGCGTGGTGAGGTCCTTGGCGTCGTAGAGGATCGTTTCGTCCGTGACGCCGGTGTCCGGCTCAAACCGGCGACCGAGATAGAACGCGCCCAGCTTTTCGAAATCGAGTTTCACCGCGCGGGAAGATACCACCGGAACGCCGCGGCGAATGGCGATGAACTGGCCTTGGACACGGGTTCAATTTAGGGTCAGCCATGCGGTGGACGTGGCTCGTGCTGCTCTTGGCCTGCGACGGGGTCCCCGCCGCGCCGGAGCTTCAAAGCCGCATCGCAGTCACGGAGTCTACTCGCGCGCTCGCGCTCGAGCCTGTCGACCTTGCTGAACCCTCGGTTGAACCGTCAGCGGAACGCGCCGCCGAACCGGTTGAGCTCGACGAGCTTCCCGAGGTTAAGGGCTGGCTTCCCAACGAAGAACGCTGCGGGCATCAAGGGCGGCGCGCGTACTGCAACGGACCTCGCCAGGTCCCGGAACCCTACGGTGAAGCCGCCCGTCGCGCGCGCGAGCTCGGCCTTGGTACCCATCGCGCGGCGGCCGAGCTGATTCGAACCCGTCCTCGCCCCGAGTGGCTCGACGCCCTCCCGGAGCTCGGCATTGAAGCGCCCCACTATCCACTTCATTGGCCTGTCGACGGGGGCCGTTTCGGCCGTGGCCTGCAGTTTCGCGGTCGCCGCATCACCCATCGCGGCGTCGACATCACCGCCGAAGTCGGAACGCCGGTGCGCGCTGTGGAAGACGCGCTCGTCGGATACGCCGACAACACCATCGCGGGGTACGGCAACCTTCTCGTGCTTCTTCACGGCGGCGGCGAGGTCAGCGCGTACGCGCACCTCACGACAATTCACGCGTTCCCGGGGCAGGTGATTCGGCGCGGTCAGACCATTGCGACGGCGGGCAACACCGGCGTCTCGCGCGGACCGCACCTCCACTTCGAGTGGCGCGAGGGCGGCGAGGTTAAGAGTCCCATGGAGCGTTTTCCGGACGTGAACGTGCCACGCTGGATGCTCGCGCAGCGTCGTTGAAGGGCGTCGACTACCCGAGGCGAAACGCGACGCCGAGGGAGAGACGAAGGACGCCGTGGTCCGCGAAGAGCTCGTCGCGCGCCACGCCATAGCCGCCCACGAGTTCAGCAAAGAGAAGCGTGCGCCGGCTCATCAACGCTTCGACTGCCGCGACCGCCGCAAAGGTGGAAACGATACCGTTCGAGCGCGCCGCGTCCGGCGTGTCGACGTAGACAATGGTGACCAAGGCCCCCGCGGCGAGAGTGACCGCGTCGCTCACGTGAAACCCCGCGCGCATGCCACCTTCCGCGCCGACGCCCCAGCCAAAGTTGTCGGCAAAAGTGCTTCGCTGTCCCACAAGCGCCCCTTCACCGAAGATCGCGAGCGGTCGAAGGACCGCCGCTACATCGATGTCGTTTCGTCCGTAGAGATGAAGGCGCATCGGGATGGACACGTCTCCGCCGATGCCCGTCTCCAGGTCCATGAGGGGCGAGCCGTAGTCGACGGCTCCACGAAAGCCGATGTTGAAACGCGAGGTGGGCGCAAAGACGATCTCTGCCCAAAAGCCTGGCCATCCGAGGGCGGCCGCGATCACGATGTCGCCGTTGCCGACCGTGCGCCCGGAGAGAATTGACATGTCGTCCGAGGTCGGTCGCGTCTGCGCAGAAGCCGCGGTCGACACCAAGAGCAGAAGAAGCGGAAGACGACGCATCACCGAAGGATCGCTTTGGGGAGGCCGTGCGGTCCAGCGATTCGCGACGATTTCACGCACGTTTCGTCTACGTTTTCGAGCTTGGCTCCACGGAGTAGGATGCGCCGCATGCGCGTCGTCCTCATTTGCGCCCTTCTCGGAACCTCATCTCTCGCTGCGGCGGACGTTCTTCCACCGCTTCCAGAACCAACCTGCGATCCTGGCTACGTGGTCGAGTGGGATCACGGCGGCCGTCGTTGCGCTCGTCCCTCGTGCCAGGTTACGAGCGATTGCCCGGACGGCTGGACCTGCCCCGAAGGTCATTGCTTTCGCTACGTGCCGGATCAGCCATGTCTGGACCTGTTAGAGGACGACCGTGGCGCGCGGGGCTTGCCGACCGAGGTTTCCCGCAACGCATTCGAGCCGCCGCCGCCTTGTCCGCCTTTGCATGAGCGCACCGGCGGAACGTGCTCGACGAGTTCCGAATGCGACGAAGGACGGTGCAGTCATCGCCGATGCGTTCCACCTGCATCCGCGACCATGTCCGCCTCGATGTCGTCCGAGATGACCGAAATGACGGGCATGACCGAAGGGACTGGCATGACCGAGACGGCCATGACCGAGACGGCCACGAACGCTAGCTCCGACGACGACGCAAGCGGCTGCAGCGTCGCGCAAGGAAACACACCCCTCGGAGTTCTGCTCGGTATCCTCGTGGTCGCGCGACGTCGTAGGTTCCCCACTACGATCGTATTGCGCGGCCCACGCTAAACCACCCCGAAGAGCGGTCAGTTCATGTCGTCGTTCAGCTTCTCCTCGGCGTTGCGCTTCACCTCGCGCGCGCTGTCGAGGACCGCGGTGGTGATCGCAAGCTCGCGTTGAAGAAGCTCGAACTCGATCTCGGCGGTGGTGCTCGCCGTCTCAGGTCGCACGGCTTTGAATTGAGTCTGGGAGGAGGAGGGCTCTCGTTTTGCCATGAGGGGAAACCCTAGCATGGTCCGTACCATTGGAAAATTCCAATAAAGTAAGAATGCAAAATTCCAAAAGTGAGGTCTGGCGGCAACAATTCGGAACATCGAACCATGCCGTCTTGTCGCGATTGCCGTTCACAAGGCAGAGTTCAGCCGCCATGGCTAGGCGCTTTTTGCTGATTGCGTGCTTCTTTCTTGTCGCGTGCGGGGACGATTCCAGTTCTGGCGACGCCGGTTTCGACGCTGCAATCGATGCGGCCCGGCCCGACACCAGCGTCGATGCTGGGGACGAGGACGCGGGAGTGGACGCGGGAGCGGACGGCGAAGACGTCGGCGTGGACGCAGCCGATTCCGCTGTCGAGATGGACGCGGGCTCCGACGGCGGTCTCGCAGATCCCGGCTTCGGCGACATCCTCGGGCCCTGCGCGATGATCATCGGCGAGCTCTCCGCGGATGCCCCCTCCTTCTTCGTCAATCGTCTCGACTTTGGAAGCGACCCCTTTGACGACCCCGAAGACGTCGACGCGCTCACCGCGGGGGGTCAGCAGATCCTCGAGGAGGGCACAGCCGGTGGCAGTAGCATCGTCAGCGAACTCTTTGCGTACGAAGTGTTGGAACGCTGCGAAGGCGCATCCTTTCTCAAGAGCGAAACGAACATCATCTACGTGGATGTCGCCGGAGCGATCACTGACCTCCTCGTGGCCTTCGGCGATCAAAAGATCGGCGTGAGCGTAACCCGTGCCGTCGGCTTTCCCCGCGACGATCCGTACCCCGTCTCGGAGGCGGATCGAATTCTCACCGACAAGCTAATGGACGTTCTGGAATCGAGTGCGCGGGTCGCCCCTGATGACGCATGGGACAAACAGATCCTCGTCGTCATGGCCTACGGCGAGATGCACGCGGAATCGCTCCGCACTGCCTGGGATGCCCTCGACGCGTCCGTTACCGCCGACACCATTGTCTACGTCGTCATCACCGACGGCATGGACGCGCCGCTCTACTGACTACGTTTTAGAGCCCGAGGGTCGTCACACACGTTCTTGCGAAGCCCGCAGGAAGCGCTTCGAGCGGATACACGAGGGCGAAGTTGAAGCACATCTCGTCCTCGTTGCGCTCTCCAAAGAACACGAACTCGTCGGACTCGTTTTCGTACACGCATCGCGTCCGCACCGCATCGCCCGGACGGATCATCACCGGGTCGTCGAACCAATGCGTTCGCTGGTCGTCAAAACTCCACGGGTCGACGCGCACGAGTCGGCGGCTGCGAATGTCGAGTCCCGCGGGAAGCACCTCGCTGACGATGCGCGTGCCCAGTCGGTGCATATGCGGCGTCGTCGCGATGACCTTCAGCGGCTCCGAAAGAAGAAGTGTCGAGGTACTCGGGCAAAGACCCGTAATCGTGGTGTCGAGCCGCGGCGGAAGGCTGATCGCGGTCGACCCAAAGGTGAGAATGCCCGCGGTCTTTCGGCGACCCTCCGTCGTGCAGATCGCCACGCCACTCTGGTCGATCGCATCGGTGTGACCCGCGGCGTTCCAGTAGTGCATCTCCAAGATCAGCCACTCGTCGCCGCCCTGCGAGAGCTCGAGACCGACGTCGTCCGGAAGCACGCTCGCCTGCGTTCCCGGTGCCCAGCCCATCAGTCCCACCGCGTCGAGGGGCATGTTGCAATCGTGCGCGCCTTCCCGCTGAGGCGTGGACGTTCGGTAGAGGATCCAATGATGGACAACCCGCTCGTCGTCGATAATCGGCGCCCACGCGGCAGCTTGATCCCGCCGGCCGAAAGGCGAACGAAACGCCACACACCGAAAGGGGTTGCCGCTGTCCGGAACGACGAAGGGATCGGCTTGTGTTTCGCCGTGTACAAGAAAGCGCCGGTCCGGTTCGCAGGGAAGACAGCTCGGATCCTGACAGACCTCCGCCGGTTCCCCGCCGCACACCCCTTCGTCGTCCGTTTCGGGTGCGCCGGACCCGAGCCACGCCTCAAGCGCACCAAGCTCCTCGTCGGTGAGCGCCTCTTGACTCGCCGGCGGCATCCGCGATTCGTCATCGCGACCAATCCGCTCGAGCGCGAGCTCGTGAACCGGTTGACCTCGACGTTCTGCGGCAAAACTCGACGCGTTCGTCAGGGCCATCGGCGCGCCAAACTGCGGATCGTCCGCGTGGCAGCCAATGCACCGTCGACCGACGATGTCGCTGACCTCGCAGGGAATGCCCTCGAGGCGAATCGCCGGCATTTCGCTGCTTTCCTCCGTGGGCAAACACGCCGCCACGAAAAGCGCGAGCACGAACACTCTCATGATCCCTCCAACATCGGGCACACGATCGCGCGGTAATGAGCGACCGCGTCTTCCCGGGCGACGAGGCGCCGCGCGAGCTCACGATGAAACGCAACGCGCAGCGCGATCGACGTCTGGGCAACGATCGCCGGGCGCGGCAACGACGAACCGATGGTGCGGTACCACCAGCTCAGCTCCATTCGAAAGATCGGGTTCTGCGACGCGTCGGCGACGGCCAACCAGAACGTCTGCTCGAAGGGCAGAAAGTCGTCGCCCTCTACCGGCGCCTCTTCGGTTGTGATGCGCAGGATCTCTTGCCGCGCCTCGTCGGTGCCGCGAATCGACGCCAGCTCGAGGAGCGAGAGCCCGTTCATGTACTGCCGCTCGATCACGTAGGGATTCATCTCGCTCGGATCGCCCAGCCGATAGAGCAGCTCGAGCACGCGAACATCGTCGACGTCCGCCAGTGCGCGCACGGTCGTCGCCGCGCCCTGACGAATCCGAAGAAGGCCGAGATCCCCAAGGCGGTGAATCGCCTGCCGCACCAGCACCCGGCTCGCTTCGAGCTCTTCGGCGAGCGTGCGCTCGGAGGGTAGCTTGCTTCCTGCTTCGAAGCGCCCGTCGAGGATCGCGCGGGCAAGGGCTTCGAAGACCTCATCCGCAACGCTCACCCGCCTCATTTTGAGTTTCTGAACCGGCACCCTCCAACTCCTTGAAAACACTCAGATCCTCGTGCCGCCCGCCCGGTACCAGGTACGTTTCGATTCAGACGGGCAGAAAATCTGACGTCGTACCAGGTACGTTTCGATTCAGACGGGCAGAAAATCTGACCCCGCCCAACGTCATGAAAACTAAAGAGTTTATCGCTATTTCTGACTGGAGGATAACTGGGTAACCCAGTGGGTCAAGCGATCTCGGAACAACTCGTCGAACACCCGCACGAGAAGCCCGCCGTCTCAAGGAGGTCCCGATGTTTCGTTTTGCCGGTGTGTTCGCTCTCTTCTTCGTTGTCGCCTGTGGTGGTGAGGAAACCGATCTCTACTGCGAGGGCGGTCGTTGCCTTTGCAGCAACGGAGAGGACATCGACGAGGATTTCGTCTGCGACGGCGACAACGATTGCGACAACTGGGACGACGAGCGCGGCTGCCCGGGCACGCGCATCCCGCGGATGAACTGCGTGGGCGACGACTGCCTCTGCCGCACCGGCGAGGTCATCCCAGCGCGATGGATTTGCGACGGCGACAACGACTGCGGCGACTTCGAGGACGAGCAGGGCTGCCGCATTCCGGACTACGACTCCGGCGGAAGCTCCTACTCCGGTGGCTCCGGTGGCTCTGGTTCCAGCAGCGGCGGCTACAGCAGCGACCCCTGCGCGGGTTTGAGCGGCGCGGCGTTTTGCATCTGCGCGACCAACGACATCGGCTTCTGCAGCCGCAACTACTAAGACGTTCTCATTCCTTCAACGGGGCGCAGCTTCTGGCTGTGCCCCGTTTCGATTTAAGCTCGACGGCACAGTTCGCGGAGCCCTACGCTCGCATCATCTCTCGCTCTCTTTTCGACGAAGCCCGAAGCGCGCTGGTCTCCCTGGGTTACAGCATCCCCACCTATGAGGAGTACCTGGAGGTCTGCTACGATGGCTTCCTTCATGGCCTTCGCAGCAGGCGCGCCGTGGCGCGGTTCCTGGTCCCTGGCGTCGCCGTTGAAAAGCCCACCGGCATCGACTTCTACATCAGTTTTCAGCCGATGCGTTTGGCGTCGAAACTGAAGGAGCTGACGAAGGGTGCCGTTGCGATCAAGAACATAGAGCTCGATCCCGACGCGCTTCGGTGGACCTACGAGTACGCGACGGGTGAGCGCGCCACGATCGAGGGCAAGCGCGGGTTTCAGCGGTGGACCGCGGAGCTCAACGCGCATCAAGAACGCACCAAGGGCAGGGTTCGTTTTCTAACGACGAACGCAAAGTATGGGGGCACAAAGCTGGTGGTAACCACGCTCGAGAATCTGCCCCAAGTTCGCGCTCTCCTTGGTTGAATCGCACGGCGAGAAGTTTGTCCCCTCGCGAGCACGCTCTAGGGTGGCGTCATGGCTGGCTGGAACATCCTCGCGCTCACGATTGCAGCGCTCTTCTTGAAGCAGGTTCTCGTGGTGCTCGTGCAGGTCGTCGATCGCCTGCGCACCAAGACCCTTCGACATCCCGAAGACGCCAAGCTGCTCAACGCGTCGGTTGGCGACAGCCCGCTGACAGAGCGCGCCCAGGCCGTGATTCGCAACTCCCTGGAGAACGAGGCGTTCTTTCTCTTTCTGCTCTTCGCGCTCTTCAGCATCAACGCCGACGGGCAGTTTCGTCCGCACTACGAAGAGAGCGAAGCGGCGGTGGTGTACGCGAGCGTCTTTGTCGGCGCGCGCTATGCCCACGCGCTCTTCTTCCTCTTGCGCGTCGGGGGTCTTCGAAGCCTCGCGTTTACCGCCGGTCTTCTCGCGGCGGTCGGCGTTGCGGTGCAGGTTGTGATCGGCGCGCTCGCGTAGGGAAGGAAGACGACCGCCGGGTCGTTTGACAGGCATGACGCGGATCGTCCTTCTAGCGCTGCTCGGTTGTGCGTCCGCGAACGCGGCGAGTCGTCGCGAGGTTCAGACGCCCGATGAAGCTCAGACGCAAGAAGTTCGGGAAGGGCGACAAGCGCGCGCGACTGGAGCGCACCCCGCGCCAGCAGCCCACGACTGTGTCGATCCCTACGCGGACGCCCGAGCGCGCCTCGAAGACTCGTGGGTTGAGGGTTCGCGGATCGAGACCTATGAGAGCCGTCTCGACCTCGACGAGGATGGCCGCGCCGATCCGATCCTCACCACGACCTTTGCGGGCGGCTCCGGTGGCTCTACTTACGAGCTCTACTTTCAGCGAGAGGACTGCGCGGTCTGGGCTGGGGAGCTAACGACCACCGAGTTTCAGGCGCTGACCAAGACGCATGGGGCCGTCGGACTGATGGTGTCGGTTCAAGCGGGCTCGTGTCATTGGTGGGAGCGCACCGCACGCTTTGACGGAACGCGCTACGTCATCGACCAGGAGCGCGAGTGTCGATGTCGCTTTGACGACGCGCCGCGCTGCGGGTCGTGGACCGACGTTTGAGCGACGCGGACCTTCTCGGCTACGAAAGCCTCAGCGCCGCGGCGCGGCTGCGAAAGCCTCACCTCATGATCCACAGCGATCAGTCCTTCTTGCCGGATGCAGCGCGCCGGCATTTCGGCGCGATCCCAAGCGAGAGTAAGCGGCTCTCCTGGGAGGAGAGACGCCGCACCTCGCGTACTACGACCAGGCAGGGGTCATCGAAGCAACCCTAACCACGATCGCCGGCTTCTTTCAGGAAGTGCTGGTGTAGCTCACGTAAATTCGGCCGCGTTAGGCGATTCTTCGCGGATGCTCTCCACGCCTTTCGTGATCTTCGATCGAAAGGCTGTCGACGGAGCGCGGGGCTCGGCTAGGGAGGGGTCGGTAGTCGATCGCGAAGACGTCGGAGGTCCGGGTCGCGGCGGGCACGACGAAGACGCTCCTCGCAGCGATCGCAGTCGCTCGCAGTCGCGAGTTCCTCGAGGAGCCGAAGCGCGGCACGTTCCTGGCCGAGACGCGCGAGGGCGCAGGCGAGGTTGTAGCGATAGACCGCATTCGACGGTGCCGCGAAGAGGAGCCGCGCGAAGAGCTCTGCAGACTCGCGGAACTCGCCGCGCCGATGATGCCGCAGCGCAAGTCGATTCACGGCGCGAAGTCGCCTTTCGAGATCTTCCTCTTGCGAGCGCGTTGCGATCGCCGGACTTCCGTGTGCGAAGACTGCAAAGGTGGGCGGCGCAGCTGCGGGGGCGGTCGATGTTTCCGGGAGGTCGACCCATGCGAGTATGTCCTCCCAAAAGCCGGTGCCGGGAGAGCTGTCGAAGCCGCCGACTTCGACGAGGGAGCGAGCCGGCCCGCGCCACACCCGAACGTCGATGGCGCGCGGTGTCCAGACGTCTGCTTGCTCGGCCATCGGGAGCGCTTCGATGTCGTCGTCGTCGAGGGGGATCTCCGGGGTTCCAAGGCGCGGAAGGGAGCGCACGAGGATCTCCTGCCAGCGGCTTCCGACTCGAACCTCAACGCGAAGCTCGGCACCATCACCGGCGGGGGTCAGCGTGGCGCGAACGTCGTTGGCGGGCACGCGCGTTGCGGCGACGGAGTACTCGGCGGCGTGCGGGATGCGCGCTCTGGGACGTGGCTCGTTCGCAGGAAACTGGTCGAACCCGTACGCCAGCGCGTCGCACGCCACCGAGCGTTCGGGATCGTCGCCGTAGGCATCGAAGCATCCGGCGGGTTCGCTCGCGCCCGGTCGCCAGACTTCGAAGGCGAGGTGGTCTTCGCAGCCGAGGTGCGTTGCGCGAACGAGCGCGTCGCCGCCGGTCGACCAGCCCACGACCTCTCTCGCCAAGCCGCCGTCGCAACACGCGCACGCTGCTGCGAGCGCCGGAACACTGACCGCGAGAACCAAGCCGAGAACCCAAATGCGCATGTGAGTTGGGAGAGCAGGATTCGTGCCGACCCGATTGGGCTTCGACCGCATCGATTCCCCGCTCGCTTCGCGTAGGTTCGCTAGGAGGAACGTCGCGTCGCGGACACGCGTGCGTGTCGGGGAGTACGCTTTTGCGGTGGACTACCCTTGCCGCTACTACGGCGCCGGACCGAACGGCGAGGAGATCCTCTTTGCTTTCCGCGTCGCCGGACTTGTTGACGAACGCCGCTGGCTCGCCCTGATCGACGAGCTTGTTGGCGTCACCGGCAAGGTCTTCACGCCAGCGGACGCGTGGTGGTTCGAGGAAGCGGACGAATCGATCGGCCGCATCGACGTCGCGCTCAGCGGCGAGTGGGCGCTTCTCTACCAGAACCTCGGCTTTCCCGGCCTCGACGACTTCGGCCCCATCGAAGAAGCCGCGCGAGTCTTTGTGCGACACGCGGCGAACGTTCGGGCGATCGAAATCGTGGCGCTCTTCGGAACCATCTTCGATCACGAAGCAGACGCTTGGACTGAGTGGTCCGTTCGACAGGCGCCGCCGAGCCAAGTGGTCACACCGGACGGCCACGCCTGGAAGTCGCCGTGGGACGAGTACCGCGCCGAGCTAGTTTGACACCTGGGGACGCTCCGGGTTGACGACAGACGGCGCTTGGAGACGAGGAGGGATGCTTCTTCACTTTCGCCAATGCGCGCCGAAAGGCTCGTGATGTCGGTAAGCAGCCCTTTTCGTCCGTTGGGGGCGCGCTTCGTCACTTTCGTCATTTCGCGCACGGGCAAGGGTAGGGGCAGGGGCACGGGCAAGAACCCGAACCTGCTCGGAAGTCGTGCTCAGTAACCCACCATTTTCTTGCGTTGCACTCCTCTTCTTGCACCGCGAGTGGAGGGGATCGAGCTCGATCCCCCTACCTCGCTAACCCCTTGAAATCACGTGAGGCCGTATCTCACGTCACACCCTCGGGGCACATTCCATCACCCCATAAGTGGCCATGGGTGTCCAAACATCCCGATCGAACGCCCTTCGAACCACCATTTCCCAAATGATCTCAAGAGGAATTCGCCCCGATCGCACCAATTCGATCGCGCCTGAGCGCACGGATGACACCTCCCTGCCACCCGCCTGGCGCATGTTCGCTACGTCCACTCCCGGGGACCCACCACGAACCCTAGGATCCCAAGGGTTGTGCACTTTTTTGGACCGCACCACTACATCTTGTAGGGTTCACACCGTGGCCATACATCACCATGCAATGCGCAAATGTAGCGGCCGTGAGACACTTGATACGTACGGTCCCTGCACATGCTTTTGCCCCACAAGGCGCCTCGCCAAGGGACCGGAATCATTGCTCTCTCAAAAAACCGACACGACCCGTTCAAAAGGGTGCTTGACGCCTCCGTGTCGTGAGCGTAACCACAGGGCTTCCGCAATCTGTTGTGTTGCTCGCCTACCGACCACCACAACACCTTGTGGGTACGCTGTGGAAAGCAGGTGTACTGTCGGTGGAAGAAATGGGGATTTCTTCCGCTCAGACAGCGGTGCATTCGTGCGCCTCAGCGTTGGTGAAATCGTCGAAAGTACAAGCTTTTTCGGAACGGCTTTTTCGAACCCGCGCAAAACGCGCAAAACCAACTCGGATCGCGACAACTTAGAACGGGGCGACCTCCGCACAGACGCTGCGCGAGGAAGGAACAACTCGCCCTTTAGCTTGATGAAATCAATGGCATTTCCCACGGCCGGGGGGTCGTGGCGGGAGGCGAAACGTGGCGCTAGAGACTCGAATCATGGACGCTGAGCAGACGGTAGATGGAGCCCTTCGGCGAGCGGAGGTCACCCAGCAGGTGGGCGGACTTCACGTCGATCGCAAACTCACACGGTCGGGCGAAGACCCGTACGAAGCCGTCGAGTACGAGCTCCGGGACAGCGTCATTACCGGCTCCGATGGCTCGATCGTCTTCGAGCTCAAGGGCGCCGAAGTCCCCGCCGGCTGGAGCCAGCTCGCCACCGATATCGCCGTCTCCAAGTACTTCCGCAAAGCCGGTCTCCACGGTGACAGCGGCAAGGGCGAGCGCAGCGTTCGCCAGCTCGTGCACCGCGTCGCCCACACGATCCGCACCACCGGCGAGAAGTTCGGCCGCTACTTCGCCGACGAAGCCGCCGCTGAGAACTTCGAGGCCGAGCTCGTTCACCTCCTCATTCACCAGAAGGCCGCCTTCAACTCCCCCGTCTGGTTCAACTGCGGTCTCTGGCACGAGTACGGCATCAAGGGCGCCGAAGGAAACTGGTACTGGGACCAAAAGACCGACGCGATGACCGAATCGAAGAACGCCTACGAGCAGCCCCAGTGCTCGGCGTGCTTCATCCAGTCCGTCGAAGACGATCTCATGGAGATCTACAAGCTCGTCCGCAACGAAGCGCGCCTCTTCAAGTTCGGCTCGGGCACCGGCACCAACTTCAGCAAGATCCGCGGCAAGCAGGAGAAGCTCAGCGGCGGCGGTACCTCGAGCGGCCTGATGAGCTTCCTCGAGGTCTTCGACCGCGCGGCTGGCTCCACCAAGAGCGGCGGCACCACGCGCCGCGCCGCCAAGATGGTCTGCCTCGACATGGACCATCCGGAGATCGCCGACTTCATCACCTGGAAGTCCAAGGAAGAGAAGAAGGCCCGCGCGCTCATCGCCCAGGGCTACTCGAGCGACTTCAACGGCGAGGCCTACCACACCGTCAGCGGCCAGAACTCGAACAACTCCGTGCGCGTCACCGACGAGTTCATGAAGGCGGTCGAAAACGACGGCGAGTGGTCGACGCGCATGCGCACCAGCGGTGAGACCGTCGAGACCTTCAAGGCGCGGGATCTGTGGCGCATGATCGCCCAGGCCGCCTGGGACTGCGCCGACCCGGGCGTGCAGTACGACTCGGTCATCAACGAGTGGCACACCTGCCCGAACTCGGACCGCATCAACGCGAGCAACCCGTGCTCCGAGTACATGTTCCTCGACAACTCGGCCTGCAATCTCGCGTCGATCAATCTTGTGAAGTTCATCGACGAGCAGGGCAACTTCGACGTCGAGGGCTACCGCCAGGCCATCCGCGTGCTCATCCTCGCGATGGACATCCTCGTCGACCTCGCGTCCTACCCGACGCGGCAGATCGCCAAGAACAGCCACGACTACCGCCCCCTCGGCCTCGGCTACGCCAACCTCGGCACCATGCTGATGCGCCTCGGCATCCCCTACGACAGCGACAAGGGTCGCTCCATCGCGTCGGCGCTCACCTCGATCCTCTGCGGTCACGCCTACGCCACGAGCGCCGAGATCGCGTCCGCCAAGGGCAGCTTCGGCGGCTACTCCCGCAACCGGCAGCCCTTCCTCAAGGTGATGGGCAAGCACCGCGACGCCGCCTATCAGATCGACGAGCCCGGCGGCCCCGGCATCGCCGACGGTCACCCGGCCGGCTGCCCCGACGAGCTCGTTCGCGCCGCGCGTCAGGACTGGGATCTCGCCGTCAAACTCGGTGAGCTCTACGGCTACCGCAACGCCCAGGCGACCGTCCTCGCGCCGACCGGCACCATCGGTCTGCTCATGGACTGCGACACCACCGGCATCGAGCCGGACTTCGCCCTCGTGAAGTTCAAGAAGCTCGCCGGCGGCGGCTACTTCAAGATCGTCAACCAGTCCGTGCCGCACGCCCTCAAGAACCTCGGCTACACCGACGCCCAGGTCGCCGAGATCGTCAGCTTTGTCACCGGCACCAACACCTTCACCGGCGCGCCGCACCTCGGTCGCAAGAGCCTCCTCGAAAAGGGTCTCACCGAGCGCGACATCGAAAAGGCCGAAGACGCCCTCCGCGGCGTGTTCGACGTGAGCTTTGCGCTCGCGCCCTGGGTCCTTGGCCCCGAAGCCTACGAGCGCATGGGCATCACCGCCGAGGTGATGAGCCAGCCGAACTTCAACATCCTCAAGCACTGGGGTCTCTCCAGCAAAGACATCGAGGAACTCAACGAGGTCGTCATCGGTCGCATGACCGTCGAAGGCGCGCCGCATCTTCGCGCCGAGCACCTGCCGGTCTTCGACTGCGCGAACCGCTGCGGCAAGAAGGGCAAGCGCTTCCTCGCGCCCATGGCGCACATCCGTATGATGGCGGCCGCGCAGCCCTTCCTCAGCGGCGCGATCTCCAAGACCGTCAACCTGCCCAACGACGCCAGCGTCGAAGAGATCGAAGAGATCTACCTCGAGGGCTGGAAGCTCGGCCTCAAGGCCATCGCCCTCTACCGCGATGGGTGCAAGGCGAGCCAGCCGCTCTCCTCCACCAGCGACGACGACGAGGACGTCGAAGAGATCGAGGAAGTGAACGTCATCGCGGCGCAGCCCGCGCCCGTTCGCGTGCCCAACGCGGCGCAGGAAGGGCTCCTTCCGCCCGAGAGCGTGCGCCATCGTTTGCCCAAGAAGCGCACCGGCTTCACCCAGGAAGCGCGCATCGGCGGCCACAAAGTCTTCCTTCGCACTGGCGAGTACGGCGACGGAAGTCTCGGTGAGATCTTCATCGACATGCACAAGGAAGGCGCCAGTTTCCGGAGCCTCATGAACTGCTTCGCCATCAGCGTCAGCATGGGCCTCCAGCACGGTGTGCCCCTCGAGAGCTACGTCGATCAGTTCACCTTCACCCGCTTCGAGCCCGGCGGCATCGTCGAAGGCCACCCCAACATCAAGTTCGCCACGTCTCTCTTGGACTACGTGTTTCGAGTGTTGGGCGTCGAGTACCTCAAGCGCTACGACTTCGCCCAGGTCCCGCCGAAAGAAGAGCAGGAAGAACTCCTCTCCAGCACGGACGTTTCCGCCGCACTAAAGGCCCAGGGCGCGGTCTACAGCGAAGCGCCGCCGGCAATCGAAGAAGCCGAGCAGGTCACCTTCGGTTTCGAGTCCGAGGGGACGCCGCTCAAGCAGCCCAATGCACTGAGCCAGCAACTTGGTGAAATGATGGGTGACGCGCCGATGTGCGATAAGTGCGGCAATATTACGGTGAGGAATGGCGCTTGTTATAAGTGTTTGAATTGCGGGAACTCGATGGGGTGTAGCTAGCGCGGTAGTCACCCAAGCGGGTGAGAGTGTGTGGAGGAGCCGGTTTTCCGTGAGGGAAGCCGGCTCTTCTCTTTGTTCGTTGTATGATGGGTCAGACTTGGGGGATACCGAGTGGTCGAAGACAGCGAAACCGCAACTCGCGTGGTCCTGCTGGTATGTGATGAGTGGGATTCTCGTAGAGGAGGAATCAGCACAATTAATCGTGGCCTAGGTGCAGCTCTTTCTGATCGTGGCTGCGATGTCTATTGTCTGTTGCCGGATTTTAGTTCTGCAGAACTGTCTCATGCTGAGTCGTGCGGCGTACGTCTCGTTGCGCCTCGTTCGCGACCAGGTCTGTCACGAAAGGAACACCTCCGGTTACGCGTGAAGATTCCAAGGCCTGAGGTAATAGTCGG
>JBCDAA010000188.1:0-16753 GCA_039186435.1 Myxococcota bacterium | reverse complement strand
GCAGGGACGAGAACCACCTGAGTAGCTTCAGCGCGTTCGCGACCCATGCTGCGCAGACAACGCCAATGTCGTGGTCCGTCCTGGTCCTGACTGGCCGTTGGGTTTCGTATCGAAATGCGATACGAGCCGTTGGTTTGGAGCGTACCTGGTAGGGAGAGGTGGAGGCGGGCGCGGACAGGTGGCGACAGGAGCGTACCTGGCGGGGACGGGCGCGCCGGGAGCGCGATCTCTAGGTCGCCACGTGATAAAACGCCTGCGTCGTGACCACGCAAACCATCGCCACCGTCGACCTCCGCGACTACGCAGACCCCGCCAAGCGCCCGCACTTCATCACCGCCCTCGGTGACGCCCTCCGCGACCTCGGCTTCGTCGCCGTCGAAGGCTACGACATCGACAGCGCGCTCTTCGACGAGACCTACGCCGCCTTTCGCGACTTCTTCGCCCTCCCCGACGACATCAAACGCACCTACGAGCACCCGGAAACCGGCCGCCGTCGCGGATACACGTCCTTCGGCATCGAGCACGCCAAAGACAACGCCAACCCCGACCTCAAAGAGTTCTTTCACGTCGGCCGCGAACTCCCCGAGGGCGACCCCGATCGCGCCCGCCTCCCGATCAACGTCTGGCCAACCGAAGTCGCCACCCTCAAGTCCCGCTCCATGGAGCTCTACGACGCCCTCGATCGAGTCGCCTTCCAGCTTCTCGAAGCCTTCTCCGTCTACCTCGGGGAAACCCCTGACCTGCTCCCCTCGATGGCCAAAAAAGGCAACACTATCCAGCGGATCATCCACTACCCGGTCTGCGACGGCTTCGATGAACCAGGTACGATGCGCGCCGCCCAGCACGAGGACATCAACCTGATGACCCTGCTCCCCCCTGCCGAAGAATCAGGCCTCGAATTGCTCACCCGCGATGGAAAATGGATGCCCATCGAAGCGATTCCCGGACAGATCATCGTCGACACCGGCGACATGATGAAACGCATCACCAACGACGAAATCCCCGCCACAACGCACCGCGTCGTCAACCCCAAGGGCGACCCGCGCCCGCGCTACTCGATGCCCTTCTTCGTACACCCCCACCTCGACGTGATGCTCGAAGTTCTCGAAAGCTGTATCGCCCCCGGCGGCGCAGCAAAGTATCCTCCCATCAACAACGAAACGTTCTTGCTTCAGCGTCTTCAAGAGATCGGAGTCAAAGCATGACGGAAGAACGACGACGTGCCGTGCGATTTGGAATCTGGTTTCCGATGCAGCTAACAAACGAGGGCGACGTCGTCCTCGCGGTCAGCCGAGACGTCAGCGAGGTTGGCGTGATGCTGGTCTCCGCCGCCTCGATGGATGTGGGCTCGTCCGTCGAAGTCACGATGGCCCTCCCCAACGACGACGAAGGCGAACGGACGGTGAAAGGCCGCGTCGTCCGCGTCGAACCCAACGACGAAGATCAAGAAGGGGTCTGGCGCCATCGCGTCGCCGTGGAGTTCGACGAACGCATCGACGAGCTTGAGCCCTTCCTCGAAGAAGTCTCGCGGATGTCGCAACCGCCGCCCGCGCCCTAGAAGGAAGCCACGACCACGTTTTGCACGAGCGCGTTGCTGTTGCATGATGGAGCTACGTGGATCGTCTTGAGTCGCTCCCCCTTCTTGTCGACGTGCAGCCCGCCGAGCTGCTCGTCCACGATGCGACCGAAGACTGCCCCTACCTCCCCGGCCGAACGGCGCGCATGCCGCTTCGCCTTCCCGTTCGAAATCTCTCCGGCGCGGAACTCGATTCACGCCTCGCGCGCGGCGACCGTCGCCACGGCGCGTTGTTCTACCGCCCAAGCTGCCCCCGCTGTCAGGCCTGCGAGGCGATTCGACTGCGGCGCGGCTTTCCGCTGAGCCGCACCCACAAACGAATCTTGCGCCGCGGCGATCGCGAGCTTCGGGTCGAACTCGGTCCGCCGTTCGTGAGCGACGAACGGGTGGCCCTCTACGACGCGCACCGTTTTCAACGCGGCCTCGCACGACCCGGCGCACCTTCGATGGACTCCCTCGGCTACCAGCGCTTCCTGGTCGACCGCCAGTGCGAAGCGTTCGAGCTCCGCTACTACCTCGGCGACAAACTGGTCGGCGTCGCCGTGACCGACCGCGGCAAAGAATCCCTCTCCGCGGTCTACTGCTACTACGACCCCACGCTGCCGAAACTCAGCCTCGGCACGTACTCGATCCTCACGCAGCTCCGCCTCTGCGAAGAGTGGAACCTCGAATACCTCTACCTCGGCCTCTACATCGCCGGCTGCAGCGCGATGACGTACAAGGCCCGCTTCCGGCCCCATGAACGCCTCATCGGCGAGCAGTGGACCCGCTTCCAGTAGCCTCTACAGGAACGTGTGCACCAGGAACTCGGTCACCGTACCGACGACGGACATCAGAAACGCCGCAAGCAGCGCGGTGCCAAACCCGGCGATCTTGAGCCGGTCGGTCATCCGATCCGTGATGATCAACAGGATCGCGGCAACGACCCAGCGCGTCACGAACGCAAAGACGAACCCGAAGCCGAGGGTTGCCACGCCGATCACAAAGAAGAGACACCAGCCCGCAAAGAAGCTGATGAGCCCAAAGAGCGCGGACACAATGAGGTGACTTCCGAGCCCACCCTTGATCGTCATGCCCTTCAGCAGCTTCGCCGCCACGAACATGGAAAAGGTGAGGGACAAAAACGGGAGCAAAATAGCGAGCACGAGGGTCTCCAATCTCAGCGACGTCGCCGGCGCAGAACGAGCAGGGCAAGCATTCCACAAAACGCGTTCGGGACCCCGCCGACGCTACATCCTCCGCCTCCCTCGCCCATCGGAAGCGGCGGAACACACAGGCGGATTTCGTTGCAGCCACCCGTGCATGAATCACGGCATTCGCCCGTAATCTGGTCGACATCGAAGTCCCGAGGGTCCTCCCCCGGTCCGATCAGTCCCGCGCAGTTGATCACATCTACGCAATACGTTCGAACGTCACAGATTAAGTCACCTTCGCAATCCGAGTCCGCCGTGCATCGAATCGGCGCACAATACGCGCCGCCGTGACAGGTCTCCGGACTGGTTCCCTCGAAGCACTCCTCGGGAGGCTGAGGAACAACGTCGGCGCGAGCCAACGCTGGCGCGAGCAAGAGGAGGCAGAAAGCGAATCGCACGGGCGCAGCATAGGCGGTCCGGAGGTTCCGCTCCAGTCAGCCCTACCCGCGAACGAAATCCGCCATCGCCTCTTGCTCGCTAAAGCGAGGCACAAATCGAGTCGCCTTCTGAAAGGCCGCGCTGTCGATCACGATCGGGTACTTCAAATGGTCGACCGCGCCCTTGGGAAGCCGCGGTAACCCAAAACGTCCCATCGTCATGTTCATCAGCGGCTCGGGCACCGGAAAGCTCTGGCGCCCGGTTTCCCGAATGATGACGCTGAGAGGAACCGGCGGCGGACCGCTGACGTTGAACACGCCCCGAAGCCTTGCTTCAAGCGCGCTCCCCACCGCCGTCGCGACGTCCTGCTCGTGCATGAGATGGAAGAGCGGATCGAAACCGAGGATCGTGGGCACCCGCGGCCCCCGAAGAAACGCCGCCAAGGTTCCATGGCGCTGCGGCCCCAGCGTGTAGCAAACGCGCAGCACCGCCGTGTCGAGTTTCGGGTAGCGCCACAGCGCCGATCCGGCGAAGAGATCCGCAGCGACGAGGTCCGCGAGCTCCGCGAAGTTGTGAATGCCCATCGGGGGCTCGTCTTCGGTGTGATAGAGCGGCGAGTCCGGCTGCGCGCCGTAGTAGGTGTGCCGTCCGCAGAAGATCAGCTGCTTCACCTCGTAGCGGTGGCAGTACTCGACGATGGCGCGCGTGCCGTGAAGGTTGATCCGAAAGCGGTCGAGACTTCGCTCGGTGAGGTGCGTCACAGTCGCCATGTGCACGACCGCGTCCGGGCGATGCGTTCGAAACACATCCTCCGCCGGACGCTTGCGCACGTCCGCGCGAAACATCGCCACGCCCTCCGGCGCATCCGGCCACGGACGGCGATCGACCCCGAGCACCTCGTGGCCGTTTTGCACGAGCTCCGCGCACACGCCGCGCCCCACTTTGCCGGCGGCGCCGGTCACCAGAATCTTCATGTCCCCAACTCCAAGGCGTCTTCGCTAAGGTTCCCGTCGCGGAGCGCACGCCCCTGCGTGATCAACGATCCGACTCTCTCTTTGACCCGTCCGACGAGCGCTGCGATTTCTTCGTCGTCTTCCCCGCCGGTCCCTTCGAACTGCATCGGTTTGCTGATGAGCAGCTGAAAGGTCGTCGGACGCGGAAGCGGATTCAGATAACGCGGGATGGGAATGTAGGGGATGCCAAAGTAGCGGCCGATGCGGAGGTTCGCGACCGTGGGAAACGCGTCGCCCGCACCGAGAAACGCCATCGGCACGATCGGGGTCCCGGTCTGCAGCGCCAGCCGTACAAACCCGGTACCGAAACGCACGAGGCTGTCGGCGTCCTTGGCGAGCTTGGCCGTGCCACGCGCTCCCTCGGGAAAGACCATGAGAAGGCGACCATCGCGAAGAAGTCGATCGGCGTGTTTCGGAAGCCCGGGAAACTGCCCCACCCGCGACGCAATCTGTCCTGCACCGGGAAGGCTCGCGACAAATTTGTCGACCATGCCCTGCGCGAGACGCGGCTGCTCCATCGCAAAAAAGCAGGTGGCGATGATCATGCCGCCATCGATCGCGACGCCGCCCGAGTGATTGCAGACGAGCATCGCGCCCCCCTGCGAAGGAACGTTCTCGACGCCGTACGCCTCCACGCGGTTGTAGCGCTGCGAAAAGAAGCCCAGCGCCGTGAAGAACTTCGCCAGCTCCCGTTTGTCGACGCCGTAGGGATCGATCCCAAACTGGTTGAAGGGCAGGTCGAGGCGGTCGACGCGTTCGCGGACCGCCGGGTCGATTGGAAGCACGAGAGCGAACATACAGGATATCCTCGGCCCATGACGACCCTTCACGACTTCACGCTCAATTCGATCACAGGCACGCCAGAGAACCTGGCCGACTACGCAGGCAAGGTGGTGCTGGTCGTGAACGTCGCTTCGAAGTGCGGGCTCACGCCGCAATACGAGGCGCTCGAAAAACTCCACCAGACCTACCAGGAGCGCGGCTTCGCGGTGCTCGGCTTCCCCTGCAATCAGTTCGGTGCACAGGAACCGGGAACGGAAGAAGAGATTCAGCAGTTCTGCACGACCAACTACGGCGTGAGCTTTCCAATGTTCAGCAAGATCGAGGTCAACGGCGAGAGCCGACATCCCCTCTACGCCTGGCTGACCAGCGAAGCGACCAAGCCGGACGGCGCGGGAGACATCGCGTGGAACTTTGCGAAGTTCGTCATCGGAAAAGACGGCGCCATCGTCGCGCGCTTTGAGCCAACGACCGGACCGACCCACGAGCCGGTGATTCAAGCGATCGAAGCCGCCCTCGCCTAGAAGGAGACGCCGTGGCGATTCGCAGGGTGGCATTGATGACCGGCGGCGGAGACTGCCCCGGGTTGAACGCGGTGATTCGTGCGTTTGTGCGCGTCGGAAAACGAAAGTTCGGGTGGGAGGTCTTTGGAGTCGAGGACGCCTTCAGCGGGCTGATCGACCTCGACTACAAATCGCCCCGCGGCAACCGTTGGCTCGAGCTCGACGACGTGCGCGGCATCATCGAGATGGGCGGCACGATCCTCGGGACGTCCAATCGCTGCGACCCGTTTCAGTACGCCGCGCGAGGCGAAACCGAGACGCGCGACATCTCCGACCAGGTGATGGCGAACTACCGCAAGCTGCAGCTCGACGCCCTCGTGTCGATCGGCGGCGACGGCTCCATGGCGATCGCCCAAAAGTTCATCGAAAAGGGAATGAAGATCGTCGGCGTTCCGAAGACGATCGACAACGACCTCGGCGGCACGGATCAAACCTTCGGCTTCGACACTGCGCTCAACATCGCGACGGAGGCGATCGATCGCATTCGCGACACAGCCGAAAGTCACGACCGCGTGATGCTCGTCGAAGTCATGGGTCGCGACGCCGGCTGGATCGCCCTCCACGCCGGGCTGGCAGGCGGCGCCGACGCAATTCTGCTCCCCGAAATTCCGTATCAAGTAGAGCCCATCGCCGAGATGATCCGTCGCCGGCGCGCTCGCGGCGCGAACTACAGCATTCTCGTCGTCGCAGAGGGCGCCAAACCGCAGGGCGGAGAATCGAGCGCAGTCAAAGGCGAAATCGGCGGCATGCCCCGCCTGATGGGGGCGGCCCATCGGGTTGCCGCGGCGCTCGAACCCTTGGTGGAGGCGGATATGAGAGTCACCGTGCTCGGACATATTCAGCGCGGCGGCGCGCCAACCGCCTTCGACCGAATTCTCGGCACGCGCTTTGGAGAAACGGCCGCAGAGCTCGTCGCTGCGGAACGATTTGGAACGATGGCGGCGCTTCGTGAAGGCCGCGTTGAAGGTGTGCCCCTGGTAGATGCGATCGCGCGACCCAAGAAAGTCGATCCCCATTGCCAACTTGTTTGCACCGCACGCGCGCTTGGCGTTCGTTTCGGAGATGGGTCCACCGATCACTCCCTTCGCCCCTAAGCATTTTTGAGCCGTACCCTGGTCCGCGATAAGATGCTGTTTCGTTGATGCAGGGTTTGAAACTACCGGACGGGGACGCGATCGATGCGCTGCGAGACACGCTCGCGGCTCAGGGGGTCAACGAAGATCACGCCACCACCGAAACGCTGGGACGCGGCCAAGCGTTATCGATGACCGCGACGCTTCCCCCTGCACGAATTAGTGGGGACGCGCCCGCGGATTTCGTCGTTCGGGAGGAGCTCGGACGGGGCGGCATGGGGATCGTCGAACTCGCGCAGCAGCGGGCTCTTCGGCGCGATGTCGCGGTGAAGCGTCTCTGGGATCCGACCCCCGAGCTCGTGGAAACGCTGCTTCACGAGGCGATGGTCACCGGTCAGCTCGAGCACCCGAACATCGTGCCGGTGCATGCGGTCGTTGCGGACGACGAAGGCCGCGGACCTGCCGTCATCATGAAACGGATCACGGGTACCGAGTGGCTTTCGCTCATCGAAGAAGGGGAAACGTCTCTCGAGGATCATCTTCAGACGTTTCTTCAGGTCTGCAACGCGGTAGCGTTCGCGCACAGCCGCCGGGTCATCCACCGCGACATCAAACCGGCCAACGTGATGCTGGGCGCCTTCGGTGAGGTGTACCTCGTCGACTGGGGCGTCGCCCTTCCGGTGGACGCGGAGAGCTCCGAGCGCATCGCCGGAACGCCGGCCTACATCGCACCCGAGATGATCGACGGGACCTTCGACGAACGAAGCGACGTGTTCTTGCTTGGCGCAACGCTGCACGAGGTCGTGACAGGCGAGGCGCGCCATCCCGGAACCAAGCTCCTTCGCGTCCTTCGTGCGGCGCAAGCGGCAAAGCCCTTTCGCTACGACGCAGAGGTCCCGCGCGAGCTCGGCGAAATCTGCAATCGGGCGTGCGCCAAAGACCCGGATGAGCGCTACGACAGCGTCGCCGCCCTGCAGGAAGCGGTGCGTATCTTCCTCCGGCACCGAGCGATCACGTCGCTGGTCGAAGCGGGCCGGGAGCGCCTCGAAGAGCTCCAAAGGCTGCTCGAAGGAGAGCCGGAATACGTCCAGACGCAGGCGCTTTTCAGCGCTGCGCGCTTCGCGTTTGAGCAGGCCCTCGAGGGCTGGCCCGAAAGCCCCGAGGCATCACAAGGGCGCGAAGCCACGCTGCAGCTCATGGTCGACTACGAGCTCAAGCTCGGCCACGCCGACGTTGCGATCGCCCTCGTGGACGCCATGGCGAATCCGCCCTGCGAGCTTCGGCAGCGAGCCGTCACCCTCCGCGGGGAACTGAACGAGAAACGCGAGCGTCTCGCGCAGCTCGAGCGCGATCACGACCAGAACTTCGGCGCGCCGGAACGAAGCCGCGCCATCATCGGCTTCGCCGTCGCGACCATCCTTCTAACCAGCGGCTTTGTCAGCCTGCGCGTTCTTTACCCCTCGTACGCGCCGCCCGCGCTGCGCTTTTCAATCGTGAGCGTCGCGGTCTTTCTCACTGTCGCAGGCATCGTGCGGTGGTGGAGCCAGCGCAGCCCGTTCAACTTGGTCAATCGGCGTATCGCACAGATCACCTTGCTCTGTCTTGGCGCCAGCATGCTCAATCGCTTCTCCGCGTTGATCGCCGGCGCCGACACCCCGGACATCCTGCGAACCGACGCGTTGATCCTCGGGATCGGCGGCCTCGCCTTCATCCCCTTTCACAAATCCGGGCCGTGGCTGGCGGCGCTCTCCTTCGGCGTTGCCTTCGCGGGGTCGCTGCGCCCGACGCTCTTCGAACCGATGTTCATCGGACTCGCCGTGGTGATCCCGGTGGTGTTCATGCTGGTGCGTCGCTATAGCCAGCGCCCCAGTAGTGATTCGTAAGGCGTCGCGCGTCTTTCGCAGAAAGGGTCGTCAGCGCCGCGCGGGCGCTCGAGCGTGCGTTCGCAGGGGAGCTCGCGCCCGCGACCGGAATCAGGGCGTCCGACACCGAGAGCAGCCAGGCGATCACGACCTCAAAGGGCGTGAGATCGTATGCGCGACCGATTTCCTGAAGGAGAGGCTCGTGCGCGATCTTGCCAGCGCGCCAGCCGCCCATCGGTGCATAGGCCAGAAACGCCAGTCCACTCACCTCGCAGCGTGAAAGCACCGCCGCGCTCGGCGCGACGTAGGGCGACGCTTCGTTTTGCACGCTCACGAGGGGCGCCTCACGAAGGGCTCGCTCGAGCTGCGACGCGTCCACATTGCTCACGCCGATGCGCTCGACCTTGCCTTCGTCCTGAAGGCGAACGAGCTCCCCAACGCTTTCCTCAATGGGCACGTCGCGATCGACCGCGTGAAGCTGGTAGAGCGGGATCGACGACCGACCGAGTGCGCGCAGCGAGCGCTCGCAAGCCTCACGCAGATACGAAGGATCGCCACGGTGAATCCAATCACCATCCTGGCGCAGCACCCCGCCTTTGGTCGCCAAGACACCGCCAAAGTCGCCCAGCGCTTCCGCGACGAGAGCCTCGTTGTGGTGCGGCGCGCCTTCTTCGCCGTAGACGTCCGCCGTGTCGATCAAGAGAACACCGGCATCGACCGCCGCACGAAGGGTCGCGTGGGCCTGCGCGCGGGAAGGCCGTCCCTCGAGCGAGAGATTCATCGCGCCAAAGGCCACCGGCCAAACGTGGCGGTCGCCGAGCTTTCTCACGAGCGTTTGAGGAGGCCGCGCAGCTTGGAAAAGAAACGCCCGAGGGCAGACGCCGGACGCTTCGCAGCTTCGGGAGGCGCATCCCCGCCAAACTCGCCGAGGGAAGCGATGACCTCATCGCCCGACTGGTCGCGATCGATCGAAACGTTGAGCGGGATCCCCGTGTCCGTGTGAACGGCACGAATCGCGAGCATGCACTGCGCGTCGAGGGCGAGGGTGAGGTCGATGCTGGAGCCCTTCGGACCGGCCGGAAGATCCTCGACGCGGACCATGCCCAGGTATTCGTTTCGCCCGGCGTCGGGATGCTCGCCCTGAAAGAGAGGCATCGAAAGCGCGCGCTGATCGTCCTCGGTCGTCGGAACCACAAACGTGCGACTTGTCGGCACCGAGGTGTTTCGGTGCACCAGGCGCACGAACTTACGACCAGGCTCCGCGTAGCCGATCGAAATCGGAAGCACGTCGACCAGTTCCACAAGACCCGCGCGATCGGAGAGCAAGGCCGCACCGAGCGCGACCGCCTCGTCCGGATTGATGCGTTTGCTCGGGCGACGACCAAAGAACTCTTCCACGCGTTCCTGCACTTGCGGAAGTCGCGTCGCGCCGCCGACGAGGAGCACGTCATCGATGTCGTGCGGTCGAAGTTCTTGCTCCTCGAGAACGCCCTTGGTGATCTCGATGAGGCGATCGCAGAGCTCTTGGGTCAGCCCGTTCAGCGTCGTTTGTTCGACGGCCACCTGAAGATGGCGCGGCTTTCCGCCCACAACCGCAAAATGAGGCAGGTACACCGCAAAGCGATGCTGCATCGAGAGACCGCGCTTGCACTCCTCGGCCGCATGGCGAAGTCGCGCGATCTGCTGCGAGTCAGGCTCGAAGGTAATGCGTTCGAGTCGCATGAACTCCTCGAGGAGGTGGTTGGCGAGAATATCGTCAACGTCGATGCCGCCGAGAAACGCGTCGCCACCCGTCGCGAGCACCTCAAAGCGCTGTTCCTTCACGCGGAGAACCGAGATGTCGAAGGTACCCCCACCGAGGTCGAAAACCACGAGCGTGGCGTCGTCGTGATGGTTGTAGCCGTAGGCAACCGCCGCTGCGGTCGGCTCGTTGACGATGCGGCCCACGGTCATGCCCGCGCTGCGTGCCGCGCGCCGAACAGCTTCGCGCTGCGAGTCGCCGAAGTACGCGGGCACCGTGACAACAACGCTGCCGATCGGCTGCTTCATGTGCCGCTCGGCAACCTCGCGAACCTCCGCTAGCAGACGCTCGGCGACCTCCTCGAAGGAAACGATCCGCTCCGGAAGCGCCGCCCCGAACTTGTGATCCTCGGTCTCGCAAAGGGGGTATGCGAAGAAGGGCTGGTACTCGTCGTGAAGAATGGAGCTGTAGGGCCGCCCCACGAGACGCTTGCTCCCGTAGATCGTCTCTTGCGGGTTCATGATCAGGCGCTTCGCGGCCGCGTGCCCGACCATCGTTTTGCCGTCGATGATCGCGAGGATCGACGGAATCGTCGTGGTGCCCCAGCGCGTGGGAATGACCTGCGGCTGCCGATCGATCACCGCGGACGCACAGGTATTGCTCGTCCCCAAATCGATGCCGATGGCGACACTTACAGCCGCACCTTTTCCTCGAATGCGCGTCGCGATGCGGCCTTCGCGCACCGGAGGCTCGGAGGGAAAGGTCACGGTCTCTTCCGGTGGCGGCGTGCGCCGTGCGTCCGCGATCGACGGAGGCGGTTCATCGAGCGTCGGAGGATCGTCGAGGGTCGGTAGTTCCGCATCCCCAAGATCGAGAGCGAGGGGCTCCGGAAGCTCGAGACCACTTCCTGGCGCATCGATCAGCTCGAGGGTGTCGGCCTGGGTGGGCGCCTCGCTGCTTGAGGTGACGGTGTCCGCGGGGTTGTCGCCGATGAGGAGCGCGGTCTCCGTCGCAGGCGGCGGCACGCTCGGCGGCGGGAGATCAAAGCTCGCGACTTCTTCCGCGGCGGGCGGCGGCACACTCGGCGGCGGAAGATCAAAGGAGACTGCGGTTTCCCCCGAGGAGTCGACTGAATGGCCCACGTCCGCGTCCGCTTCGGGTTCGACCGCTTTGGGTTCGTCTGCTCGCGGATCGTCTGCCGCTTCGGGTTCGTCTGCCGCTTCGGGTTCGTCTGCCGCTTCGGGTTCGTCTGCCGCTTCGGGTTCGTCTGCCGCTTCGGGTTCAACTGCCGCTTCAGGTTCGTCTGCCGCTTCAGGTTCGTCTGCCGCTTCAGGTTCGTCTGCCGCTTCGGGTTCGTCTGCCGTTTCGGGCGCCTCGGCCCCTGCGGATGCGTCAACGTCGGACTTCGCGCTGGGTGCCATGGACGAGAGGTCCAACGTGAGCGCCGGCTCCTCGGAAGGGTCCTCAACGACCTCGTCCGCCTTAGGCTCGGGTTCCACCTCCAGCGGCGGCGCTTCAACTGCCAGCGCTTTCGCAAGCGGCGGAGGAGGAGCGGTCGGCGGCGCGGTTTTGAGCTCGTCGGACGAGAGCTCCGGGATCGGCTCCGGCTCCAGTTCCGGCTCCAGTTCCGGCTCCGGTTCAGGCGCAGGCTCCGGCTCCGGTTCGGTCTCCGGTGGAAGATCGAGCTCCAGCTCCTCCGGAAGCTCGTCGAGGTTAGAAAGCGCGCGCTGGCTCTCCTCTTCGTCGAGCGTTTCGTCGATCATGATCGGTCGAAAGGGCGTCTCCTCCGGCGCAGGAAGTTCGATCGCATCATCGCCCGCGTCGAGGTCGAGAACGGGCACTGGCGCGTCCGCCGGGGCGAAGTCTGCGCCAGCCCCAACATCCCCACCCTGCGGTTGGCTAGCGGCGGGGGCTTCGCTTGCGCTCGGCGGCGCGATCGACATCCCGATGATCGTCGCCTTCCGTTTCTTCGGTGGCGTCGACCCTCCGATTCCGATCGCGGTAGCTTTGCGCGATCGCTTGGCGCGCGCCGACGGAGGCTTCGACGGTTTTGCGGGAGCGGGCTCCGACGCAGTGACCGTCTGCACGGTGATCACCGCGGGCTTGGCGGCCGCAGTCGCCGCAGGCGTTTCGGGCTGCGTGGAGATCGTTCGGCGTCGCCGCGGCGCATCGGTCGGGGTTTGATCCGGCGGCGGGGAAGACGACTCGGCCGACGGCGGCGTGGAGTCTTCCTTAAGCGCCGCGTCGGCCGGCGAGGGAACGGAAGGTCGTGCCACCGTTCGCGGTGAGACCGCGCGCGCAGCGATACGACGGGGCTTTGGAGGTTTCGGCGCTTTGGGCGAGAGCTCCCGACTCTCAAGGACCTCGACGCCCGCGCCCGCAGGCGCTTTTCGAAACACGATCCGCACGAGGGCCCAGCGAACCGGCGCTCCCTCGTCGTCGAGGATCTCGATCTCGCCGCGAACCCCCGCGAGCGGAAGCTCCGAGCCGCCGCCCTTAATAAACATGGCGCGCGCGCTAATCGTCCGAACCTGGTGATCCTCCGCAGGCCCGGGCTCGCCGTCGCGAATCCATCGAATTCGCGCCCGATGGAAGGGGCTCGCCATCAACGCGAATGGTACTGGAGCGACTGCCGAACTGGAATATTTCGACCGAGGAGGCCACGATGCGCGGGCTCTCGGGAAGGACCTCCGTGTTAGGCGAGCTGAATTGGGACACTTATTGGCGCTTTGAAACGTTTCGCCGAGCGTGCGATCCGCTCGATTTTCGCCGGTGGAAACGAGACAGCCAGCGCGCGCTCCGGCGGCTTCATCCCGGCGACGTGAAGCTCTTGGATTCCACAACCGGCATGGGTGATCACACGGTTAACCTCGCGGAACTGGGGTTTCGGGTCACCGGATGCGATGGGAGCGAGGTCGCACGCGAGTACGCGGCGAACGTCATTCAAGACGCGGGGCTCGACGTCCCTTTGCTGGATCTTCGGTGGGAGAACATCGGCGAGATCGCCCCGGAGCGCTTCGATCTCATTTTCAACGACGCCCTTCATTGGACCTACGACGAAGAGGAGCTTCTGAGTGCTCTCAGGAGCTTTCGCCGGGCGCTCGTGCCCGGAGGTGCGCTCGTGTTCTTCTTCGCGGACGCGCGGGAGCCCGATCCGAAGGCGGGGCTCCGCCTCCTCGAGTGGGATTGGGAGCACCTCGCCGCAGAGCGCGTGGAGTGGGATCACACCGACGGCGAGCGCCGCGTGACGTTGACCATCCTCGCGGAACGCGGCGAGGACTTCATCGACGAGCACCACCTCTTTCACGATCGTCGCGGTGACCAGGTCGAACTTCACACCCTCACGATGCGCCGCGTGTATCGCTGGGACTGGGCGGCGCTCACGGAGCTTCTTCGGCGCGCAGGGTTTCGAGACATTCAGAGCGAGGTCTGCAAGAACGAGGCGAAGGGCTACACCTTCGCGCTCAATCGCGCGTTCACATAAACGCGCCCTTCACCGCACGGAGCACGGTACGCTACGGCGTGCAGCGTTGGCTTCCTCGCTATCGTCCGCGCGCGGATCGTCGTCCGCGAACCCCTCGCGCAGGTTCCGGGTTGCAGATCCGCTGGCTCGGCACTGCGGCTCACGTCGTGCAAAGCGAGACCACGACTCTCCTCCTCGATCCCTTTCTCTCCCGCCCGGGTTTGCTGCGGACTGCGTTTCGTCCGCTCGTGCCCACGCCGGACCGCTGGTGGCATTGGCTCCCGGAACGAATCGACGCGATCTGCTGCGGGCACAGCCACTACGACCATCTTCTCGACGCACCGGAAATCGCCAAGCGAAGCAACGCGCTGCTCTTCGGTTCGCGCACCACCGCTGCCTTTGCGCGCGCCCATGGGGTTGCCGAAGACCGAATCGTCGAGGTGCCGGCGGACGGCCTCGTGCAGCAGGTGGGAGACATCACCGTTCGCTTTGTTCCAAGCCTGCACGGACGCATCGCCCTCGGCCGGGTGCCCTTTCCGGGCGAGGTGCCGGAAGCCTCCCTGCCGGCGCGGCTGCACCACTACAAGATGGGTGGCGCATTTGGGGTTCACCTCACCACCCCCTTTGGCAGCGTGTACCACAACGGCTCTGCAGACCTGGTTGACGCGGAGCTGCAGGATCTCAAAGCGGACGTCTTGCTCGCGGGTCTCGCGGGACGAAACGCGACCCGCAACTACCTCTCGCGGATGATCCGCCATCTCTCGCCGCGGCTTTTTGTGCCCACCCACCACGATCTCTTCTTTGCACCTCTCGAGACCGGACTGCGCCTTCTGCCGGGGGTAGCTCTCGATCGCTTTGCCGCCGAAGTTCTTCGCGAGGCGCCGCGAGGACGCGTCGTTTCGCCCACGTATGAAGATGTTCTGGTCGTTCCGGAAGGTGACGTCCGAGACGCAGCCTTCGCGCCGCTTTAGAACGCGCCCGTTGATTCCGTGAGCCGCAATCCCGCGCTATGGTGCCGAGATGAGCTTGGTTGATGGAGTCGGGGGCGTTTTTCTTTTCAGCAAAGACCCCAAGCGTCTTGCCGATTGGTATGCCGACATCTTTGGCATCGAGTTTTCGGGCGACGCGGGACCGACGACGTTCTACACGGTGTTCTGGTCGCGCGCCGAAGACGACACCGAGCGGCGGGTCGACTGCAACTTCGCGATCATGGCCCTCAAGCGCGACCTCCCCAGTCTGCCAACGCACGCCGAGGAACCGACAGACATGTACGGGGACCAGCACTACATGCTGAACTTGCGTGTGTCGGATCTCGCGCAAACGCTCGCTCATCTCTCGGAAAAGGGCGTCCCCCTCATCGGGACGATGGACGAGCCCTACGGTCGCTTTGCGTGGGTCCGTGACGCGGATGGCAATCGCGTCGAGCTTTACGAACCGAAGAGTCACGCTGCATCGCCGTGAGGGGCTCGGGTAAACGAAGGGCGTGGGCCCTGGGGCTACTGCTCGCCTGCAGCTCGCCAGACGTCATCCGCGTTGAGCTCGTGGCGGTGGACGGGCTCGACGTGGAGCGGGACTTCGTGACTCTTTCCCTCCAGGTTCGCGACGAGCTCGGTGCCGTGGTCGTCGACCGGCGCGACCGCGACATTTCGTCGCTTGGCAACGACCTCGCGTCAGCGGGCGCCCTTCGCGAAGGCGAGCGCTACCACCTTCGCACTGTCGGTCGCACGCGCGAAGGGGTCTGCACGCGTCGCGGACGTGCGGTGGGACGGTCCCTTCCCTTCACGCATCGCTCCGGCGGCTACGTGATCTCGATGCAGATGGGATGCGCGGACGAGTTCGCACCGACGCGCGGCCAGCCGATTCGCGGTCGCTTGGTGCACACGATGACGAGCACCCGCGACGGAGGAGCGATCGTTGCGGGAGGTTGGCGGGGATTCACGCAGGTCACGCTCGAAGCCCTCGATCCGGTGCGCGTCATCGAGCGCTACGACGCAACGACAGGGCGTTTTTCGGAGATCGGCAACCTTGCCTCCTTGCGTCTCTTCGCACCTACCGTTGAGCTTGGGGATGGTCGCGTCGCAGTTGTCGGCGGTCTCAACGGAGCGCTCGGAGTCTGCCTCACGAACGCCGAGGTGATCTGGCCTCCGGGCGCTGCACCGGTTTCTCGGATGCTCGAGGCCCCTCGGTGCGGAAGTCGGGCGGTGCGCCTTGGTGAGACGCTCGCGTTTGTTGGCGGAACCCCTCCTCCGCCTGCGTTGAGTCCACCGTTTCCGCGGGTCGAGATTCACGACGCGTCGATGGTCGGGGAGCCCACGCGGGTGACGGGCGGCCTTTCGCGAAACGCACCCAGGGTTACAGCGTTGGCAGGCAACCGAGGCGCGTTTCTCGGCGGCGGCCAGGAGCTCGGCGTGGACTTTGAGGTCTTTCTCGAGGACTGCGGCGACGGGGCGTGTCTCGTGCCGGTTCCGACGGAGCCCGCGGTGGGAACCGGCTGGGCCGAGATGTCGACGACCTACGTGACCTGCGCCGAAGGCGGCGGCGCGGTGTACGCGGTCGGCGGCGTACGGCGCGAACTCGTGGGTGAAATGACGGAGGAAGAAGAAACGGGCGAGGTTTGGTGCTGGCTCGACCGCCCCGAGGGAGGTGTCCTTCGCCAGATCGAGTCGCTTCCCGAAGACGCGGGGTACCCGCGCACGATCGCCGTGGGCGGAAGCAGCAACCCGCGTCTACTCGTCATCGCCAACACCGTCGCGCAGGAAGTGCCAGTCGACCCGTGCACCTGCGGAATCCGTCCGGCGGAAACCGAGCGCGTGCCGCTGCCACCGGGACCGATCGCGCTCCTTCATGAAATCGCCACCCTCGCGGACGGGACCACGCTGGTGCACGGCGGCGTGACGACCTTTCTCGATGAAACCCGGCCGATCGAAGGCGAGCCTTCGGCGTGGCTCTTTGTTCCCGACGTTCCTCTCGACGAGGACCTCGAGTGATCCGTGCGATCCTCCTCGTGGGGATGGTGGGCTGTTCGGCGCCGCTGGCCCAAACCGCCAACACCCTGGTGGTGACCACGGAAGCGATCGAGCGCCCGGAGCCTGGGTGGACCGTTCGGCGGGG
>JBCDAA010000187.1:0-16794 GCA_039186435.1 Myxococcota bacterium | reverse complement strand
GCGAGCGTGCTTTCTTCATGAAGGGGTCGCTCACTGCTGGCGAGCAGTCGACGCCCCGCAACCCCTCGAGGCGCCCGATGTTCGCGAAGTCGCCATCAGTGGCCTTGGCGTTTGCGTGCGCCTCGGCGACGCCAGCGTGCGCTGCCAGTACCCGGGAAGCGACGCCCTGCGTGTCGTCGAAGAACTGCACGGGGTCGAAGGCCTCCGGGCGCGAGGGAGCTGCGCTGTGGGGATGCACGGCGGCGCGTACTGTCATCGTTCCATCTGCGGCCGGTTGAACGAACGCGAGCGATGCGTCGACGAGAGCTATCACGGTGACATGAGCACGCCGCAGTCCACGCTTGTGGTGGGCGAAGCGGGTGAATCCCGCGCGGCCCAGGCGGTGCGACCGGAGGCGCCGCCGCCGGAACTCTGTTTCTACGTCGCGGCGGAGGAGTCTTCGCGATGCCGACGCTTCTACCCGATTCATGGTGCAACGCGGATGATGTATGGCAGGCACGTCGCGTGCGGGCTGCGCGACAACGGCTCGCTCGCGTGCATGGGACTCAACCACGCCGGCCAGATTCAAGCGCCCCCGGACGAAGGCGTCTTTCACGAGACATCGGAGATCGGTGTGCGTGACATCGTCGAGGTAGCGATCGGCCATCAACACGTGTGTGCCCTCGACGAGCACGGACATGTCTGGTGCTGGGGCGACGCGGCGGAGGGTCAGGTCGGCCGCGATCCAGAGCGCTACCGGAGTGCCGAAGGCGCGATCGCGCCGGTGGTCGAAGTTCCAGCGTTGCGGGATGTCACGCGCATCGTCGCGGGCGGAAACCTCAACTGCGCGATCGTCGCCGACGGATCGATCCGCTGTTGGGGCGGCGGGGACTACCGCGTGCGCACGGTGTTTCCGCGCTAAGCGATCGCGGGCGACCCGAGGACCCAGGCAGCCACAAGAACCGACGAAAGGTTGGTGTCGAAGCGCTTGGCGTGTTGTTCGAGCAAGCCGTGCATCTCGGCGCTCATCTGCAGGGTGACCCACTCCTTGTCGCGAAACGAAAACCCCTCGCGGCGGGTGTGCCGAAGTACCGAGCGGTCGCGTTTGGCGATCTCGTCTGCGGCCGCGTCCCAGGCCGCGCCGGCAAGCCACGACAGACTCCGGTCTGTTTTCGTCGCTCGCGCGGACATTTCTTGGACGGCCCAGGTCGGAAGCATGAAGCGTTGCTCGATCGTCATGGGTCGAAGCTAGGACGTCGATGAGCTCGCTTCCATGCGGAGAATCGGACACTGACCCGTTCCGGGTGTCGCTATTGCTCGGGCGCCGCGAGCGCTCGGTCGACCGCCGCGCGAATGCACCTTCCGAGCTGCGTTTCGGTCAGTCCGAACTTCTCGAGAAACACCTCATGCTGGACGAGCGGAGCTAGAGCGCGCCGCGACGTTCTTCGTTGAGAAGGCGTCCCCAGGTCGCGTCGTAGGGATGCACGCGCTCGGGTGTCTGCCCCACCATGGGTCGTCCCTCGTTAGCCCACTGAAAGAGTCCCCCAACGAGGTTGTAGACCTGCCGCGCGCCGCGCTGTTGAAGCGTCCGCGCGAGCGCAGCGCTCCGGTACCCGACGGAGCAGTAAACGACAACGCGCTTTCCTTCGAGGTCCATGTCCACCGTGTGGTTGCCAGGGCTCACGCGACGTGCGCCGGCTAGATGGCTCTGCGCAAACTCGGGCGCCTCGCGCACATCCAAGAGCACCGGTCGATCGCCGCTGCGAAGCCAGCGCGCAAGCTCGCTCGTCGTCACCCATTCAACATCCGGGTACTCGGTCGAAATCGCCGAACGAAGCGCGGCCGGACCCTGCGAGAGCGCAACGGACGCGAGGACCAGAAGGCCCACCACCACCAGCGCCGCGCCGTGCTTGCCCGTCATCCGCTCCCAGCTTGCCGCACTCCGAAAACGCGCGCTAGAGCGCAAACACGCGCGCAAAGACGTGCCCGCTCATTCCATCGGGCGCTTCGTAGGTGACCGCGCGTCCTTCCTCATCCCAGCACTCGATGGAGGTCGGCTCGCGGCCGTCCCACCCGATCACGGACCACGTCACGCCGTCGAAGCCGGCCGTCTCGGGAACCGACGCAGGTCGCTCGGGAAGCTCCTCGCCGCCGTCGTCCACGAGGTTTCCCTCTGCGTCGTAATACTGCGCGAACACCGCTTCGCCATCCTGCAGAAAGATCACCGATCGGTGATAGGGCTCGTCTTGAATGTTGGCGCCCTCGCGCGTCCAGTTCGGCACCTTGTGCATTTCGACGACGCCATGGTCGACGCTCCCCGCCTCGGGGTCGCTCGAGATCGCAACGCCCTGCTGAATCACGTCCCCGTGTTCGGTGGTTCGAGCAAAGCGAACCACCCGTCCTCCATCCGACCAGACCTCAACGGCAAGCGGGCTCCCGTCCCGACGCCAGTGCCGCGCTTCTCCCTCCCGCACGCCATCGCGAAAACCCACGCACGACCAGGTGTTGTCGGCTTCACTCCAGGTCGCGTCGGCGGGCACCTCTGCAGGGCGCACGGGAGTTACGCCGACAAAGATCACGCGCTCGATCGCATCGACGGCGAGAAAAGGATTTGCCGGATCGTAGAGGTCGCGAAGAAGTTGCTCGTTCTCCGCTTGGACCTCGGCGGGCGAACGCGATGCCACGAGCGATCCCCGCGTGACCTGCGGCCCGGCCGGATCGTCGTCCGAGATGGGCGAGTCTCGACCCAGTCGCTTGACGGTCGCCTTCACCCACCGGTCGAAGGGGCGCGGCGTAACGAGGCCCTCACGAACCCACGCGATCAGCGTCGCGACGCGCTCTGCACGGAAATGGTCCCGCGTGCACGCGACGTACACAGAGAACATCTCACGTTGAAGGGCGCGTTCAAATCCGGGACCACGTTCGGCGATCCGCGAGGATTCGACCTCGTTGAAATACGCCGCGTCCTGAATTCGCGCCCAGAGCGCTTCCGCGTAGTGTGTGGTCTTCGGTGCCCAGTCTTCACGGGCAAAGAGCGGCCACTCGAGAACACCGACCGAAAGGGCAAGCGAAGCGCGGCAGGAGAGCTTGCGAATCGACCGCGTCGTGAAGAACCCGGGCGTCACTTCGGAGTTCGTGTCGAGGCGAATCTCGAGCGAACCCGGCAGGTAAGGAGGGCGCGAAAGTCGCACTACGAGGCTCCCTGCGCCTTGGCGGTATCGAGAAACGCGCGTAGGCGATGGGTCATGTTGCGCTTGCTTCGATAGTTGAGCGAATAGCGCGGAAGCGTGGGCGTATGGTCCCGCAGAACTTCCACCAACGCTCCCGCGTCCAGTTGAGGCTTGGCCACACGCGCGTAGACGTACGCGAGACCGAGACCGGACCGCGCGTAGGAAAGAAGCGAAGGGAGGTCGTTCGCGATCACTCGCGCTTCCGGCATGACGGTGTAGAGCCCCTCGTTCCCGACGAAGTTCCACGGCGCGAGGCGCTCTCGCGAGAATGCGAAACAGATGCCTTGATGTTCGAGGAGATCGTGGGGCAGCCCAGGCGTCCCGTTCGCTTCGAGGTAAGCGGGCGCGGCCACGACGGCCATCGTGAGCTCCGGTCCCACCGGAAGCGCGTGCGTGTCGGGCTCGAGCAAGGTGCGGGAACGGATCGCGACATCAACGCCGCCCTCGATCAGATCCACCTTTTGATCGTCGTAGATCAACTCGACCCGCACATCGGGATGGGCGCGGAGGTAGACCGCAACCAGCTCGTCGAGAAAGAAGGGCCCCGCGCTGTAGGGCGCCGTGATGCGCAGCGTCCCGGACACGCCCTGCTGATCTTCGTGGAGATCCCGAAGGGCCGACTCGAGGTCCCGAATCGCGGGAAGGCTTCGCGTATAAAGCTGCTCGCCAAGGGGAGTGAGAGCCACCGAGCGGGTGGAACGCTCCAGCAGTCGAACGCCAAGGCGGTCCTCAAATCGCTGAACGGCTTCGCTCACCGAGCTTGCCCGAAGTTTGAGGCGCTCCGCTGCAGCGCGAAATCCGCGTGCTCGCGCCACCTCCACGAAGACGGCCATATCGCCGAGATGGCTCCGTCGCATTGTACGATTTTTCTAACAAACTGACCGAAAGAGCAACGCTTTTCCTAACGAGGAGGAGTCCTAGAGCTGGTCATGGAGGCAGCATGAACGACATCGAAGCAGTGAAGACGGCGCTCGACGAGTGGAACCAGGGACTCGATCAAAGAGATGTGGAGCGCATGCTGGCGACCTGCGATCCGGACGTGATCGTCTGCAACGAGCACCAGGCGACGACCGTGGGCATTCAGGCCGTGCGCGACAAATACGCGCCGCGACTCGAGGCGGGCACCTTCGAATCCGACTTCGAACTCGAGCGACTGAAGATCTACGGCGACGTCGCGATCCTGATCGGTCATTTCGGGGTTCGCTACACCGAGACGGCGACGGGCGCGCGACGCGGTGGCGAGGGACGTTTGCTTCTCGTGTACCGAAGGCACACGGACGGATCGTGGAAGCTTCTCGTCGACATCGACAACAACGACGAACGATCGGGGTCGCAATGAAAGCCGCGTTTCCGCGCGACATCGCGACGCAGGTCAACAAGTTCCTTCAGGCGAAAGACCTTGAGGGCATCGTCTCCCTCTTTCATCCGGCGTGTCTCGTATTCTTTCCGCCCGATGCGCCTCCCAAGGTAGGCGCGGCAGGGGTACGCGACGCGTTCGCGGCCTTTATGGACGACCCTCCTGCAATCGAAAGCGAGATCCTCAGCGAAGTGATCGTGGGCGACATTGCGCTTCTTCGTGCGCGCTGGCGACTCGTCGCACCGGACGGGACCGTCCTGGCCTCCGGGGAGTCCACGGAAGTCGCCACCAAACTCGAAAACGGTGGATGGGGCTATCTCATCGACTGTCCCTACGGGCCGCCGCTCACGGATCGATCCTGAGCTCGCGCGCGGGAACCGACGCGGTTCGCCACGGCGCCGACTCGTCGTAGATCGCGATCGCCAGGCCCCGTACCGCTCCCGCGCCGGTCCACTGGATCGGCAGGGGAAAGCGCGCCTCGGCGCCCACCGAAAGAGAGCGAAGATGCACGCGCATCATCCCAGCGGCGTCCGGCGCCGAAACACGCTGCACGTCTCCGTCGCTCGTCATTTGAGCGCGCAGCTGCGGCGAAACCAGGGCGGGTGCGGGCAGCTCGATGAGAACGACCGGCGCGCCCAGCGCCTCCTCGGTGCGAACCACCACCTCGAAAGCGGCGCCCGTCGACGCGCGTCCGGGGTCGCCTTCAAGAGTGATCGCCGCTGGACCTTCGACCTCTGATACCTCGCGCTGGTAGTCGACGCGCACACGCGCCAAGAGCGCACCGTTGGTTTCCATCCGAAGATTCGTCGACGCACCGAGCGCAACCACGGCGGGCTGATCGAGAGCCACCCGTCGGTCACCAACACGCACCTCTGTCGCCGGCGACGACCAGCTCCCAAAACTCGAGGACGCGAGAAGCCAGAAACTCCGTTCGGACGGTTCTTCAAGGAGCAGCCAAGCGCGCGAACCGAGCGCTTCGCGGACAGCGGGCGCGTCGTCCCCGAGGATCTTGGACGCGATCAAAAACGCCGCCGTGCCGGCGAGCGCCTCGCGGGGATCGTCATGTGCGAGCCAGCGGCCTCCGCGCGGGGCATCCTCGAGACGCTCCTTTGCCGCGAGCCAGAGCGCTTGCCCGCTCGCGTCCTCCGAATCCGCAAGAAGCAACGCCGCAGCGGCTCGCGCCCAGAGCGCCGGGCGATCGGGGTGATCTGCTTTCGTGTTCCAAAGACGGGTCCGTAGTTCGCTCACGCGGCGGCTCACGTCGTCGCCTTGGTTCGAGGCAAGCGAACGCTCGGCGATCGGCGAGAGCGCCGCAACGATCGCCGCCATCGTCGTGGACTCAAGCCCGGAGGAGCTCCGTACAAACTCCGTACGAAGCCGGCGAAGCAGCATCGCATCGTCGTCGTTTCCGCGCGCCGCTAGCGCGATCATCCCACACGCCACCCGGAGCGGCGCCGGGAGGGCATCGGGCGACCGGTACGAAGGCACGAGAGCCTCCTCGGGCTCGTCGCCTGCGAGCGCCGCCGCCCAGCCTTGCAGAGACGCCGCGCGGTGACGCCAGCGACGAACGAGGGGATCGTGATGAAACGCCCCCGGGGGTGTTGCGATCAAACGCGTGCGTGCCCCGGTCGCATTCTCTGGGAGCGCGAGTACGGGACGCCAGTCCTCCGTCACGAACGACGCCGCCCGAAGCGTTCGCCGTGCGCCCGGCGTGCGAACCGGGAGCGAAAAGGTCTGTCGCCAATGCACCGCGCCGCTTGCGTCCTCGGCGCGCAGTCGAAGCGTCCCCTCGCCGCGCTCACGACCGGTTAGCTGAATCTCGACAGCGAAGGCTTCCCCCGCCCGAATCGCGCGCGGCTCCCACGCGGTGGTCGCGTCGATGTTCTCACCTTCCACAACAAGACGAACACCTTCGACATCCTCGAAGCCGAGCGCCTGCGCTCGCACGTGAAGTCGCTCCCCTTCGCGAAGCCACTCCGGCCACGGCGCGACGATCTCCACGGGACTCACGCGGCGATAAGCGGTCGTCGCCGCGGAACCACCGTGCACGAGAACCACCGTGTACGCGGCGGGCGTGGACGGTAGCGAGAGTCCCTGCCGATCGGTGCCCGCACGCTGAACCATCGCGCGCGTGTTCGTCAGCAGATCGAGGGAAGGATGAGGAATCACGGGCGCAGGAAGCACCGCGAACCCCGAGGGAGCTTCGTCGGACGAGTCCACCTCTTCGGGCGCCTCGCGCCCGAGAAGTTCCGTGAGCTCGCTGAGCGTCACCCGCCCGAGAACTGCACCGCGCAGGCGCGCGAGGAGCCCATCCTCGTCGGTCGCTTCGGCGTAAAGCGACCCTTGCGGAACCAAGCGCGCGGTCGGATCCCGAACGTCGTCCCGCGTTCCGAAACGGCGATCGGGACCTGCGCTCACGAGCTCCCAGCCGGCCACCACCTCGAGGGCCAGCCCCCTCGCGCCTCGCACGCGGCGCACCTCGAGGGGCGTTCCCCAGCCGTCCACAAGGTCGTCTTCACCGACGCGATCGCGCAGCGCGCGCAGCCACTGATCGGGGCTCGAGCGACGCGCAAAGGCAAGGTCGAGGTTGCGGTCGACGATCTCCGAACGCAGCGCAACGAAGCTGCGAAGAAGGCGCCCGCGCGTGATTCGCTGGGCAACGCGATCGACCGTAAAGGAGGGATCCATCGCCTCGAGAGCGTCCATCGTGAGCGGGAGCCCGCCGAGATCGCGAGCGCCCTCCGGGCCGAGACTGCCGCTTCCGGCCACCGCGTCGAGAATGGCGCGGTTGAAGCGGCGCCGTCCGCGAACCACCTCCACAACGTCCTCCGGATCGGCATCCGCGACGTACGCTTCGATCGCGCGAATCACGAGAGCGAGACGACCGGAGCGATAGCGCGCTCGCTGGCGCCAAGGATCGCGAAGGACGCCCACCGCGGTCGGGTTTTCGAGCGCCGGCAGCGTCACGACGGCTCGGCCTCGAAGAACCGCGGGAACGGAGAGGTCGAGGGGCGTGCCCGCCGCGAGCTCTGCCTCTTGCGCGAGAGGGCTCTGCGGCGCGTGCACCTCGAGGGAACGCGTCGCCCGAAGCGCATCGCGCGGCTCCATCGCCAACAGAAGCGTGTGCGCATTGGCAACGGGTGTGCTGAGGATGGCTTCGTCGCCGTCCATCGACACGGCGAGAGATCCTGTGGACGTCGAGCGAACCATGGCCATGCCGCCGCGCACTTCCGTGCCGGCCGCACCCATGAGGGGACGCGCCCGGACCAGGAAACGTTCCCCGTCGACGCTCGGCCATGTGTGCCGGTCCTGATCGGCGGCCAACACCGTCTGCGCGATCGGTACATCCCGTTGCGGATCACGACGAAGGAGCGTCAGGAGCACCGGCTCGCGCGCAACGTTTCCGCGCCGCGTGATCGCCGCTGCAATCCCGCCCTCGCTCCGGCCTGCACGAACGCGCACGGTCCCATCGGGATCCACCGGCAGGCACGTCGCTTGCGTCACGTTCGCAACGCGGAGCTCCACGGCAACGGCCGACGCACCGCCGCACGCGTCGGGCGGCCCTTCCTCCTCCGAGAGGCGGACCTCGAAGACGGCGATCCCATCCTCGTCGGCTTCGCCCTGGTGGGTTCCAACGCGCGCACCCTGTAGAGCGATCGACTCACCAGCGGCCGGTCCTCCATCCGCACGTACCGCGCGAACGTAGACCTTGGTGGGAACCCCCACGATGGCGGCGTTGCTTTCCGCGACCGCGGCGATCGCGAAGGTCGCCGGTGCGACGCGAACCCACGACCGCCAGCTTCCCTCACCGAGACCCGGGGCAACAGCTTCTACCTCGAGCCGCTGGTACGCCCAGGATTCCGCCGTCGCCGGGACGGTCCACGCCAGCACGGCACGACCGTTTCCTCCGGTGCGCGCGGAGACCCTCCGTCCTTCGCTGTCGGTCGGACCCGAAACGAGCGCGCCGGAGAGCGGACGCCCCCACCGGTCACGCACCATGACGTCGAGGGGAACATCGCCGCCAGGCTGCACCACCGGACGACGGGGCGCGGCAAAGACCCTCACCGGCGCATCGGGTCGACGTCGCTGTTGAACGTTCTGCGTCGCACTCGCTTCGCCGCAGGTCAGCGCAAGCCTTATGGGACGCGGCTCCAGTCCGACCTCGACCACCGCTGCGAAGGCGCCGCTGCGATCCGTGCGCACGTCTTCGGGACCCCACACGACCATGTCGTCGGCGCGCGCGAGCAGCGAGCAGGTTTCATTCGCGACGCCGCGACCCCGATGATCGAGGAGCCGCCCAAACGCCCCGATGGGATCGCCGGGACCCACGGCGGCTTGCGTGACGTGGAATTCGATCGCGCGTTCGGTCTCCACCGAAACCATCAAGCGAAACCGTCGCTGAAGTCGATGCTCGTCACTCGCGACGTCGAGGACGAGCTCGAAGTCGCGCTCGAGATCTTCAGGTACGAGAAACTCGATCGTTCCGCGTCCGTAGCGGTCGGTTTCGATCACACCGACGGGTTCGTTTTGCTGAAACGACGCGACGGCACGAATGCGGGCGCCAGCCGCTGGCTCGTACTCGCGATCGCGCACCACCTCATGCGCCGCGAGAAGCCAGCGCGCTCGGGTGCCCGGTGTTGCGACGAGCGCCCCCTCAACCGAGAGCTCCAAACCGGTCACAGCGCCGGAAGGAGGACGTACACTTGTGTTCTGCGCCACCGCGGTCTGAGCCGCCACGAGCACGAGCGCGAGAATCGACCGGTTCATTGCGCGACCTCCACCGTAAGAACCTCGGGGGGTGCGACCGTCGCTCGCTCCGGCGAGTTCGCCTCGTAGGCGACCATCCCAAGACCGCGAAGTTCGCCGCCCACCGTCCAGCGAACCTGAAGGGGCAAGGTAATCGCGCGTCCGGGAAGAAGTGGCCGCAGATGAAGCCGAAGCGTGTTCCGATCTCGTTCGACGCGGCGAAGACGACGCCGGAGAACCGAAAGCGCCTCCGCGTCGAGTTCGGCGCCCGTGGGAAGGGCAACCTCGACCACTGGCCGGCGGGTCGTCCGCGGCCGAAGATTTCGAACTTCGAGTTCGTAGGTATCACGCTGGTCGACTCGAAGGGCTCCGTCGCCCTCTCGCGCGAGCTGAAACGCAAAGTCCGCGCGGCGGCGTGCGGTTGCGCTCCAGGGCACCGCGAACTCCACGCGCGCGCGAAGGTGAACGGCGGTCTCGGCGGGAAGATCGACGACCTCGATTTGGTGAGGACCCGGACGATCCAGGCCCGGAAGGGTGAGGGTAGCAACGCCGTTTTCCAGCTCGACCCGACGACGCCGGCCATCGACTCGAAGTTCGAGTGACGCGAGGGGAGACGTCGCAAGAAGTTCCGCAGCAGCTGCAGCGAGCGAGCGCTCGGCCGGACGAACCTGCGAGGCGCGAGAGGCCAAGGTGCGCAGGAGGGCAAACGCCTCCCCGCGATCGCGAAGCTCGCCCTGCGGCGCGAGACGCGCAAGCGCCAGCAACGCCGAAGGCACGTAGTTCTGTGAACCAAAATGCGAGAGGCGCCCTTGGAGCCAGCGATCCTCGCCGAAGGACACCACCCCTCGGTCCGCGCGGCGAAGGTACTCCCGAACGCGCGCAACGTCCTCTCCAGTCCATGCCAACGCGGCGGCCACCGCCGCCTGGAGCGCCGGATCGTCCGAACGCGCCGCCGCTTGCTCGTTCACCGCGGCGCGCAGCGTGGTCGTAAGCTGCGCCAAGGTCTCGGAAAGCTCCGGCCGGACTCGCTCCTGACGAAGCGCGGGCGCGAGCGCCAAAAGCAGCGTCGCCTGCTCGTCCGCGTCGCGCTCGAGCTCACCGCTGAGGGCGACGATGGCCTGGTCGACCACCGCATCGCTCGCCGCCCGGCGATCGCGAAACGCAATGCCAAGCGCCAGGGCCGCCTCGATCGGATTGCTCACGCCGTATTCCGCAACCGATGCCAGCACCTCGCTCGCGCGCTCCTGATCCGCTTCGGTCGAAGCGTTCTTCAGCGCCCGGGCCCAGGCGAGCCAGCGACTCTCGGCGCCTTCGAAGAACGCCGCGCCGGTGGTGATCCAAAGTTGCCCGCCGCCGCGAGGCGATGCATCCGCTGGCACGTCGACGAAAAGCCCCCCAGGTCTGGAAGACGCTGCGTTTCCAGAAGACGCTGCGCTTCCAGAGGACGCCGCGTTTCCAGAAGACGCACCCCCATCGTGAATGAGCACCTCCGCACTTCGCGTTGTTCGCCGCGCCCGAGAGAGCACCGTCAGCGGTCGACGTACGGCATCGCGCGACGACCCCGCGCGCCCTTCCATTCGCAGATGCCCATCGCCACCTTGAAGCGCAACTTCGACGGGAACCATCCGCGCTTCTCCCGCCGGCACGTCGACCTCACCCGGGTCGCTCACCGTAGCGCGAAGCTCGCCTTCGGGAGCGAGTGCAAGAGCGACCGGACCGGCGCTCGTTCGCGCGACGCGAAGCGGTAGCCGAAGGCGATCCCCCTCCGTTGCAAAGCGCGGAACCGGCGCATCGATCAGGAGATCCTGATGTACCTCAACGCGGGTTGACGCCGACGAGATCCACCCGTCGTCGCGCCAGTGCACAACTTCCACCAGATACGTCGTGGCGGCATCGGCGAGCGAAAGAGGAACACGCGTCAGCCCGGACTCATCCACGGCGAGAGACGGCACGAAGCGAAGCGTCGCCGGCATGTCCTCGCGAACGAGTCCCCGAAGCGAGCCGCTCATTTGCACTGACGCGCGGCTTGTACGCACACGGGGAACGCGGCTGTTGCGACCACGCAGTCCACCGGCGCCGCGACCGTAGCCGATGCCTCCGCCTCCGGTGCCAGTGCCTCGAAGACCGAGTCCGCCGAACCCGTAGTTGGATCCGATCTCATCGCCCATGAGCATCCCGGTGGCTTCGGCGGCGACGGCGTCCCCGTCCATCGCTTCCTCCTGGGCACGCGTGACGCGCGCCAGCGCTTGGACCATCGCAGTCAGCGCGGCCGGTCCGACCGAAAGCACCGCGAAGGCCCGCTGCAGCGCGTCCTCACCGCCGCTCACCGCGTAGGGCGTTCCCTCGGGCACCGCGCGCGCAAACGGATCGACGATGTCGTCGGCGGTTCCGAGACGACCGTCAGGACCGGGATACGCGAGGGTGCGATCGGACGCGTAGGGCGCGATCGCGAGGACGCCTTCCGGCCGCGAGCGCACGCCGAGGGTTCCGCCCCAAAGATCGCGAAGCACGCGGGGGTCGACACCGGCGCGCGAGAGCGTGGACACCCAACGTTCGGGAGGAAGATCGTTTTCTTCACCGAGCCGCTGCGAGAGCGCCGCGAGCGCATCCACGAGACGAAGGCGACCAATCCGCCGCGCGATCGCGTCGAAACGAAACGACGCGTCGAGATCCTGCAGCGCGGCCATCGTGAGCGCTTCATCCCCGAGGGTGCGCACCTCCACGCCGGCAAGCCGGGGGGCATGATCGACCAGCCGACGCGCGCGCCCTTCGCCGACTACCAGCGCATCGAGCGAGGTCGCCTGTTCCATCATCGACTCGATTCTCGAAAACGCGCTGACGAGTCCACGGCGCCGAAGCTCCGCACCGACGGCGAGGGGATCGCGAAGGTCCCCGGCGACGACCGCAGGCGCCGATCCTTCCTGCGCGTGACCCCATCGATCCACGAGGGGTGCGATCTCCGGGAGACGCGCGGGCGCATCGAGCGCCGCCGCAAGACTGGCGCGCGCAAGGCGTGTCAGCTCAGGCGTCGAGGGATCGAGCAGCGCCTTGCGGACCGCACCTTCGAGAAAGCGCACCTGGAAGGGTCGCTCCAGTCCGTGCTGCGCGAGATCGCGAACGTCGAGGGCGATCCATCCTTGCCCCGAAGTTTGAACGCGAAGTTCTGCCTCGGCGCCCACCGAATAGCGCGGCGACGCGGGCTCCACCTGCGCTTGCTGAGGACTCGCCGGGCGAACCAGAAGCGCATCCACCCCAGGAGCGAGGCGCGCGGAAACGTCGCTGCGCGGATCGCCCACGATCCAGGCAAGAAGGCGCAGTCGGCCAAGCACCGGCGGCACCTCGAAACGCAGCTCGTCTGCGCGTGTGGTCTGCACCACCAGGGGTCGCTCCCCGTGAAGCAACACGACCGTCACCGCGCGTCCTCGTGCACTCGGGCGGCGGTAGAGACGCACGCGAGCTGTCGCGCCTGGCTCCAACACCGGCACGTCAAACTCAGGGCGCACCGCCGCGTCTACGTCCACCGGCAAACAGATCCGGGTGCTCTGCGGAAATCGACCCTCGATGGTGACGTCGAACGATGCCGCTCGCTGATTGGCGCACGCCCCACCCTCGTGGCGGGCGACGTCGCCTCGGGGCACCTCAACCTCCCAGTCGACGAGCCCGTGCACATCCGTTTGCAGGCGCAGGGGACGACGCAGCCCAGGGCCGCGAAGCACCACGAAGGTTCCTTCCGCCGCCGGCGCCCCCGACGTATCGGTCACGTGGAGAAAGGCTCGCGACGAGACCCCTGCGGCCAGTGCATGACCGCTCGCCGTCGCATCCACCTGAAGCGCTAGGGGAGCAGCGACCTGAATCGCTTCCTCCACCTCAGCGCTTCCGTGGCCTGCGTGACGAACCTGGGCACGTAGGCGAACGCGCCCGGTTGCCGACTGCAGGTACGCGGGCGCACGCGCGGCGATGATCGCTTCGCCCTGATCGTTCGTGCGCTCCGTGCGCGGCTCGGTGCCCTGCACCTCGAGCTCGACGGTCGCACCACGAACAGGCGCACCGGCTGGCGTGGTCGCGCGTACCTTCACCTCAAAACGGCTTCCCGGTGCGACCTGCGTCGCGCTCGCCTCCAGCGTCACCAGAAGCTGCTCTTGGGTGCGCTGCCCGATGCCGATGCTGATCTCCTCGGACGATCCGGCATGTGTCGCTCGTACGCTCAGCGTGCCAGTCGGTTGATTCTCTCGAAGCAAAAACGTGGCGTGTGCAACGCCGCTCTCCGTCGTCTCCACGGTCCGCCGAAAGCGACGCTCCTCACCGACCCGAAGACTCACTCGACGGTTTTCAAGGGGCGCGCCACTGTCCGCGTCCCGAAGCAGCGTCCAGACGTGCACGCTCTCGCCGGGCTGATAGAACGCGCGGTCGGTGCGAAGCGTGATCGTCTCTGCAGCGTTGACCTGCACCGGGGTTTCGATGGTTCGGGATCGCTCACCATCCCCGACCTGAAACTCGATCTTGGAGGCCCCGCTCGCATCGCTGGGTGCGGCGACGTCGATAGTGAAGTGGCCGTCTGCGTCAGCGCGCGTCTCCGCCCACGGACCATCGGAAATGTTGGCCGCTGCGCTGCGATAGCGCGCGCGAACGACAGCTCGCGGAAGCGGCCGAAGTCGCGCAACGCCGCGGACTTCGAAGGCACGCCCGTGAAAAAGCGTCGCCCGTCCTCGGGTCACCGCGCGTTCCCCATGAAGCGAGAGTTCAAAGCCCCCAAAGGGCTGTGCGCTGGCAACCGAAGCCCCCAGCAGCGACAAAAGCGCAATCGTCCTCATCCCCATCGCTGGACACTCGCCTGTCGGAAAGGTTCCACGCAAAGGTTCCGATCATCCCCTGAAGCGATCTGCGATAGGCTCTCGCGATGGGTAAGAAGAAGCAGCGCATCGATCCCGCGCCGGTTGAAAGCCCCTATCTCGTTCCCTTCGATGAGAGCTGGAAGCTGCGAAAAGCGAGCACGAAGCCGCCAAAGAAGGCGCCTCAGGGGAAGAAGGGGAAAGGTGAGAACAAGGCCGCCCTCGCGGAGTGCGTGAAGGAGATCTACGAGCTTCAGCGAAAGCTCTTCGCCGAGGATAAATTCTCGCTCTTGCTGGTGTTCCAGGCGATGGACGCCGCCGGGAAGGACGGAACGATTCGCGCGGTCATGACGGGGATCAATCCCGCCGGCTGTCAGGTCAGCAGCTTTAAGCGACCGAGCAGCGAAGAACTCGACCACGACTTTTTGTGGCGCATCGGGCAGCGCATGCCCGAGCGGGGTCGCATCGGGATCTTTAATCGCAGCCACTATGAAGAGGTGCTGGTGGTACGCGTGAACCCGGGCATCCTGAAGAGCCAGCGATTGCCTTCGATCAGCGACCACATTTGGGACGAGCGCTACGCGTCAATTCGCAACTTCGAGGAGCACGCGGCGCGCAACGGAACGGTCGTACGCAAGTTCTTTCTCAACGTCTCCAAGGGCGAACAGAAAGATCGTTTGCTCGCGCGGATCGACGACGAGCGGAAGAACTGGAAGTTCGAGGCGGGGGATCTCGACGCGCGCGATCAGTGGGACGACTACATGAAGGCGTACGAGAAAGCGCTCAACGAAACGTCCCGTCCTTGGGCGCCGTGGTACGCGATTCCGGCCGACGACAAACCGTTCATGCGACGGACTGTGGCGGACATTGTCCGGCGCACGCTGGAGTCGATGCCCATCGCGTTTCCGACGCTCAACCGCGAGCAACAGGCCAAGCTTCAAGAACATCGCAAGCGCCTCGAAGCCTCATGAGGGTCGTGATCCTGACGGTGTGCCTGGTCGCGTCCACGGCGCACGCGGACGATCTCTTCGTGGGCGCGGGAGAGACCTACGAAACGATTCAGGATGCGCTCGATGCGGCGACCAGCGGAGACGTGCTGACGGTCCGAGCGGGCACCTACGCGGAGTCGATTCGAACGAGAGCCGACGGGATCACCCTCCAAGGCGAAGGCGAGGTCCTCGTGCAAACGGAGGGGCGCGTCCTTCGCATCGACCACGACGATATTCTCGTCGACGGGATGATCTTTGACGGGGAGTACGGGGACGCGGACGCAGTCACCATCGAAGGGAGTTTGGTGACGCTTCGAAACGTCGAGATACGCCGCGCGTCGAGAGACTGCGTCGACATTCGCGGCGCAGTTCGGGACATCCGCATCGAGGAGTCGGAGATCCACCACTGCTTGTGGTCGACGGAACCGAACTGCAGTAGCGGAGACTGCCGCGACGATGCGCACGGGGTGGTCGCGGACCAGGTCGCGGGGCTCGCGTTGGTCAACACCGAGATTCACGCCTTTAGCGGCGACGCGCTTCAGTTGAACGGCCGCGATCAGCCGACGCTCTGGAACGACATCGACATCGACGGGTGCACGTTTTGGCTCGAGCCCTTACCGGAGGCGGAGGGAGGATTCGCGGCGGGCGTGGTTCCAGGCGAGGACGCGATCGACACCAAGACACCGGACGACATCGAAGGGCCGGGGCGGCTCCGGGTGCACAACACGGTGGTGTTTGGTCTTCGCAACGGGCTCTTCGAGAACATCTCGGCGTTCAACATGAAGGAGAACGTGGAGGTGCTTTTCGATCGGGTGACCGTGTATGACACGGGCATCGCGTTTCGGCTGCGGGGTGCAGGGGGAAGACCTCGCGGAGCGCAAGCGACGCTTCGCAACGTGGTGGTGTACGACGTGGACCGCGCCATTCGCTACGAGGACAACATCGAGCCGGTGGTGCTCCAGAACATCACCTTGGGGGCTGAGATCGAGCGTTTCTTTCAGCAGGCTTCGGCACCGGACGATGTCGTGCAGTCGACGAATGTGCTCGTGCTGAGCGATGCGCTTCCGGACGAGGCGACGGGCGCAAGTAACCTTGCCGTGGGCGCCGATGCGTTCGTGGATGCGGCGGGGGACAACTATCGACTGGCGGAGGGATCACCGGCGGTGGACCAGGGCGAAACCGTGGCGGCGGTGACGAACGACCGCGATGGGATGCCGCGACCGTCAGGCTCGCGGTACGACATCGGCGCGTACGAGCGGTGCGAGGACTGCGCGATGGACGCGGGCGTCGACGATGGCCGAGCCGACGCGGGCGGACGAGCCGACGCGGGCGGACGAGCCGATGCGGGCACAGCGCGCGATGACGGGAGCGCAGGCGATGCAGGCGTCCCCGACGAAGGCGGGAGCGGCTGTGGCTGTAGCGCCGCAGGCGCCGAGGCCTGGTGGCCCGCCCTCTTCCTCCTCTCCCTTCGCCGCAGACGCCGCTAACCAGCAATCGCCCCAGAGTTGCAGCCAACGTCTGATTCGCCGTCCGATTCAGATCATTGAAGCCAACCTATTTTATTGACACAACCTCCGACGAAGTTGATCGCAGTCGGTGCTCGCGGAGTTTGCGCACGTAGGGACCGAAAGGTGATCGCAGTCGGACCAGGAGCGTCAGCTGCG
>JBCDAA010000186.1:0-16880 GCA_039186435.1 Myxococcota bacterium | reverse complement strand
GGCACGTCGCGCTTTGCTTGGCTGCGCTTCGCGCTGTGCTTCGCGCGAGCTGAACGACCGCAACGGAAAATTCGCGGTGCGCGTAAGAGCGTCGACGTGCGCATCACGATGCTAGGGTTCGGCATGCGAGCGCTTGCTCTTGTCGGTCTTTTGTTGGCGTGTGGTTCGACGGATGTTCCGTCCGAACCCGTCTCTGCAGAAGCGAACCCCGGCCCCACGCGGGCGCGCGTCGAAGGCGCTTCTTCCGAAGAGGCAGCAGCCGAGGAAGGCGCCGTCGCCGAAGAAACCGTCGCCGAAGAAACCGCAGCCGAAGAAGAACGAGTCGACCGACAACCTTCCGCGGCCCCCGCGAACGCCTCCTATTCACTCCGCGTGACTCCTCATGGAACGGGAGCGCATCTCGATGTTCTCGCGCGAAACGGCTTTCCCGGGCGTGCCTCCGAACCGGTGCTCGAAGCGAGAACGGGCGACGAGCTGGTCACACTGCGCGACTACGAACACGTCGGACTCGGCGTCCTCCGCTTTTCTGCGCCGGACTACGAGGCACTTGAGGGCGCGACCTATCGGCTGCGATGGGGCGCAGATGTCTTTGCGGTAGTCCCTGACACCCCGGGCGCGCAGGGAGCGCTCTCGCCATGAGATTCGGCATCGCCATCATTGTCTTTGCGTTCGCGTGTGGAGGGGACGACGCGCCGCCGGAATGCATGTCGGAAGCGCCCGTCATCGAATGCCCGGCGGACATCGACCTCGGCTGCATCGATGGTCCAACGCCCGTTCGCTTCAACCCAAATGTTTCCGGTTGTGGCGGTGGACGCCCCACGGTCACCTGCACCACCGAAAGCGGAAGCCTCGTGGAGGGATCCACGGACGTGACGTGCACCGCGGAAAACGATGGGGGCGTTGCCGAATGCAGCTTTCGCGTCCTCGCGATCGCTGGCGCGACGATCACCTGCGGCGACGATGTGCGGAGTGAATGCACCGGCCCCGAAACGCCCTTGAGCCTCCCGGAGCCCACCGTCGACGACTCCTGCGGCGCCCTTGGCGAGCTCACGAGCGACGCCCCCGATGGGTTCGTCGTCGGAGACACAGAAGTTCGCTTCACGGCGGGCACAGAAACATGCTCGTTGATGGTGAGCGTCGAAGACACCACGCCGCCGGCGCTCGATTGCCCGAGCGACATCGTTCTTGTCCAGAGCAGTCCCACCCAGAGCGTTCCCGCGCCGACGGTTGTGGCCACCGACGTTTGCGATCCGGCGCCGGTCGTCAACGCGGACCCCTCAACCCTCGAGCCTGGCGTAACCGAGGTCGCCTACGAGGCCTCGGACGCAAGCGGACAATCCGCCCGCTGCACGGCGAGCATTGAAGTTCGATCCGCGTTTGCCCCGCGTTCCGCCCGCCTGATCAGCGCGCAGCGACAAGACGAGGGAACCGACATCACCCTCGCCTGGGACTCCGGCGGAGGCGACGACCTCGCTGGCTTTGCGATCGAGCGCGCTGACGCCGCGGACGGGCCGTGGACGCAGCTCGACACAGTGCCTTTGGATCAACGCACCTACACCGTGGCCTCCGTGACCACCGAGCGCTGGTTTCGCATCGTTGCGCTCGCCGGGGAGTCCCTCGAGGAGGCTGTGAGCGGCGGCGCAACCGAAGCCGTCCACGCCTTTCCCATCGACGATGCGCTCTACGACCTCCGGGACGAACGCGTCGACGGCATTCCTTTCGCGACCACGCTCTACGGCGTCGTTCGTCACCCCGAAGACCTCAGCGTAGGCCCCTTTCCCCTCGTCTTGATGCTTCACGGCAACCACGGGATCTGTCGTCGCACCCTGGACGATCCCAACGATCAGTGCGTCGCGTCGAACGACCACGAGTGTCCGGATCCGAGGTTCGTCACGACGCCAAACGCCGAAGGCCTCGCCTACCTCGCCGAGAGCATCGCGGCGCAGGGGTATGTCGCCGTTAGCATTAGCGGAAACGCCGTGAACTGCCGCATGAACTTCATCGAGGAACGCGCCGCGTTGATCCGCGCCCACCTGGCGCGCTGGACCGAGTTCGCCACGGGCGCCGCGCCCTTCGCCGATCGATTCTCGGGAGCCGTCGACCTGGATCGCGTTGCGCTCTTCGGCCACTCCCGCGGTGGTGAAGCGGTCTCGGTGGTGCCCGGCCTGCTCGAGCGCTCGCCCGTCGCCGGCGCCAACGTGATCTCCGTCTTCTCCCTCGCGCCCACTGACTTCGAGAGCCCCGCGCCGGTGAACGTCGCCTACGCGGTTGTCCTGCCAGGCTGCGACGGCGACGTACAATTCCTCTTCGGAACCGACATCTACGATCGCTCCATTCGCTCGGACGACGGCCTGCCGCGCGCACAGCTTCTCTTCCCTGGCGCGAACCACAACTTCTTCAACACGGAGTGGCGCCTCGACGACAACAACGGCCGCGTCTGCCAAAACGCCCGAACGATCGGCGCGCCCGCCCAGCGAGCCGCGCTCGAAGGCTCCTTTGGATCCTGGCTTGCCGCGACGGTCGAGGGCGCTGAGGTCGAAGCGTTCATGCGCGCGGAAGAGTCGGTGCCCGAAGGCATCGACGCCTGGGCCGACCGCTCGCTCGATTGGCGCTGGTCGTATCACGCCGAGCGCCTGCGCGTGGACGAGTACGAAGGCGCGGGAACGCCGGGCACAAACCTCCTCGGCGGTGACAATCGCTACGAAGGTTTCGAAACGGCGTCGCAGTGCTTCGACAACGACTGCGGCAATCGCTACCCGCACGAGAAGGGCGCCATCCTCCTCTCCTGGGACGGCGCCACCTCAACCGCGACCTGGGATCTTGAGGGAACGGATGCGTCCGAGTGGCCCTACGTCTCCTTTCGTGTCGTGAGCCGCCGATCCGCGCTGAACTCCGGCGCGAGCGAACAGGTCTTTGGCGTTCGTGTCGTCGACGGCGCCGGGATGAACCGCCTCGTCTCCTCCAGCGACTTCGCGTTCGTGCCGCATCTCTACCCTGCGCGGGATCCGCTCGAGATCTTTCAGACCGTTCGGGTGCCCCTCGACGCGTTTGGGGTGGACCCGAGTTCGCTAACGCGTTTTGAGATCGAAATGATGGGCGTCGGGTCAGTCCTCATCACCGACGTGGCGCTGACTCGGTAGCGCTATACTCGTTGGCATGGGTCGGACGACGCTCGCCTTTGCGTTTCTTGCGCTCCTGCTTCCGGTCGAGCACCACGAGGGGCACGCCCAGCGGGCGACCGAGCTCCGCATTGCCACGGTCGCGCCCGAAGGTTCACCGTGGATGCGCGTCTTTCGCGCGTGGGACCAGGAGCTCCGGCAGCGGACCCAAGGACAGCTCGGCCTGCGCCTCTATCCGGGCGGCACGCAGGGACAGGAACCCGACTACGTCGACAAGATGAACGCCGGACAGCTCGACGGAGCGGCGCTCACCACGACCGGCCTCTCGCAGATCGTTCGTACGGTGCTCGTGCTCGGACTGCCCGGCATCTTCGACGACTACGCGACGCTGGATCGCGTGCGGCGTCGCCTGAGTCCGCGCTTCGAGCGTCAGTTTCATCGCGAGGGCTATCACCTCCTCGGCTGGGGAGACGTCGGTCGCGGCCGCCTCTTTTCCACCCACGAAATCCTCCGGCCGCGAGACCTTCGGCGTACTCGTCCGTGGGCGCCGCGTGAGGACGCGATCTTCAGCGAGTTCCTCGATGTAGTTGGCGCAACGCCCCGACGCCTCGGAATCCCGGAGGTCTTTCCCGCGCTCCAGACCGGCATGGTCGACACGGTTCCGGCATCAGCTCTCGCGGTGGTGGCGCTGCAGTGGCACTCGCGACTTCGCTACTACTCGGAAGCGAGCGCCGGCATCCTGATTGGCGCGACGCTCCTTCGAAAAGAAAAGTTCGACGCGCTTCCCGAGGAACACCAGCGCGCGCTCATGGAAACCTCGCGACGCGGTCACCGGCTGGTGGCACGCGCGATTCGCCGCGAGGACGAACGCGCGCTGCAGGTGCTCTCGCGACGGCTTCGCGCGGTCGATACGACGCCTCATGATGCCGAGTGGCGCCTCGCTGGGTTGCAGACCCGCGATCGACTGGTCGGGCGCATCTTTCCGCAGGCGTTGATGGACGCGGTCGCACGTGCAGCGATCGAGTAGCCTCACGCTCCGAGCGCCTGGCCTATTAATTCCTTAATTAGTGACACCTCCGGCATAGGCGACTTGAGCGGACGCCAACCTTGACGTGCAGCGCTTCAATCGAACGCGTAGGATGCGTCTTCATCGGGAGGAGTCTTTATGTTTGTGCGTCTAATTATTCTCGTTACGCTTGCCCTGTCCTTCGGTTGCTCGGTCGATCCGGTGAATGAGACCCATCAGGGAACGCTCGAAACCGGTGACTCGCAGCACCCGCGGGATAGCTCCTGGTACGACGAGTACACCTTCAAAGCGAAGGAAGGCTGGCCGATCACCGTGCAGATGACCTCGGGCGCGTTCGACACCTACCTCCAGCTTCGACGTGACGGAGTGGGCGACGAAGAGTGGCTGCAGGAGAACGACGACATGGCCGACGGGAACACCAACTCCCAGATCACCGTCGTTGCGCCTGCTACGGGGACCTACAAGGTCTGGGCGAACTCCTACGAAGCGAACCAGGGCGGCGCGTACACGCTGACAATTACCGCGCAGCCGCCGCAGTAGTCGAACACTGATCGCTTCCGTACGCCTCGCTGCACTCGTGTCGCCTCGCACCGCGATCGAGTAATTAGGATCGTTGTGTACCCCCTCGCGTTTCATCCGGCGCCCAACTACGCGGACCCACGGATTCCGGAAAAGTTCGAGCGCTGGAAGTCACGCTGGGGGAAGCGTCGCACTCTAGAAGAACCGGAACTCTTTGCCCTCGGGCGAGAGTTAGCGGCGACAGGCTTGGTCACGATCGACAGCTCCGGCGCGGATGCGTACGAAGACCGATACTTTCCTGGCCGAGATGTGGAGTCGGTTCGTGTCGCCGACGCATCGCTCGTTCTTGTCTCGGTGGACGCGCCGCAATACGAGATCATTCTTGGCCGGACGGGCGGCGCATACGAAGGAACCGCCCATGGAATCGCGCGCGCGTGGCCGCTCCTCCGCACGATCTCTCGCCGCACGAAGTGGGCGCTTTGGGATCCTCGCCAGCAAGCCGCGCTTATCGGCCTCGACATGGTGTGTACCGCGTGCGAGCACCGGCAGCCCGCGCGGGTGGATCGCGTCTGCGCGTCCTGTGGCGCCGAAGTGGTTCGCGGACGCCCGATCCGGGGCGTTCCAGATGAGCTTTCCTCCGAGGGCCGCACCCCGGACCGGACGACGATGCTCCAAAACGCCGCGCATCCGGACGAGGTGCTCGCGGCGCTCGGCGACGACCCGATCCCGAACGACCCTTCGGTTCTCCCGATGCTCCTGCTCCTCAAAGATGACGAGCGTCTACTCGAGGTGATCGCTCTCGTCGAACGTCACGCGGAGGTGCTCCGAGGAAACGCGCTCGTCGACACTCGGCTCCGAAAGCTGGAGATGCTGCACGACGATGAGCGGATCCAAGACGAAGCTCGCCGCGTCCGGCGGGTTCTTCGTTAGGGCTGCTGCGCGTTCGCTTGGCGAGGCGACCGTAGTGTCCCCGCGAGCGACAGGACCAGCGAGGAAACGTAGAGGAGAAACGCGGGGAGCCGAAAGAACATCGCGAGATTGAGCCCCTCCGAGATTCCTTGCGCCAGCGTAGAGGCGCGCGCGCCCGGCGACGACGCAGAGCTCGCATCGAATGCCTGATTGAGAAGAAAAACGGCAAGGCCCGTGGCCACCACCGCGCATGCAAACCCCAACCACGGCAGCCACTGCGCGCGCCGCCAAAGAAGCTCCGGGTGGCGGCGTCCCACCCAGCGCGCCCACACGCTCAGGAAACCAACCCCGACGAGCTCGACCAGAAGCGAGAGAAAGACGGTGATGAACACGCGCGATCGTACGTCGCGAACGCGCGATTACCCCGCGAGGAGCTCAGAAAAGACGCCCTGCTGATATTGGCCCGAGCGACGGTTCCCGATTTCGGTAAGGCGGGTGGTTCCCATGCCGTGCGCGAGCGCCAGCAGCATGCCGGTGTGCTTGTGGTAGTTCTCGATTTCGTTGCCGAACGCGATCCGCTGACCGGGTCGTAGGTAGCCACCGAGACTGCCAAAGAGCATGACGGGCATGTCGCTGGCGTTGTGGTTTCGGCCAAACTCCATACCGACGCTGACCACGCCGCGATCGAGAAGGTTCTCCCGACCGGTGCCCTCGGCCTTCATCGCACCGAGCAGCTCCGTAATCCGCTCCGCGTACCAGTTCATGAAGTGCGGAACGTTCGACTCGTCCCAGTGCGTGTAGGAGTGATGGTCGCTCCCCGAGTTGCTGTCGCCACTCTCGCCGACAAAGCCAAGACCGAGCGACGGGATGTTGAAGCGACTCGCGGTGCCGCCGAACTGCACGTTGACGATGCGGGTGCGGTCGAAGCGGAACGCGGCATCGATGATCTGAACCCACTGGGACCAGACGTTGGCGTGATTGGTCGGCGCGGTATCCATCGACCCCGGCGGCGGCGGAATCTCACCGGCCGGGGGCGGCTCGTCCGCAAAGCTCAGCTCGAGTTCGCGAAGCGACTGAAGGTGCTCGTCGACGATGCGCTGTCCTTCGATCGGAAGCTGCGGGCGAACGCTTCGAAGCTCGGCGTTCGGCACATCGAGGACACTCTTTCCGAAGTCCCAGAGGTTGCCGACCGTTCCGCCGCCCATCGCCGCGAAGTCGCCGAACATCTGCTCGAACCCACTCTGGGGCTGCCCGTGCTGCGACACCGGCGACAGAGCCCGCGTATAGGTCGCGCCTAAGGTGTAGTCCGCCGGCGTATCGCAGAACATGGAGTCGAGCCGAAAGCTGCTGCCGGTGACTTTGATGTTCATGCTCTTTCGCAGCGGGTCGCGAATCACGCCTCGGTCGATGTAGTCCCAGGCCACGATCTGGTCGATCGAGGGCGCCATCATGTCTTCGCCGGCGCCGGCCGAGGTCGTATAGGGAACCTCCCCCGAGTACATCACCGCACCGGGTGCGACGTGACCCGCGTGGTCGCCGTCGTACTCCTCGCGAATGAAGCTTTGAAAGCCGTACTGATCAAAAATGATCATGTCGTTCTTGAAGGGCATGTAGGGCTCGTAGCCGTACGCGAGCGAGTACCCCATGCCGTCGCCGAGGATGTAGTCGTTGGACGCGACCTTTCCGTTCGGCAGGAAGAAGAGGACCATGTTGCGACGGTCCATCATCCCTTGGGCTTCGGCGAGATCGTCCCAGTACATCGCGACCGGCGCGAGCATTCCTGCCATCACCGAATTGCGAAGAAAGTCGCGGCGTTTCCACTTTCGGTTGCCCATGATTACTCCCTCACCGCGGCGGCAAAACGCTCCGAGAGCGCGATGGAACGGAAGAGCGCGAGCACGTCGCCCGCGCTTTCGTCGAAGGCGGTTTCGAGCTCGCCCAAAAGCTCCGCGTCGCCATCCACAGAGCGACTTCCCTGCGCAAAACGATACGTCTGACCCACAAAGCAGCGCGTCAGCAGCGGGTGTTCCGAAAGCCCGAGCGCGGCTTCGCTCGGATTGTCGAACTCAACCGGATCGTAGGGCAGAGCGTTGAAGACACCGGCCGCCTCTTCGTCCGGAACGAAGTCTGCGGCGTAGCGGCGTCCAACGTTGTCGTAGATGTCGAAGGCGAATCCCGCGTTGAGCGTGCGATGGCAGTTGTTGCAGGGCTCGACAACCTGGAGGTTGGCAAACTGCTCTCGAAAGGTCTCGTCGCCGGGATCTTCCGGGAGCTGCGCCGTGACCTCGCCGAACTCCGGGCCAAAGCCGAGACACATCAGCTCCGCAACGAGGAAATGACCGCGCTGCATCGGCGAGCGACCCATCTCCTTGGCGTGGGCGGAAAGCACCAGCGGGGTGGTGAGGATTCCGCGGCGACCGGTTCCGGCGAGGGAGACCTCCTGAAAGCCACCGGTCACGCCTTCGACGCCGTACACATCCGCGAGCATTTCATCCATGAAGGTCGTCTCGGTCGTGAAGAGCGAGCGCAGCCCACGCGCCTCGTCGAAGAGCTCGGTGCCGATCATGCGCACGGCCTCCTCGACCATCGACGCCTCCACCTCGGGGGGCAGCTCGGAGGCGAGCACCTTCGACTGCAGGTCGAAGTGGTCGAGGCCCATCCAATCAAAGATGAACTCCACCATTCGCTCGCGGGTCCGTTCGTCGGCGAGCACGCGATCGACCTGACCTTCGTAAACGCTCTCTTCGAGAAGAGAACCGTCGAAGGCGACCGCGCGCAGCTCCGCATCCGGCGGACGACCCCACGCAAAGTACGAGAGCTTCTTCGCGAGCTCCGTCGCGGTGAGGCTTCGACCGCCGTCGCCGATCTCGGTGCGATAGAGGAACGAGGGCGACATCAGGGACGCCTGCACGATCGCGCGACGCGCTTCTTCGCCGTTGAGCGCAGTCCTCGCCCGGTCGTAGATGTCCCGATACCGCGCGAGCTCCTCTCCGCTCAGCGGCTGAGCGAACGCCACCTCAAGGTACGCGCGAAGCTCTCCGTCAGTGCAGGTACCCGCGCAGGGAAGGAGCCGTCCGATGTCAGCAGCCGCAGCAACGTCGGTCGCAATGCGCAGCAGCGTTCGCAGCGCCGCTCCGTCGCGGTAGGTCAGCGAGTCCGCGTCGTTGCCGAGATGGTACTCCTCGGAGTTCGCAGGCAGCTCGGAAACATCCGCCTCGACGCCGGTCACGTCGAAGATCGAACGCGCGAGTTCCGTGTGCGTCAGACCGCGAATTCCGGGCTGAAGCCGGTCCCCTTCAGGCTCCAGCTGAAACACAGGTTCCGCGAGCTCAGGCGACAGCGGGGGATCGGGCGTGAGCGGGTCGCGCGGATCCGCAGATGGATTGCCAATCGTTCCCTCGCACGCGAGCAGAGCGGCGATGACGGCGAGCCGAGTTGCCATCGGAACTCCCTTCTCGAAGCGGTGCCTCGAAGGGAGAAATTAGCATGCAGCGCTCGGTTCTAACGCGTCGAACGGGACGCGCGCCAACGCCGTAACGCTACGCCGACCACGAAGAAAGCCCAGATCCACGAGCCTTCCGCGCTACCGGGCGTAGTGCACCCACAGCCGCCACTGCGATCCGCACGGCACGCCGGATCAAACCCGCCGCGCGGTCGAAAGTCACACTCCTCCGCAAAGGCACCCGGCGGATAAATGGTGCAGATGCCGGTGATGTCGTCGACCTCGAGAGTGCGCTTCTTGGTTTCGCCCTCATCCGCGCACGCCCACATCGTTGCCTCGGGATCGTCCGGGGTATGCGCAAGACCAAAGAAGTGCCCCAGCTCGTGCGTCACTGTGTTGTCGAGGTCGATGCGGCCGTCGCTGCAGCCCTCCTCGGGACAATCGGCCCAGTCCCAGAACTCCTGGTTGATCTCCATGTCCGCGTCGAAGATCTCCCCCGTTCGCGTGCTGAACCAGGTGGTCGTTAGGGCAAAGGCGCCGCCGGCAAGGCCTCGATCACTCCAGTCGTCAACAAACGTGAACGTGTTGGCGTTGGATCCGTTGGGCACGTACTCCGGAACCGAGCACTCGCCAGGCGCCGCGCTCGGGCGGACCATAAACCCTGGCGTGCGTCCGCCGCACTCAGCGCTCGTCCATCGCGCGAACGCGCCCGCAATGATTCGTTCCACGTCGGCGATGGGAAGGTCGCGCGCGCCCGCTTCGTGAATCGCATACTCAATGCACGGTCGTTCCCACGCGAGCGGGACGATGTTGCGCGATTCGCGTTCTGCCGGCGTGAAGTCGTCGAGGCGCAAACATGCTTGGCGACAGCCACTCGACCCGCCCACAACCGAGAGGCTTTGGCACCACGCGTTGGCAACCGAGAGAGGAAGAAGAAAGAAAGACGCGACTACCGCACTCAGCGCTCGCAACACACGCGCAGTATCACTGCCGCGGCGCCCAGGTGCCAGCACTATCCCTCAAAGGGAACGGGCATGTCGTTGTAGATCTCGCGAAACGCGCGATCACGGTTTTCCGCGTCGAGCGCCCACGGCATCACGCGCAGCATGAGGATGGTTTCGAACATCACCCAAAGCGAATCGTCGGCAATCCGAAGCGGACGGTCGGCGGAGTCGTCGGAACGTTCGAGATGGCTGCGAACCGACGACGCCGCAACGCCGTGCGCGGTGAGGCTTGGCGTGTAGAAGTAGCCGCCTTGTTCAAACCCGTTGGACGAGCCGCGCATGGACACGATCCCGTTGAACTCGGTTGCGGTGTTTCGATGAAAATAGGGCGGGCGAAAGGTGTGCTCCGCGACGTCCCAGCGACCCTTGAACACGGCGAAGTCAGCGAGGTTGTTCCCAACCTCGTCAAAGGGAACCGTGAGCACCGTAAAGATCGACGGGTCGGGGTGATCGAAACTCACCGACCCCATCGTGTTGTAGCGGGCGAGATCGTAACGATACGGAACGTGGTTTCCGTGCCATGCGACGACGTCGAAGGGCGAATGCTGCTGCTCGGCTTGCCAAAGTCGACCGGCAAACTTAGCGATGATGGGCACCCGTTCTTTCGAATCTTCGAACGCGGCAAGCGGCGCCTCGAAGTGGCGCGCGTCGGCAAGACCGTTCGCTCCGATCGGTCCACGTTCAGGAAGCTCGAAGGGGCCACCGTAGGATTCGAGCACGTAGCCGCGAGCCGTGCCCTCGAGGAGCGCCACCGCGAACTTGATCCCCTTCGGGATCACCAGGACGTGCCCCGGCAGCACCTCGAGGAGACCCAGTTCGGTCCGAACGCGTAAGCCGCCCTGCTCCGGGACGATCAAGAGATCACCATCCGCGTCGTAGAACACTCGCTCCATGTGCGCGTTCGCCGCGTAAAGGTGGATGGCAAGACCGCTGCGAAGCTCGGGGTTGCCCGCGCCGGCAAAGGTGACCATCCCATCGACAAAATCGGTGGGCTCGGTGGGCATCGAACGCGGCGCAAAGCGAAGGAGCTCGGGCGTGGGAACGCCCTCCTCAAAGCGGCCCACGAACTTCGGGTTCCCCGCGTAGGGTGCGAATTCGCTCTGCAGCACCCCTGGACGAATCCGGTACATCCACGTGCGAAGGTTGTGCGCTCGAAGCGCCGTGAAGCCGCTCGCGTTGAGCTGCTCCGGATGCAATCCAAAGGGCGCGTTGCGGGGGCTGTTCTGGGCGAGCGGAAGCGCGCCTTCACGCGCCTCCGACGCCATGGCAGCGCGGAAACCGGACTGATAGCGAAGCGGTTCGCCGGGGAGAAAACGTTGAGGCAGCGTCATCGGAATGTCCTTGCGTCAGGCCAGATCAAAGAGAAGAAACTCTGCGTCGGATCGCGCGCGTAGTTCGATGAGCCCCGGCGTTTCCGTTTTCGCGCCATCGCCTGGACCGAGGAGTTCGTCGACGACCTGGACCTCCCCGCGGACCACCTGAATCCAGGCGCCGCGGTCAGGTGCGAGCTCGTGACGAACGCTCGCCCCCTCCGAAAGGAGCGAAACGTAAACCCGGGCGTCCTGCCGGATGGAAAGAGATCCCTCGGCACCGTCCGGAGACGCGACGAGACGCAGCACGTCTCGCTTTTCAACCTCGGAAAAGGTCTTCTGCGCATAGCCGGGCTCGCCGCCCGGCTCACTCGGCTGAATCCAAATTTGGAGAAAGTGGAGGCCGTTTTCGGACGACGGGTTGTACTCGCTGTGGGCGATCCCTCGCCCCGCGCTCATGCGCTGAACGTCACCAGGCCGAATCACCGAGCCGGTACCGAGGGTGTCCTTGTGTTCGAGCTCTCCGTCCACAACGTAGGAGATGATCTCCATGTCGCGGTGCGGGTGCTTCGGAAAACCCGCGCCTGCGACGACGCGATCTTCGTTGATGACGCGAAGCGAACGAAACCCCAGGTGATGAGGATCGTAGTACCTCGCAAAGGAGAACGTGTGCTGGGTTTGAAGCCAACCGTAGTCGGCTCCGCCTCGCTCGCTCGCTCGTCGCAACTCCATGCACACAAATTCGTGCCGCGCCCCTCGAACGTCAACGAGGGGGACGGACCGTTCCACCACCGCGACAGGCGGCCGTGAGAGCTCAGCCCGCGTGGGTCTGAATCAACGACGCAAGACGCGGGATCGCCGCTTCGACGTTCTTCTTGGCGCTTCCGCGGAGCCGCTTGTAGGTGCTCTTGACGAGGCCGTTGGTCGAGCGCTCGGCTTTCCCATCGGTCACGGCGAGAAGGGCGTCCGCGACGCGACCGCTGTGCTGTCCGAAGAAGGTCGGAATGTCCTTCCCCTCCCCGACGGCCTCCACGTGAAGGGGGTCGAGCGCCTCGGCAAACTCGGGAAGGAGCCCTTCGACCACGTTCTTGATGAACCCGGGCTTGATGCCCTTCACCGCCTTGTAGCCGGCCTTCACCGCCATCCCGCCCATCCCGCGTTTGTCAGCGACTTCGTCGTCGATGAGCTTCAGGCAATCCTTAATGATTGCGGGCTTTTTGGCTTCGTCGGTCAAGGCTACGGAAAGGCTCATAGGCATGATTTGCAACGCCGCGACAACCTCCGCAAGGCGGCGGTCCTGGATCACGCTCTAGCTCGCCACAAGCGCACGAACGGCATCGCAGGCGCGGGTCACCGCGGCCTCGTCTTCGCTCACGACGTAGAGCAGTTCGTGGTTCTTGGTGTGGCTCACGGTGCCCACCTTCTGACCCTTGGGATTGTGAATTCCGATCTTCGCGCCGACGTAGCGCCCATACGGAATTTCGGCGATGCCGACGTGGCCACGAACCTTCAGAACCTCGACCACCTCGTCGCGCTGGAGAAACCCCTCGTCGTTGAAGGAAACGATCAGCTGGGGCGCGCGAACAGCCTGTACGAGCTGCGAGAACGCGTCGCGGATCTTGCGTTTGGAGTTGAAGTCGCTCTTTCGCTCACGGCAGTCGATGCGCTTGCACGCGACCCCATAAACCTCGGGAGCGTCCCAACGAACGAGCGTCTCCCACACATGATAGTTGCCGAGGTAGCTGTGCTGGTTGTAGGGCGGGTCAAGGTACGCAACGTCTGCATCGAGCTCCTGCCCTGCAACGAGCGCCTCGAGCTCCGTCGCTCGTCCGCTTCCCCCTCGAACGAGCGCCGGCATGCGTAGCTCCAGGTTGTTGTAGGAACGGCGCGCCCACTGCTTGAGGTACGCCATCTGTACGCCCGTGGTGTTGTCGACCCTGTCAGCCGCCTCCATCAGCGCGGTCAGGACCACCGCTTCCACGGTGGGGGAGAGATCTTTCGCCGCGATCGCGTCACGCATCGCATCGATGCGCATGCCGTTATGAGGCTGGAAATAGCGAGCGTCCTGGCAAAAGGTCTTTGTGAAATACCCCTCCCGCCCAGGAAGCGCCGAGAGCTCTTTGAGCAGCGCTTGCGCTGGTTGGGTGACTTCCTCAGGATCGGCTTCGACGTAGCAGCGGGCCAGCGTCGCCGAATACCGAAGGTGGTCGTTCGCAACCACGTCAAAGCCCGCTTCCTTGAGGGCTCGACCGACCCGAGCGGTGCCACTGAAGAGATCGACAACGCGCTTAACGTTCGAAAGCGCCCGCACAGCCGCGAGAATATGCGGCAGCAGCAGGCGCTTGGAACCGATGTACTTGATCAAGACGGGAGCAGTTGCCCCGCGTTATTTGATCGTGACCGGCCCGTGGTCGTCGCAGTGATCCCCATGCGGGTGATGGAGATGACCGTCGACAATGTAGTCGACGTGGTCGCCGTGGGGAACCGCCTCGTGGCCACAGTCGGGGCCATGCACATGCCCGGGCTCATGACCGCTGCAGGTGTGATCCGGCGTGCATGCGGCAGGGTTGTCGTCGCTCACGTCGAGGGCGTGCTCCTCGATCGTTCCGTCCGCCTTCGGATGATGAAGATGGCCGTCGTGGACAAAGTCGACGTGGTCTCCGTGCTGCACGGCGGTGTGGCCGCAGCCGGGGCCGTGTACATGGTCGTGATCGTCGTGGGTATGCATCGCGTCGCTCCTTGGTGTGACTCACTCGTGACTGGCGTGATCGAGAGCACCGCGAACCAGCTCGGCGACGTGATCGTCCGCCAAGCCGTAAAAGATGTGCTTGCCCTCGCGACGGCGTGACACGAGCCCCTCCGACCGCAGGACCTTCAGCCGCTGGGAGATGGTGCTCATCCCCTCGCCGCTGTCGTTTGCGAGATCGGTGACGCAGTGCTCGCCGCAGAGAAGGCAGTAGAGGATCCGCAATCGGCCGGGATCGCCGGCCGCACGAAAGATCGCGGCCGCACGCTCCAGCGTTTTGGCGTCGATCGGCGGATGCGCGGGGGGACTATGAGCGTCCTCCACGCACCCGACAATTTCTTCGTCTTCCGCCTTCACTTCAACACATTATGAAATGTAGAAGTGTTGTTGTCAATGGGCATGTCCGTGTCCTCCGTGACCATGGCCGTGGCCGTGTCCGTGTCCGTGTCCGTGTCCGTGGCCGTGTCCGTGGCCGTCGATGGCGCCGAGCGCCTCTCCAAGTGAAGCCAGCCAGCCTCGCAGGCCGCAAAGCCAAATTCCTCGTGTCGCCATCAACCCGAGCGCTACGAGGGCCACAAACGCGACAGGGCTGTGGCTATGGGCGTGGGCGTGAACCGAGGTCGCGATCGGTAGGTCAATTCCGTTCGTGATCGCCCCGACTCCCCACGTCGCGAGCACGAGTCCTCCAAGGCCCACGAGCGCGGCCCGCCCACCGAAGGACGCTCGAAGCCAGCCTGCTGTGGCGAGGTTCGTCGCGGGTCCGAGAAGCAGACCCACGAGCACCGCGCCCGGCGATAGTCCCTTCGCGAGCAACACCGCCGCGAGGGGAGTCGCTGAGGCCGCGCAGACGTAGCTCGGAATCGCAACGAGGGTCACCAGCAAGAAGTCGAGCCCAGGACCCCAGCTCTCGAATGCGTTCACGGGAAGCACCGCCTGCATGTACGCGGCAGCGACGAGACCCACGACGGTCCACGGGAGCGTGTGCTGAAGAAGCTCGTCGAGCTGGCCCACAAAGAAACCCATTCGCGAGCCTGTGGGCGGTGGTGGCTCCGAAGGCCGGGGCGACTCGCTTCCCTTCCGGCGAACCACCGCCGCGACGAGCAGTGCCGCCACGATGGCGATGAGGAATGCGGCGCCGAGACGCACGAGCGCAAACGACCATCCGAAAAAGCGCGCCGAGAGTGCGAAGGTCTCGATCCCAAGCTCCGGCGTCGCGAGAAGAAACGCGACCACGAGCGCAGGGGCTGCTCCGCGCTGCTTGAGGGACTGGGCCATCGGTAGGATGCCGCAGGCGCAAATCGGAAGCGGCAACCCAACCAGCGCGCCGCGGCTTGCCTGGCTCAGCGGCGTTCCTCCTTGAAGCCAGCGCGTCGGAACACGGCGTCCAAACGTCTGAAGCAGCGCAGCGAGGGTCAGACCGATCAGCAGCACCGGGGCGGTTTCGAGACCGAGCTCGAGGAGTGCGGCGCCGGTCGCAGCGCGCACATCGCCAGCCGCACCGGGGTGACCATGACCAAGAACCGCAAGGGCAATGCCCGCTGCCACCGCAAAGAGGTCGCTCGCGCGTCCCATCCAGTCGGTTGGGATGGTCCCGTCCCAGCCATGGGTGACGACGTGGACGAGAAGCCCGGCTGTCGCTGCGGCGATCCAAGGCTGCGCATCCGCGAGGAGTGCGCGAGGCACCACGCCGATAAGCAACACGCCCGAGACTGCGCACGCCGCAAGGATCGCTGCGCGGATCAACGCTGACTTAAGACCCCGCGGAAGAAACGCGAGGACCACCATGGCGGTGACCGGAACCGAGTGCGCGGCCACGGCAAAAAGAATGTCGAAGGAAGGCTCGGGAGGCCGCATGCCGGGCCAGGTCGGCGCGAGCGCAAAATGACCGAGGGCCAGACCATCGCCGATCTTGTGAATGCACAGGCCGATGAATCCGATCTCGAGCCCGATGGCATGCTTCGATCCGTGGGAGAGTCGATCGAAGAAGTGCGCAACCACGAAGACCACCCCGAACACCACGAGAACGGAAAGCCCGGCACCAGCGAGCGCTTCGGGGAGAAGGTGCACAAGGACGACGCCGAGCGCAGCCACCACGGCGAAGGTCTGCACAGCGGCGAGCGCCGTGGCGCGCCGAGTTAGCGCCAAAAGGGCTCCGAACGCGACTGACAAAACCGCGATAGCTGCCGCGGTGGCCATCGCGGCAACGTAACGAGTTCACGCCTTGATGCAACTCAATTGTGTTGCGCGGGCAAATCCCGCGTGAGAAGCTGAATTGCTGTGGTGACCGACGACAGACTCAGGAAACAGCTGCGAGACCATGGACTTCGCGCCACGCAGGCGCGAGTTCAGGTGCTGCAGATCCTGATCGAGGCCGAGCGGCCCCTCAGCCACGCCGAGGTCTTTGAGCTCGTTGCTGAGCGCGGCTTCGACCGAGCGACCGTCTACCGCAACCTCACCGATTTGGTCGAAGTCGGTCTCGCCCGACGGAATGACCTGGGTGACCACGTTTGGCGTTTTGAAATCTCCGAGGATGCGCACCCTCATTTCGTGTGCACGGAGTGCGGCACCGTGGAGTGCCTTCCGGAAACGTCCGTGCAGGTGAAGGGCGTCTCGCGCGTCACCGAGGTGCACGTTCGCGGCGTTTGCGGCGCGTGCGACTGACGCTGGGCTCGTCGCGAAAGCGCTGAACGCTACTGGGCTGCCGAAGGTGCGCTCGACTTCTTGGTCGCCTTCTTCGTGCTCTTCTTGGCGGCCTTTTTGGTCGTCTTCTTCGCGCTCTTCTTGGCGGCCTTCTTGGTCGACTT
>JBCDAA010000185.1:0-16906 GCA_039186435.1 Myxococcota bacterium | reverse complement strand
CCCTCCCTTCGGTCGGGTTGGAGGCTCGAGCGCTTTGCTCGCTTTGCTCGCTTGCTTCCGTCCGTTCTTGTCGAATCGGTTTGGCTCTTTCGCCGGCAGTTGTCTGGGAAGGGCTTTCTCCCGGACGCTCTGGGGTTTTCTGGGACCGGCTCCTTCGGCGTTTTCTGGGCCCGGGTCCTTCGGCTTTCTGGGACTCCTTCGGGGTTTTCTGGGACTGGCTCCTTCGGGGTTTTCTGGGGACTGGCTCCATCGGGGTTTCCTGGGACCGCCCCTCTTTGTTCGCTGACCTTCTGGCAGTCGTTTTCTCGCTTTTGTTGGCGGACGGCGCTGGCAGTCGTTTCTCGCTCCGGTCCCTCGCTTCCTTTCGGTTTGGCTCCTTCAAGGGGGCCGCAGTCGTTTCTGGGGCGCTTTACTCACTCCGCTCGCTTCGGTGGAGCCGCGCTTGCATGTGGGGGTCAGGCACGGTAAAGCGCGCGTGCCGCTCGGTGGGCGGTGTGGAGGTAGCGTGCTGGACGAGCTGAAGGCCCTGGCAAAGCTTGCGAAAATGGACACGGCCGCCAAGGAGTTCGATGAAGAACTGCGGTCTCTCCCCCAACGCATCGATGAGATGCGCGCCGATGTGCAAACCCTCGAAACGCTTCTTGCCGCCGAGCGCGCGCAGATCGACGAGGCGAAATCCCTAAAGGAAGCGCGGGCGACGGAGCTTTCGGAGCGAAACGACGCCCTGTCGAAGGCGAAGGCCAAAGCGGGCCGGTCGCGAACGCTCCGGGAGGTCGACGCGGCGGAGCGCGAGGTGGAGGCGAACCGCAAGGCCATCACCGACCTTCGCCAAGACATCGAAAAGCTTCAGGCGACGATCGACGCCAAGACGGCATCCCTCGGCGAGCGCGAGGCGCAGTTCGAGGAGGCGCGAAAGCTCTTTCAAGAGGAAGAAGCCGAAGCGACAGCGCGCCTGAAGGAGGTTCGCGAGAAACTCGGCGCTGTGACCGCCGGACGCGACGACATCATGGCGGCGCTGCCGAAGCGAATCGCGAAGCGCTACGAACGCCTCCGCGCCCGCACGGCCTCGAAGTACATGGCGGTCGCGATCCTCGACAGCCGAAACTGCATTTCGTGCCAGATGGCCTTGCCGCCACAGCTCTACATCGAGCTTCAGCGCGGCGAGGACTTTCACTCCTGCCCGGTGTGCAACGCGCTCCTGGTTCACGCGCGCGTACTCGGCGACGCACCCGCGGCTCCCGAGGAGTAGCGCTGTTCTCCGGGTGGTTGGACCGTTAGACGCGGGCCAGCCAGGCGTCCGGGGCGTCGCCTCGAACGGCCGCGAAGTAGCGGCTTTGTACCTTTTCGGTGATGGGGCCGCGGGTCCCGTTGCCAATGGGACGATCGTCGATCTCGCGAACGGGAGTGACCTCCGCGGCCGTACCCACCATGAACACCTCGTCCGCGATGTAGAGCTCGTCCCGGCCGATGAGGCGCTCGCGCACCTCGAGGCCCATCTCCTTCATCAGCGTGATGACGGTCTCGCGGGTAATCCCGCCGAGGATCGACGTGCCGAGGGGCGCCGTCGAAACGACGCCATTGCGCACCACGAAAATGTTCTCGCCGGAGGCCTCGCAGACGTAGCCCTGCGGGTCGAGCATGATCGCTTCCTGATAGCCCGCCGTGAGCACCTCGCGCTTTGCGAGGATCGAGTTCACGTAGTGTCCGACGATCTTGCCCTTGGCCATAAGGGAGTTGACGCCGGCGCGGGCAAAGCTCGACACCTTCGCGCGAATTCCCTCCGTGATGCCTTCGTCCCCGAGGTAGGCGCCCCACTTCCACGCGATGATCGTCACGCGGGTCGGGTTGTCACGGGCACCGAGGCCCATCGCCCCGTCGCCGATGAATGCGAGGGGCCGGAGGTAGCACTCCTCAAGGCCGCTGGCGCGCACCGTATCGAGGCACCCCTGCGTGATCTGTTCGGGGGTGAAGGGCATCGGAAGCCCGCAGATCAGCGCCGAGTCGAACAGGCGGCGAACGTGCTCCTCAAGGCGAAAGATCGCGCTCCCGCCGCCGCTGAGCGCGTAGCAGCGGATGCCCTCAAATACGCCGACGCCGTAGTGAAGCGTGTGCGTGAGCACGTGAACCTGCGCCTGGTCCCAAGGAACGAGTTCGCCGTCGAGCCAAATCTTTTCCACCTTGTCGACCATCGCTGCCTCCGGAACGTGTTGCCCCCGAAGGCGACATAGCTCGTTCGTCCGGATCTTGGCAACCGCGCCGCTGCGTCACCCCGGTTCGAAGGCGCGTGGGTCGCCGAGGGCGCGCAGTTCAAGGAGCGCGTCTTCGCAGTCCGGGTCGGCCTGAAGGGCGAGCTCGTAGGCGTTGCGTGCGAGGGCGTCCTCTCCCGAGGTGCGAAGGGCACGCGCGTGAAGCAGGTGCGCCTGGGCAAGCTTCGGCACGAGCCGGCAGCCTCGACGAATACGCTCGAGGGCGACCTCGCGTTCGTCGGCTGCGGCGAGCTGAAAGAGCGCAAACCCCTGATGCACGAGGAACTCGCCTTCGTCCGGAACGAGCTCGACCGCTCGTGCAAAGGCCGACAGGGCTTTTTCCCATCGCTCGCGCTGGGACGCGCGAATGCCGCGACGAAAATGACGCTCCGCTTCGAGCATGCGATCCACTCGCTGGTCGAGTTCCGCGGAGTCCGGCGGCTCGGCGGCCGGCTCGGAGTGCGGCGGCTCGGCGGCCGGCTCCGCGCTCGCGTCCGGAGGTTTCGGCGCCTCGGTGACGGCGGTGATTTCCTCGCGCATCGCTGGTGGGGCGATGGTTGCTGGGCCGGCGTCGTTGGTGAGCGCCGCTTCCGCGCGACGAACGCGTCCGATCGTCTCTCGCGCGAGCGATTGAAGCGCTTTGGGGACGCTCGAACGCGACGCGAGTTCCTCGAGCGCGCGGGTAAGTCGCTCCGCAGAAGCGCGCGCGGCCCCTTCGCGTTCGTGAACGGGGATGTCGAGGACACCGAGCGCTTCCGCATAGCGCGCCTCTTGAAGCAGCGGAGCGACCCGGGCCAGGAGCGCACGCATCGCCGCGGTCGGATCGGGAGTCTCCTCCGTCCACGAAGTCGCAGAGGGCTCGTCCCGCGCGCCGAGCACACCGAGGCAGCGCGCCGCCCAGAGGACCTGCGCTCCCGCGACTCGGTCCGTGTGCCCGTCGAGAAGGCTTCGATACGTATGAAGTCCGTTGATGCGCGCGAGGAGCCGTTGCTCCGGTTCGTGGGCGATGCTCTGGAGTCCACGAAAGCTGCGCTCGGCGGGGGTCGCATAGCGATCCAGGATCGGCGTGAGCACGTCGAAGAGCCGCGGCGCAGGAATGCGCTCGCGAACCCCGCGCAGCACGATCTCCGCAAGGCTGAGTTCGAGCGTGATGGTTTCGCGCGGCGGTTCGATGTGAGAGGTGAACGCGAAGGTGCCGGCCTGCTGCCCAAAAATCGCGAAGAGCTTTTCCTCGAGCTGGCCATCGAGCGCGTCCCGAAGCTGATGCGGGGTGATGGCGCCCATCGCGACGAGGATTCCACCCTGGCGACCGTCGCCGTCCGCCACTCGTGCGAGAGACTCCTCGAGCGTGAGCCGATCGATGAGACCGTGCTGAAGAAGCTGTTGTCCAAGGCACTCCGCGAGGAGGTTGGAGCGGACGTAGCGCGGGATTCCGTTCCGAAAGAAGATGACCTTCTTGGGGCTCTCGCCGGTGGTCGTTTCCGCTGCTTCGAGGTCGCTGATCACGAGGGCGCCGGTGGCCCTCCGGTCCCCCAGTCGCGCAAGAATCACGGGAAAGGGAGTCTCCTTCAGCGAGCCTGAGCGCTGGGCGTGTTCAGCGACGGTGGCCGCGCGCCGTTCGACGCTCCGACCCTCGTCTTCACCGTCGGCGTTCTCCCCTGGCTGAACCTCTTCCTCGGGCGGTTCTGAAGGACGGAGGATCGGCATCTCCTTCGTCGGTGGATCGCCCGGATGCTCCTTGAGGACTTCCACGATTTCGGCCGCGTCCGCGTCGACGACCGCTGCCACTGAGAGCTGCGTCGCGACCGTCTCCACCTCGTCGAAGGCGGCGCGGGTACCCGTAAGCACGACCGGGATCGACTCGCCCTGCGGCGCCCAGCGAATGGACTCGATGGTCGCGGCACCGTCGCGCCCGGGGAGATCGAGATCAACGACGAGGGCCGAACTTGGTTCCTGCACGAAGAGGTCGATCGCGCGTTCGCCACTTTCCGCAAACGCAACTCGGTAGCCAGCGTCTCGAAGGCCCGTCGCGATCGCCTCTCGCACGGAGACGTCTGGATGAACGACGAGGACGTGGCTCACGACGCACTCCAAGGCGCGCTGAGCTTGATGGGCGCAACGACGTCTTCAAAGATTCGGCGAACGTCCTCCGCGCGACGCCGCCAGAGTCGCTCCAGAACTTCGTCGGGGGAGACTCCGTCGCGCGCTCGCAGTCCGATCGCCCGGGCGACGGCGAGGGCGCGAGGGCCCCCGAACAACAGAGAACTCGTGCGTCGATCAACGAGCGCGAGGCTTTGCTCGACCGCGCGAAAGAGCTCGTAAGCGTCTCGAAGCGCTTCACCTTGATCGGCCGGAAGATACCCGTACTCGGTCAACGCTCGAAGCGCGTCGAGCGTGTGCGGCGTCCGTACGCGAGCATCCTTGCCGTGTCGCATCTGCAGCCATTGGGTGGCGAGCTCGATGTCCACGAGGGCGCCGTACCCGAGCTTTGGATGGTATCGGCGCGCCCGTTCGCCAGCAAGCTCGCGCTCCATGCGACGGCGGAGGGTCGCGAGGCGGGAGGCGTCGGTGGGGCCCTTCTCGTAGGCCGCGTGCGCGATGGCGCTCCGCAACGGCGCTTCGAACGTTGGATGGCTGGCGGTGACGACCCGCGCCCGAACCAGAGCCTGGCGTTCCCATCCTTCCGCGCGTTCCTCGTGGTAGCGGCGAAAGGCGTCCACCGAAGTTACGAGCGTGCCTTGGGAACCGCTTGGCCGAAGTCGCGTGTCCGTTTCGTAGCCGGGTCCTTCGGCGTCGGGTTGGGACAGAAGCCGAATCGTCCGCTGCGCGACGCGGGCAAAGAACTCCTGGGCGCTTCGACCCTTGCCACTCTCGCCATCGCGCTCATACACGAAGATTAAATCGAGGTCGGAGCCAAAGCCCATCTCAGCGCTGCCGAGTTTGCCCATGCCCACGACCGCCATCGCGCCTGGCGCGTCGCCCCAGCGCTGACCAGTCTCCTGAAGGGCGCACGCGAACGCGTGTTCGATCTGCGCGCTCGCCGTCTCGCTCAACAGCGTTTGGGTGTCGCGAAGGCCGAGTTCGCCCCCGACGTAGGCGAGCCCGATGCGCAGCGTGAGCTCCCGTTTGATGCGGCGAATCGTCGAGACGAGCACTTCGGCATCCGTGGCGATGGAAACGTCTGCGTGGAGCGTCTCGATGTCCCGCCGCGCAGGCGCGCTGTGTCCGAGGACGACCTCGCCGATCGCTTCCGGATGTCCAACCAAGGACCGCGCGAGCGTTGGGCTGACGCCAAAGAGCCCGACGAGGCGCCGCGCGAGACGAGGCTCCTGCACCAGCACGGCTTCGTAGCCAAAGCCGCCGCGCAAGAGAAAGTCCGCCGTAAAACGAAGCGCGGCATCGACGTCCGCCGCGCTGTTGGCTTCGCTGAGAAGGAGCGGCGCGAGGGTAGGGCGACGACTCCGTCCGATGGCCCCAAAGGGCGAAGACGGAACGCGCGCGAGGCGATGCAGATGCGCGGCGGCTTCTTCTGGATCCCGCACGTCGAGTTCACGCTGGACTCGGTCGATCAACGCTTCGCCGTGCACACCGTCGGCGAGGTCGTCGAGCAGGCCCTCGAACGGGGAAGGCTCCGCCGGGGCTTCCGGAAGTAGCGAGTCGAAGAGTTCGCGAACCCCCTCGCGGGCCGCACTGAGCGCTGCATCGAACTCGTTGACGCTTGCAAACCCAAGCGACTCGCTGAGGGGCTTTCGATCCACCGGGAGGTCGTGGGTTTGATAGCCGGTCGTCATGTGAATGCGGTGTTCGACGCGGCGCAAAAGCGCCCACGCACCTTCGAGCGTTTCGGCGTCTGCGTGGGAGACAAGCCCGAGGGTTTCGAGCCCGCGAAGCGCCTCGATGGTGCCCTGGGTGCGCAGTTCCAGATGCCGCCCGCCCCAGATCAGCTGAAGCGTCTGCACGAAGAACTCCGCTTCGCGAATCCCGCCGCGTCCGAGCTTGATGTTTCGATCCTCGTCGGCGCGGAGGTCAGTCCGCGCGCGCCGCGTCATGTCGTGCATGGCGAGCGCGAGGGACGGATCCACCGAGCGGCGATACACAAAGGGGCGAAGCGCTTCGAGGAGTTCGTCGCCAAAGGCGAGGTCGCCCGCAACGCTACGGGCGCGAAGCAACGCCGCACGCTCCCAGGTGCGCCCGAAACTCTCGTAGTAACGTTCCGCGCTCGCGAGGGAGTTCACGACCGGTCCGCGCGAGCCCTCCGGACGCAGTCGAAGGTCGACGCGAAACACAAAGCCGTCTTCGGTGACTTCGGAAAGGGCACGGCTCGCTGCGCGCGCGGCTTTGGAAAAGAACTCGTGGACGGAGACTTCGGACCCGTCGCCCACTTCGGCGTCGTCGGTTCCGTAGAAGAAGATGAGATCGATGTCGCTCCCGAAGTTGAGCTCCTGGCCGCCGAGCTTCCCCATCCCGAGGGCCACGAAGGGCACCGGACCCTCCGCGCTCGCGGCGAGGCCGTAGCGGTCTTCGAGGGCCAAGCGACATCCGTGCATGGCGGCGTCGAGGCTGGCGCTTGCGAGGGCCGCGAGCTCGGCGCTCGTTTGGTCGATGTCCGCGAGGCGCAGCACCTCTCGGAGGGCGATTCGAATCATCGCGCGGTGGCGCGTTCGCCGGAGAGCTCGCCACAGCGCTGGGCCGTCCCCGAGGTTCCGGGAGGGCTCGAATGCCACCGCGAGGGAGCCCTGGTCCTCCGCGCGATCCAGGGGCCGCTGGAGCACATCGGGAAGAATGGCCGGGTCCGCGAGAACCAAATTCATCAAGGCCGGGGCATGGCGCTCGAGGGCGTCAGCGACCTCACGCACCTCGGGCGAGGGCGAAAGTCCTCGGTTTTCCGCAGCTTTCTCGTAGCGGGTCCCCATCGTGGCCCGTCCATGGTGCGCGCAGGCAGGCCGTCCAAACAAGCGGAGTTCCGGGGCCTTGGGCCGCCTCGTGAACATGAGTTGACGGGCCATGGGGCATGGACTATCTCACCCCGACTTTTCGGGGACTTACGTTTTCGATCCCCGAAAACGAGGTGATTTCGTGTTCCTTTTCTTCCTCGAAGCTCTGTCCTGGTGGCAGCCCGAGGTCGCGGCCGGTGGCGGCGGCGGCGGCGGTGGGGGCGGCGGTGGGCCTGCGGGTCCTGGCGGCTTCTGTGGGCCGGGCGGCATGAACCTCGGCCTCTTGGCCGTGATGTTCCTGGTCTACTACTTCCTCATCATTCGTCCGCAGCAGAAGCGTCAAAAAGAGACGGACGACATGCTCAAGGCCTTGCGCAAGGGAGATACCGTGCGCACCACGGGAGGCATTCGAGGAGAAATCGTGGACCTTTCCGACCGCGACGTCACCCTTCGCATCGCTGACAAAACGAAGATCAACGTGCTGCGCTCCCATGTCGCCGGCCCTGAGCCCTCGTCGGAAGACGAAGGCTGATCGCAGAGAAATAGATGGATCGATCCTGGTATATGCGATTTACCGTCGTTGTCGCCGCGCTGGTGGCCGCATGGTTTTCGCTCTGGCCGACGTTGGACCAAGCCGGATGGCTCGGTGCACCGCAGTTCGTCAAAGACCTCTTCCCCGGGCGGATTAGCCCAGGTCTCGACATTCGGGGCGGTCTTCGCCTGATGTACGAAGTCGAGGTCGACGAGTACATCCGAGACCGGCGCGACCGCTACTCCGAGCAGATGGTTCGCGAGCTCGGTGTGCGACTTTCCGTGATCGAGGAAGACGAGATCGACTCCGCGACGCGGGACCAGCTCGCGTCGATTCAGGAGAAGGTCACCGTGCAGCGCGTGGGGCGCCGAAACATTCGCCTGGTTTTTCAGGTGGAATCGGACCGCGATCGCTTCGACACCGAGTGGCTCGCCGAGAAATTCCCGGACCTGCGGATGACGGGCGTTGACGGCCTGACCGTCAACCTCGGCATGCGCGAGGATCGCATCGCGGAGCTTCAGCAAACCGCCGTGGACCAGGCGAAGCTGACCATCGGCAACCGTATCGACACGATGGGTTTGGCGGAGGCGACCGTCATCGGCCGAGACTCGGATCTCATCGTCGAGATTCCGGGTGCGACGGAAGAGGATTTTCTTCGCGTCAAAGACATCATTCAGAAGACAGCTCGACTCGAGTTCAAGGTTCTCGACGAAGAAGGCACGAGCTTTTTGACGTCGCTCTCGAACCTTCCCGAGGGCATCACGATCGAAAACGAGTCGGCGCCCAACGGCGAACAGGGCCCGAACGTGCGCTCGACCTACCTTCTCTCGAAGGCGCCGGAGTGCGAGGAAGACGCGCAGGACTGCCAGAGCGCTCGCAACCGCCTCCAGGCCTACATTGAGACCCTCGACGTGCCGGCGGATCATCAGCTGGTGCTCTCCGAGGTCGACGCGGGCGACTACGAGCTCGAGGCTGGCGAAGAGGGCTGGCGCACCTACTACTGCTTCCGCACCACGGACGTAACCGGTGAAGACGTGGACGACGCGTTCACGAGCTTCGACCCGCAGGAGGGCAACCGCCCGGTCGTTTCGATTCAGTTCAACGCGGCGGGCGCTGCGAAGTTCGAAGAGATGACCGGCCGCAACGTGAAGCGTCGCATGGCCATCGTGCTCGACGATGTCGCGAACTCCGCGCCCGTGATTCAGACCCGCATCGGCGGTGGCCGCGCGCAGATCACCCTCGGCAGCGGCGAGTATCAGCAGATCTTCGACGAGGCGAACGACCTGGTGGTCGTCCTTCGCGCGGGTGCGCTCCCGGCGCCCCTTCGCCCCGCCAACGAGCAGCTCATCGGACCTACGCTCGGGCGTGACTCGGTCGCGAAGGGCGCCCAGGGCGCGTTGATCGGCATCCTCCTCGTTCTCGTCTTCATGGCCTTCTACTACCAGGTCGCCGGTGTGGTCGCGGACCTGATGGTGGTGATGAACCTCCTCTTCGTTCTCGCGATCATGGCTGCGTTTCAAGCCACGCTCACGCTGCCAGGCATCGCTGCTCTCGCATTAACAGTCGGTATGGCAGTGGATGCGAACGTGCTGATCACCGAGCGCATCCGCGAGGAGTTACGCGCCGGAAAGTCGCCGCGCTCCGCTGTCGATCAAGGTTTCAAACGGGCGTTCTGGTCGGTCTTTGACAGCCAGCTCACCACGTTCATCGCCGGCGTCGTTCTCTTTCAGTACGGCACGGGCCCCATCAAGGGCTTCGCCGTGATGCTGATGATCGGCATCGTCACATCGCTCTTTACGGGCATCTTCTGCTCTCGCGTCATGCTCGACTGGGTCGTTCGCGGCCTTCGCGTCAAGCGCCTACGGGTCGGGTGAGGAAGCGTCATGGAATTCGTCAAGCCCGGTACCTACATCGATTTCATGCGGCATCGCGGCCCCGTCGTGGGCGCGTCGCTTTTCCTCGTTGCCGCATCTCTCGTCTCTCTCTTCGCACCCGGACCGAACTACGGCATCGACTTCGCCGGCGGAACTGAGATCCAGCTGAAGTTTGAAGGCGACGTTAGCTCCGACGAACTTCGCACCACCCTTGGCGAGCTCGGCTATCGCTCGGCGGACGTGGTCAGCGTCGAGGGCGCCGACAACGAATTTATGGTTCGCGTCGGCGAGGTCTCCGCACTTCCCGACGAGCAGCGCGAGCAGCTCGAGACGGGGATCACGGAGTTCGTCACGGAAGACGTCCTTCGCGAGATCCGCATCTCCCCCGGGGGTGACAAGATCACGCTTCGGCTGACTCAGGACGTCGATCTCGCTGCACTCAAGGGCGTGATCGAGCAGCAGGGGATCGTCGTGCGCGGCGAGCCTTCTCCGCTTGCCGGCTCGGAAGACACGCGCATCGAGATCTTTCTTGAGGGCGTTGCCGATGAGCTTGTGGCGCAGCTTCAGGACCGTCTCGGGGACCGAGCGCCGTCTGATCCAGAGCGCATCGAATGGGTCGGTCCGAAGGCTGGCGCGCAGCTGCGCGACGCCGCCGTCAAATCGCTCCTCTACGCCATCGCCTTCATCATGGTGTACGTCGCATTCCGCTTCGACCTGCGCTTTGCGCCGGGCGGCGTTCTCGCGATGTTCCACGACGCCGTCATCACCTTGGGCATCTACGTGCTGGTGCAGAAGGAGGTGAACCTGACGACCGTCGCGGCGTTGCTCACCATATTGGGGTATTCGATCAACGACACGATCGTTGTCTACGACCGCATCCGTGAAAACATGGGGCGGTACCGCGACAAGTCCCTGCGCGAGCTGATCAACCTCAGCACGAGCCAGATGCTCTCGCGTACGATCGTCACGTCGGGCACGACCCTCCTCTCGGTGCTTGCGTTCTTCATCTGGGGAACACCGGTCATCAAGGACATCAGCTTCGCGCTCTTCTGCGGCATTCTGATTGGAACGTACTCGTCCATCTACGTCGCCGCGCCGGTGACGGAGTACATGGATCGACGCTTCTTCTCGAAGCCGAAGGCCACCGGGAAACGGCGCGCCGCGGCCCGCGCGTAGCCAGCATCAAAGCGGGGCGCTCTTCGGAGCGCCCTTTCTCGTTAACGCGGGTCGCGAAGAGCCGCGAGAGAAAGTGTTTTCTCACCAAACGCGATCCGCGCATCCCACGGTCCTTCCGAGAGCGTGAATACGCCGCCGCGGGCGAGTTCCTCGAGTTCAGGGACTCGATGTGGCGCGCTTATGTGCAGCGCGAGCTTCGAAAAGCCGGAGGCGCGCTGAAGTCCGCGCTGCCGATCCTCCGGCCACGTGGACGGTGCTTTCCCGAGCGCAGCAAAGAGCATCGGCTGCGCGGGATCATCACTCAACGTGGCGACCGAGATCGCCCGCTCCTGAGGGAGGTACTGCGGGTGGTAATCCCAGGTCTCGAAGGAGACCTCGCCGCGCCAGCAGATGCCGAAGGGACAACCGTGGTGGGAGCGCTCCCACAGCCGCGTTCGCGCGGTGCGCGGGTGCCGGGCGTCGCTTTCGTCTTCGATCCAGAGGAGCTCCACGAATGCGTTGTCGAAGGCGTAGCAGACGTTTGCCGTCCCTTGGCCAGGATGGGCTCGCTCGTAGGTTTCGACGAGTCCCTCACGGCGAAGCGTCTCCCGGGCGGGGCCTCTTGAATCGAGGAGGACAAAGACGTGGAGTTCGAGTCCCATTCAATGACCTTGCGATGACCTTGGGCCCGCAAGTTCCGCGTCCCAAGGACGAAAGTTGCTCCGACAAAGCGGTTTGGCCGCAACCCTTTCTGATCTAGGCTGCTGGAGCGACGTGACATTACATGACACCACATACGGGCGCGCGTCTACCGGCACGCCTGACGATGCGACGCCGAACGATCGTCCTTCCCGAAGCCCGATCCGCTACGTCGTTCGCCGAAGTGATGTTCAGGCGGCGACGGATCTCGGTCGCGCGTGTGGACTCGGTGCCGTGGCCGCGGAGATCCTGATGCAGCGCGGTCTCTCCGAGCCTGCTGCGGCGAGAACGTTCCTCGACCCGAAGCTCGGCGATCTTTCGTCGCCGGAGGGCATGGCTGATCGCGCCCTCGCTGCGGATCGGCTTGCGCACGCGGTTCGGCGCAAGGAACGGATCTGTGTCTTCGGGGACTACGACGTCGACGGAACGACCAGTGCTGCGATCCTGAGTGATGTCCTCACCGCGCTCGGCGGTGACGTCACAACGTTCGTCGCGAACCGCTTCGAAGGCGGGTACGGGTTCAGCATGCCGGCGCTCGAGCGCTGTCTTGCGACGCGGCCAGACTTGATCGTGACCTGCGACGTTGGGTCCTCCGATCACGAACGGATTGCGCGCGCCCGCGAAGCCGGCGTCGACGTGATCGTCGTCGACCATCATCTCGTGCCGCCCGAACCGCTGCCGGCGCTCGCCTTTCTGAATCCGCATCGGCCCGAGTGCGAGTTTCCGTACAAGGGCATGTGCAGCGCAGGTCTTGTCTTTTCACTGAGCGCAGCGATTCGCGCCTCTCTTGGAGCGAAACTGGATCTTCGCGCGTGGCTCGACCTCGTGGCTCTTGGCACGGTGGCGGACGTCGCACCGCTGGACGGCGACAACCGTACGCTGGTTCGTGCGGGTCTTCGTTTGCTGGCGTCGCCGAAGGCGCGCCCGGGCATCGCCGCGCTTCGTCAGGTTGCGGGGATCAAGCCGGGACGCGCGATCGGCGCAATGGAGATCGCGTTTCGACTCGCGCCGCGGCTGAACGCGCCAGGCCGTCTTGGTGATCCAGGAATCGTTGTCGCGCTGCTTCGGGAGCGTGACAGAACGCGCGCCCGGGCTCTCGCGGCGGAGATCGAAGCGCGCAACAACGAGCGCAAAGCGATCGAGCGACGGACCACCGAGGAGGCGATTCGTCAGGTCGCCGAGGTCTATGGTGAAGCACCCGAGACCGGGGTCGTGGTTGCGGGCAAGGGCTGGCATCGCGGGGTCGTCGGCATTTCGGCCGCGCGGGTGGTGGATCGCTTTGATGTGCCGGCGGTCGTTGTGGCTGTGGACGAAGACGGCGTGGGTCACGGAAGCGCCCGGACACCAGAGGGGATTCATCTCTACAACGCGCTCTCGACCTGCAAGGAGCGTTTGATTCGCTTTGGCGGTCACGCGGCGGCGGCCGGCGTGACCCTCGAGATGGGTGAGCTCGACGAGTTTCGGGAGGGCTTTTCGGTCGCGACTCCACGGCCGGAAGCGCGGCAGACGCCGCCGACCGTCGATGTGGAGCTCTCAAGCGGCCGCGATCTTCCCTCGGTGGCGGATCTCATGCGCCTCGAGCCGCTCGGCGAGGGAAACGCACAGCCGCTCTTCGCGCTGAAGAACGTGCAGGTCGATGATGTCTCCGTGGTGGCCGATGGCCAGCATCTGAAGCTACGTCTTCGCCATGGAATGCGCGTGTTGACGGCCTTTGGGCGAGATATGGCCTCGGAAGCCGACCAGATCGGCGATCGAGTGACGGTCGTTGGCTATCTTCGCCCAGACCTTTGGCGCGGCGGTGATGCGCTCGAGATGAGCATTCATCACCTCTACCTCGCGTGAGTTTGCGTACGGCGACGCGGGACGGATCACTGCAACCCCCCGACTCGTTTGCGGGTTGCTGAGGCGGATCGACGCGAAACAGACGGTCGCGGCGTTCTCGTGATAATTTTCGACCCCTTGGGACGGGGGAGCGGTTGAAGGTTCTCGCCATCGACATCGATGGCTTCGAGGCGCGGCTTGCCACGCTTCACGGCGGTCGCGTTCGAACCTTCCCCGGCGGTCTTTCACGCTGGGCGCTAACGGTCTCGCAGAAGGGCAGCGACCTCCTCTTCGGTCCGGCGGCTCAAAAGCGCGCGGTTACTCACCCGACCGATACCGTCGACGGACTCGCAGCCCTCATTGCGGCACCTCCCGCGGTGGTTCAGTCGATCGCCGGCTGGCGGGTAACGACCACGGCAGAGGGGGTTGATTTCGCCGGGCGCTATCACTCGGTCAACGAGCTCTGTGCGCGAGCCCTCGACCACTACGTCGGCCCGGCCATGATGCTCTTCGATGCGGAGCCCGATCGGATCTTGATCACGCTTCGGTCTGCCAGCGCCCGGCGCGCGACGTGGCAGAAGCTTCTCTCGTCGACGAGTCTCGCTGGGGCGGAGGTTGTCGAGCGTTCCATCGCGGCGATTCAAGCGGCTCGCGTCCTTCGCCGCTGCAGGTCGGTGGCGGTGATCGAGGTCGGGCGCGTCGGAGTCTCCGCGCGTGTGGCGGAACAAGAGGGCGGGGATTGGAGCATCGCAAAAGAGCACGAGGTGACCGACGAAGGGCTTCACCGCGTCGATGAGCGCCTCGTGGAGGAACTTCGAGAGCGCGGAAAGGTGCCGGGCGATCCGCGGGCGACCGCGATGCTCTTTCAGGCGGCGCGCCAGCTTCGGGAGGAGCTTGCGACCACCGAGGAAGCGTTCTTTCCGATGACCTACGCGGCCCTTGGCGGTGAAGGAACCCACAACCTTCGACTCGACCGCCGCGCCCTCGATCGGAGTTTTGATGCGGTCATCCGCGCCCTTCGAAAGTGCCTCGTCCGGCTGGATGGTCCTTCGATCGACGCGGCGCTTGTCCACGGTCCTGCCGCTCGGCGCACGGATGTGTTGCGGACGATTCACGACGTGCTCGGGGTCGAGGCGCAGCACCTCCGAGTCGATGTCGTTCACGGAGCCCCGCTCGCTGTGCGCCATCAGGTCGATCCGCAACCCCGCGACGACGCGCCCAAGCCGCGACGCGCAGCACCCGCCCGGGTACGCTACTCCGCGGCGCGAACGCGACGTCGCTCGGATCCTCTTCTCCGGCCTGCGCCGACCCCGACGCCCTCCGAGCCTCCGGCTCAGCGGAGTGAACGGCCTCCCGCGCCGACGCCTTCGAAGCGACCGTCTCCAAGGCCAGCGTCCGTTCGTCCGACCCGGCCTCCGGGGGGAGCGACGGTTCCACCGGCGCCGCTTCTGACGCTCCCCGAGATGGGCGAGTTCACCAACCCCCAGACGCCCGCAGATCTTCTCGCGGTCAGTCTTCGACGTCTCGACGAGCCGAGTTCCGTTCCGCAGCTTCTCTTCGCCTGCGCGCGGGCTCGCCTGACGGGCCGCCTCGAGATCGACTTTGACGGTGGCGAGATGATCTCCGCCGCCTACGAGGACGGGCAGCCCCGCTGGCAGCTTCGAGAACGGCGCAGCCTGGTCGAAAGCCTCAAGTATGTTTCGGGTCGTTTTCGGGTGTCTTCCGAGGAGCTTGGGACCTCTCGACCGCGGAGCGAATCGGTCCACGCGGTGGTCACCGACGCGGTGCGTAAGCTGGTGTGGACCTTTGAGGACGACGCGTTTCTCGAGGCGTTTGGCGAGAAACGAACCCAGCGTCCGCGAAGCACGCTGGATGACGAGCGACTGCTCCTTCGGCGGGGGTTTCGCCGCCAGGAGGTTCGCTTTCTAAAGTTCGCGTGCAAGGGCGAAGAGCCTCTCGAAGAGCTCATTCGCCGACAGGGGCTCGGCCCGCGGGGGATGCTCTGTGTGCTGACGCTTCTCGACCTCTATGGATTTGTCGCCTGGAGCTGATCGCGTTCCCGAAGATCGCTGGAAGGCGCCCGCGTGGTACACCCGCACTCTTGGGTTGCAGCCGTGACCCAGACGCGAGGGAGTGGGGTTCGTGCCAACCTTGTTCGAAAAGCTGAAATCCATGCGCAAGATGCTCAGTGCACGCAGCGACTGCTTTGTGGACTTTCGTGAGCTCAAGCGCCCCAACCCGCGATCGTACCCAGACCTGCCCGAGGCGCTGCGGCCGTTGGCAGAGGAAGGGTTGAAGCGGATCCACATCTGGTGGAGTTTCGTCGGAGCAGAATTCGACGACGGGTGCGGTCATCTCGGAGGTCATTTTCTTTGGCCGCACACCTTTGTGGGCATTCGATGGCAGTCGCTCGAAGGCGGGCGCGCGCTGAGTCCAATGACGACCTACGGGGTGAGCGGCCTGGTGTACGTCGAGCCGAAGGGGGCGACAGGCGGTTGGTACGTTTCACCCAAACCGCTTCGAAACGTTGACGAACTCGAAAGCTTGGAGCCCGTGCCGGACGTGATGGCATTCTTGTCCGAATGGATCGAATGCGGGTTTCCTCACCTTGCGCTCTCCAAGGAACGCCGCCGAGCTGCGCGCGCGTTGCTCTACCCGTCAACAAAACCAAAGAAGATCAAACCCGCCATCGGCAAACGCGTTTGGGCGAAGAAGCCCGCGAATCGTGACGACATCGTCCGCGGCGAAGTCACCGCGGTCGAGGGAAAGTTCGCGCAAGTCGCGTGGGACGAGGGCGGGCGGACATGGTGCAAACTCAAGTCCCTGGCGGTGATCTCCGGCCGAGATCAGTACGAGCGAATGCGCGAACTTCGCGCTGTCGATCCTGCGATGCTGACCCGGATCGCACCGTGGCTCCGAACGAACGTCTCCGCGGCCCTCCCGCCGCCCCACGAACATGCCTTCATCAATCGAGGCGCGCCGTTGCTCGCGTTTCTGTTTGCGGGTGTCCCCACCGAAAACCTGCAAGACGCCGTGGCAGCCTGGTTGAGCGAACAGAAACTCGACGGGAACCGCGGCTCGGTCTCCACCGAAGTCACGACCGTGAGTATGGACAACCACCAGGCGACGTCGACATACTCAGCGAAGTCGATGGGCAGGGCGCTCACGGACATGCTTGTCCTTCACGAGCTGCGCCACGCGGGCCGGATATCGGAACGAACCCGGGAGATCTTTCGAGTGGTTCCGCGCGACGAAACGAAGCCCGGAGAAGGCGGGTTCATCGACGCGGCGGAGTCGATGCCTCCTGACTTCAGCTATCTCGATCCTCCGCTTTCGTTCCTGCAGAAACATGGGGAGAGCGCGGGGGCCCCGGGTCCGATGCGCTACATCGATATGTAGGGAAGCTGCGAGCTACTCGCCGGACCATTGCGGCGCGCGCTTTTCGAAGAACGCCTTGAGTCCTTCTTGCGCGTCCTTCGTACCGAGAAGGGAAAAGAGCTGGCCGCGCAGAAAGGGCAGCGACTCCTCCAGGCGTTGATCGGCTTGCGTGTGGTAGGCGAGCAGTCCCATCCGCATCGCCGTCGGCGATCGCTCGGCGAGGGCACCCGCGAGTTTTGCGACCTCCGCATCGAGCTCGTCGTCGGG
>JBCDAA010000184.1:0-16988 GCA_039186435.1 Myxococcota bacterium | reverse complement strand
CGCGATGCGCGAGCCCGTCGCTCCCCCCGCCTGCGTGACAGTCCGCGCAGCCGGCGTCCTGAAATACCTGCGCACCTCGCTCCGCCTGCGCCGCATCGTCCGGGAGGCGCGGCATTGGCGGCGCAACCTCGGCCATGTAGGCCGCGATCGCATCGAGCTCGATGAGAAGCCCGTCCCCCTCCATCAGCTCGCGAATGGTCGTCCCGCTGAGGACGGCCGCGTCGTCAAACTCCCCGTCCCAATGAAAGGGAAGAAAGCTCGCGCGAGCGCCCCAGGCCGGCGGCGTTCGCCTGAGTTTTCGAGCCACCCCAGGCGTGTGGAGAAACCACGAAAGGCCATCCTCCCCGCCCCCGGGATGGCAGGTCGCGCAGGTCACGATGCCGCTCGGCGTGAGGTGAATATCGTCGGCGTCGTGAAAAAGATTTCGGCCGCGAAGCGCGATCGCCGAAAGGCGCGTGTCTCCGAGGGAGCGACGTCGCGCGATCGGATCCACCACCCCGCGACCTTCCGCGTCGAGGCGCGCAACCGCGTGGTCGAAACCCACATCCACCCACGCTGTCGACCCGTCCTCCGAGAGCGCGATTCCGCGTGGACCTCGGCCCAGGCGAAAGGTCGCCAGCACCTCCGCGCGTCGCGACGTTGGACCCGAGAGCCCCGACGAAGACGAGCAGCGAACTAGCGCCACGTCGTCGGTGTACTGATTCACCACCCAGAGCCGATCGCGCGCCATCGCGATCGCACTCGGTCCGCTGAAGACCTCGGCACCTCCGTCAAAGCGCGCGTAGCGACCGCCGCAGGGGGCGAGGATCCGCGGCTCGATGCGTGGCTCCCCGTCAACGACCGAGCCATAGCCGCCGCGGTCTGCAGGGCGGTCGCGATCGCTGTCGTGATCCACCCGCTGGTACGCCGCGACCACATCGCCCTCGGGAGAGGCGCCGAGCACGTCGAGCTGACTCGCTGCGAACCCAGGTTCGTCCTCCACCCGAAGCTCATCGCCACCGCCGTCGAGAACCTCTTCGATCGCGCCGCTGCGAACCACACCGCGAAGCGACGCGGTCACGTAGAGCTCATCCCCCGACACGGCGAGGGCGGTGGGACGCCCATTCATCGGCGTCACCCCGACAACCCCCGACGCGTTCACCTCGACCAGACGGTCGTCCGAGGGGCAGCTCACGAGCGCACTTCCCGAAGGGAGCGCAACCACCGCCCGGCTTCCTCCGCATGGAATCGAAACGCGCCGCACGTCGCTCTCGATCCAGGCGATCTCGCCGGCGAGCTCAAGGGTCACGACGAGCGCATCACCGACCCTTGCGAGCTGCGTCGGGGCGCCCGCGAGATCGATCCGTTCGATCTCTTCGAGGCTTTCCGGATCAATCGCGACCAGCGCGTCGTCGTCCGGCGAAGTCACCCACAGCCGATCCCCATCGAGAAGAATCGTGCTCGAGGACGACGAAAACTCCGGCGCAGGCGTGCCGGAGCCGCACGCGACAAGAAGAAACGCGCTGACCGTCGTGAGCCTCACCGGCCGGGCGGAAGAAGCAGCGCGAACTCGACAACGATCGGCTGCTCCGCACATTCCAGCTCAAAGCCGCCGATCGGAAGCGTGACCGGATCGCCTTCGTCGGGATCCTGGGTCTCGGCGCCGTTGCCGTCGATGTCCATGAACCCGAGCAGCTGATACTCGCCGACCGGAAGTTCCTCCTCGATGAGGAACTCCATGCCCTCACCCGGAACGGTCGCGTCGACATCCTCAAAGGCGAAGCTCGCCACCGCCACCGCGCCCTCCTTCGGACCCGCGAGGGTGACGTCTTCCGCGCGAAACACGCTGCCCCAAACGTTGCCCCGAAGCGGATCGCTCAGCACGTCGCTCTCGCGAACGGTCGGCGACGCATCGAAGCGCACCCGAAACCTGCCGCGCAGCGCTTCGGTGGATCCGATGTCGGCGCAGGTTGTCTCCGGCGGCGTCAGCACGTCGGGAATCTCGATCACGCCCTGATAGGGCACGAAGGTCGTGTCCTGAAGCCGGTTGATCGGCGACTCCACCGCGTAGGCGATCCGAAAGATGCCCGCGTCGCCCTGCGCGATGACGCGCACCACACCGCCACCTTCGGGATCGTCGTAGTAGAAGGGAACCTCCCACGGCGTCGAGGAACCCGGCTCCGCCGCTTCCTGCGCGTTCATGTTGGTGACCATGCGAAAAACATTTTCGCGGAACTGGTCACCCGCCACGAGCGACGCCGGAGAGCGCGCAAGCGGAAGCCGCGAGCCGTCGAGGGCAACCACCTCAAACGCCACGTCGATGATCTGCGTTTCGAGGTCGGGCGTCACCGTCAGCCGCAGCCAGTCGTGCGGAAGTAGCGTGAAGTCCTCGAAGTTCTGCGCCGCTCCGGCGGTCACGCCGTACGCACGCTTCGAAAAGAAGTCGAACTCGTCCTTGGTGAGCTCGAACCAAACCGTGCCGGCGAGAACCTCGATCGGGTCGCCCGTAAACGCCGGCGTGTTGACAAAGCCGGGCTGAAGCGAGGTCTGCGGCGCGTTGGTGCGCAGCTCGATCACGCTCTCGCGATCCTCAAAGCGCACGATCAAACTGAGCGACCCGCCGTTGACGCTTTGGGTGCGGTACTCGAGGAAGAACGGCTCCATCGAACCTTCTTCGCGGGCCTCCACGGCAGCGGCACGCGTCAGTGCGACGAGCGCGGTGTCGATGAAAATGCGCCCGTAGTTAAACGACGCCGGCACTTCGAGAATCACGCGACGCTCGTCGGTTCCGATCGTCGCCATCTCCATCTGAATCACGGCCTGCTCAGGCGTTCGCGAATCCGGAAAGGTTGAGAGAAAAACGCCGGGCTGCACCTCGACGTTGTTCATCGTGTCACCGGAACGTGCGCGCTCGCCGAAAAGTGGTTCGAGGAAGTCGCGGGCCGCCTCGATGTTGTCGATCGGAATGCGCGTCGTTAGACCGACCCACTCCACGGGCTCCGACCGCGGTCGCCGTTCTCCAGCGGGCGCTTCGGTGTTGTTCCCACCGCCACCACACGCGAAGAGAACCGCAAGGAAGAAGGCACGGTGTGACATGACCCATTAATGAGGGGAAACGTCGTCTTCCGGCGTGAGAGCGCACACTCGGCCGAAGGAAACCTCGAAGCGCGCACGAAGTGTAAAGTGAACGCGCCTCGCATCCTGTTCTGCGCACGGGGTCCTTCGAAAAACCTACTCCTCTTCGTGTCCGCCCGGCCCGTGCACGTGGCCGTGGGTGATCTCCTCTTCCGACGCGTCCCGAATGTCCAACACCTCCACATGAAAGTGGAGCTCCACACCCGCGAGGGGATGCTGCGGGGTGAGAACGACCGTGGGCCCCTGCACCTTTTCGACCCACACCGGGAAGTGCTGCCCCTTCGACTGCATGACCAGCTGCGCGCCCTTGTGGACCGGCGCATCCGCGGGAAGCTGAGAACGAGGAACGCGGAGGCTCTTTACTTTCTGCTTTTCGCCGTAGCCCTCTCCCGGAGGGACGACCGCATCGATTTCGTCGCCTTGGGTCTTGCCTTCGAGCTGCCTCTCGAGTCCCGGAACGATGTTCCGGTGGCCATGAAGGTAGCGCATCGGCGATTCCGGATCCGACTTGTCGAGCTCTTTGCCCGACGCGTCCCGGAGCACGTACGCAATGGTTACGACCTTGTCCTTGGCGATCTCCATCGCAGGCCTGTAGCACGTTTGCGCTTGGCGAGGCCGTGAGACGCGAGTGTGGTAATCTTTTTTTGTGCGCTGGTCCCTCGCGCTCCTGGCTCTTCCCTTGCTTCAGTGTGGCGATTCCACGCCCGCTCGCGAGTGCGATTTGGCCACCGACTGTGCGGCGGATGAGCAGTGCGTCCGCGGCTTCTGCATCGCGATCCCCCAAGACGCCGGCGGTCGAGCCGACGCCGCACGTGACGCTGCCCGCGACGCAGGAGACATCGGGGTCGACGCCGCAAGAGACGCGGGTACGGACGTCGCCGTAGACACGGGAACGGACGCGGGCGGGCCCGCTTGTGGTCCTGGAGACGTCGCGTCCCAGCCTCTTGTCCTCTACGAATTCGACGACGGTGACTCCCCCACCATGGTCCGGGATCAGGCCCCTGCCGCCCCGAACGTTCCTCTCACCGGGGACGGATCCGGCGTCCTCGTGGAAGGTGGTCGCGTCACCTTTGTGACCGGCCGACTCACCGCGAGCCTTGCCGCGAGCGACCAGCTCGTCGAAGCACTCGCAGGCTCCGGGTCGATGACGGTGGAGGCCTGGATTCGGCCGGTCGATTTTGTGATCGAGGACTCGATCGGTCCGGAACGTATCATCACGCTCTCGAGGTCCTCTGCCGACCGACTCTTTACGGTGGGGCAAGACGAGATGGACTTCGTCGGTCGCCTGCGGACCAACCGCACCGATTTCAACGGAACGCGTTGCCTGGATGCAGGGCCGATGCCGGAGTTTGATGCCGGTGTTCCGGTGCGCCCGCGTTCGACCCTTTTCGTGAGCGGCATCGACGACCTGATGGAGGTCTACCAACTCGTGCTGGTATTCGACGAAGCCGAAGGGAGGCCGCGCGCCTACCTCAACGGTTCCCCCATGGCGGACCGCTTTCCGTGCATCGAGGGTCGCCTCAACTGGATGACCGGCGAGCATCAACTCGGCATGGGGAACGAAATCGACTTTCCAACGAGCGATCGGCAGTTCGAGGGTCAGGTTCTCCGGACGACGATTTACGACCGTCCGTGGGATACCGCCGAGGTCAACTGCTGGTTTGCGGCGGGCCCGGATGCGCCGGTCCTTCCTTAGCGGATCGCTCGAGCCAGGTTCGAAGCGAGACGTAGAGCGCCGGGATCACAAAGAGCGTGAGAAACGTGCTCGCGATCATTCCGCCGATCACTGAGCGGGCCATCGGAGCCCAGGTTTCGGCGCCATCGCCAAAGCCAAGGGAGAGCGGCACCATGCCGAGAATCGTGGTCAGGGCGGTCATGAGGATCGGTCGCACACGGGTTCGCCCTGCTTCGAGGGCGGCTTCGACCAGAGGCATTCCTTCGGCGCGGCGACGCTTCAAAACATCGATCAGCACGATGCCGTTGTTCACGACGATCCCCCCGAGGAGGATCACCCCCACGAGCGCGGTGACCTGGAGCGTCGTTCCGGTGACGAGGAGTGCGAGCATGATTCCAGCGCTCGCCAAGGGTACGGTGAACATGATGACGAAAGGCTCGAGGAGCGACTCGAACTGCGACGCCATCACCATGTACACGAGAGCGATCGCGGCGAGAAAGGCCATCGCAAGTTTGAAGAACGCGTCGCGCAGGTCTTCCGCGGTACCGCGCATCTCCGTGCGGACGCCCTCCGGCAACCCGATCGTCGCGAGGTGCGTCTCGACGCGAGAAACGACCGATCCGAGATCCTCGCCGTCCTCCACGGTGAGGTCGACGGTCGCGTAGCGCTCGCGATCGCGCCGATCGATGTCGACAGGCCCGAGGCGATCCTCCACCTCAGCGACCGCCGAAAGCGGGATGAAGCGAGAGCGCTGCACAAACCCGGCACCGGTCGCCTCTTCGCCGATGGCGTCCGGAAGCGGGATCGGGAGGTAGCGAAGCGTGTCGAGGCGACCGCGGGGCGCACGCGGCATGCGAACGCGAACCTGGTGTTCGTCTCCGTTTTCCCGGAAGAAGGTCGCCGTTTCCCCCTGGTAGAAGATCGCCACCGCGCTCGCGACCTGCGCAGGCGCGATCCCGAGGAGGCGCATTCGCTGCCGGTCGTACGAAAGCTGCAGCTGCGGCGCACCCTGCACCATCGAAAAGCGAGACTCCTGGACGCCTTCGAGAGCGCCGAGCTCGTCGCGAAGACGCTCACCCTGCTCGCGAAGCTCCTCGAGATCATCCGAAAAGATCTGAAGAGCGATATCGCCACCGTCGCCGTTCATGCTGAACGCCTGCACGCGCACATCGAGACCCGCGACGTCACGAAACGCTTCGGCGAGGACGGTTTCGATCTCCTGCTGTTTGCGATCGCGCTCCTCGAGGGGCGGTAGTTTGATGCGAATCGTGCCGCGGTTTGCCGTCGCGCCGAAGAGCGCCGCAAACCCTTCCGATGCACCGTAGTCCGCGGTGACCACATCGGCCTCCGGCACCTCGTCCGCGATCACGCCTTCGACCTCGCTAACGAGTTCGCGCATGCGGTCGATGCTCGTTCCGGGCGCCGCGGCGATCTCCAAGCGGATCTCCGAGACGTCCGCCTTCGGCATGAAATCCTGCCCGAGAAGAGGCGCGATCGCGAGGGAACCCACAAAGAGAAGCGCCGCGCCGCCGAGGACCCGTTTTCGCCGCGCGAGCGCCCAGCGGAGCGCGCCTTCGTAAGCCGTGGGAATCCGAGACAGGCCCTGCTTTGGTCGCTGCGATTTGAGACCGCGGCTGATGAGGAGCGGCACAAGGGTGAGCGCGATACCGAGGGAGCAGAGCAGCGTCACCGTGATCGACAGCACCAGATCACGAAAGAGTTCGCCGGCGATGCCTTCCACGAGAAGGATCGGCAGGAAGACCACGACGGTCGTCAGCGTCGACGCGAAGAGGGGCATCGCCATCTCCCGCGCGCCTCGAAGGGCCGCTTCCGTGGGAGTCTCCCCCCGTTCGAGCTCCTGAAACGCCGCTTCCAGGACGACGATCGCGTTGTCGACGAGCATGCCCACCGCCAGCGCCAGCCCGGCCATGCTGATGAGGTTTAGGGTGACGTCGAGGGCCGCGAGAACGCTGAAGGCGACCAGTACGCTCGTGGGCACCGCGATGATACTGATGAGACTGGTGCGCCAGCTTCGAAGAAAGACGAGGAGCACAAGGCCCGTGAGCAGGAACGCCTGGAGCGCCGTGAAACCGAGGTTTTGAATCGCGCGCATGATCGGCCCCGCCTCGTCGAAGAGCGGCGTCAGCGTGATCCCTTCCGGAAGCCGATCGTCGATGGAGCCGATGGCGTCGCGCACGGCCCGGGAGGTCTGCACGGTGTTGGCGTCCGACTGTTTTCGAACCGCCAAGAACACCGCGCGCTGGCCGTCCGCGGTGACGACGTGCGTTTCTTCTTCGTAGCCATCGATCACCGTCGCCACGTCGCGAACGAGCACCTGTCGCGTGCCTCGAACCGCCACGACGACGTCCTCGATCTCTTTCAGGGAGCGAACGAGCCCGGTCGGCTGAAGGCTCATCGACTGCGTTCCGTCGTCGAGGTTGCCGCTCGGGACCACGACGTTGGCCGCGCGAATCGCATCGACGACCTGCGCCGGTGCGATGCCGAGGGCCTGAAGCTCCCGCGCCTTGAGCTCGACCTGGATCTGTCGATCGAGGCCACCGATCACCTCAGCGGCGGCGACGCCTTCCACGCGTCCGAGGTACGGCTGCACGCGCTCCTCCGCGACGCGCCGAAGGGTGTGGCCATCGAACGGACCCTCCACCGACATGAACATCACCGGCGCGAGCGAAGGATCGAAGGCAAAGGTCAGCGGCCGCGTCGCATCGTCCGGTAGAAACTCCCCGGCGAAGATCTCGAGGTTCTTGCGCACCTCCACTTCGGCGGCGCTCATGTCCGTGCCCCAGGTAAAACTGATCAACACGATCGAGGCGCCCTGCCGCGACTGGCTGCGCACGGTTTCGACGTTGCCCACCGAACCCACGGAACGTTCGATCGGCTCCGTCACGAGCGTTTCCATGTCTTCGGGGCTGGCGCCCTGATAGGTCGTGACGACAGCGATGACCGGAAGCTCGACCTCCGGAAGCCGGTTGAGCGGCAGCCCAAGAAGGGCGAACGCGCCAAAGCCGACGAGGCCGAGCACCACCATGGCGGTCGTCACGCCGCGACGAACGCTGATGGCGCTAAGCCCTCGGTGGTGATCCTTCATTCGCTCCCAGCGAGCTGCGGCTCAGCGTCCTCCACGGCGCCATCGACGCGAACCGTGACTCCGTCGCGCAGCATGTGCTGGCCCTCGACGATGACCTCTTCGCCACCTTCAAGTCCCCCGACAACTTCCAGGCGCGATTCCCCGGCGGTGGGATAACGTCGACCGATACGGATCTCGCGCCGGAGCGCTTCGGAGCCCTCGCGAAGGTAGACGTGCGCGACATTTTCCGTGTCGGTGCGCGTCGTCATCAAGACGGCGCGAGAGGGAACGAGCACGACATCGCCCCGCCGTTCGAGCTCGATGCGCACCTCCGCGACCATGCCAGGACGAAGGACGTGATCGGTGTTCTCGATGCGCACCTCGACTTCCCCCGTGCGACTCAGACGATCGATCACGGGCGAGATGCGGTGAATGCGGCCGCGGCGCTGCACCCCTTCGAGAGCGGAGGGCAGCACGTCGACCTCCATCCCTTCGCGAAGCTTCACGTAGTCTTGCTCGACGACCTGAAGCGCGACGCTCACGTGGTCCATCTGCACCACGCGGGCGACTGGCACACTCGGCGCGACCATGTCGCCGGCCGAGACGGCGAGCTGCGCGACGACACCGTCGACGGGGGCGCGGATCACGGTGCGGTTGCGACGAAGTCCCGCCGCGCGACGACCGGCCCGAAGCTGCGCGACCTGCGCCTCACTTGCCCGCACGCTCGCTTCGAGGGACTCGAGCTGGGAACGCGGAAGGGCTTGCCGCGCAACCAGGGGACGAACCCGCGCGAGGTCCGCCTGCACCTGATCGCGGGTGGCTTCGGCGGCCGCGAGCGCCGCCGACGCTTGGGCGAGATCGCTACTCGGAAGACTCGCCTCGAGCGTCACAAGAGGATCGCCGGCTGAAACGTTCGCGCCCTCGACGACGTGAACCGCACGAATCCGTTCCGGCAGCTCCGGAAAGACGCGAACATCCACGTCTCCTTCGACGTCACCGAGAAGCACCAGCGCATCCACGGCTTCGTCGCGAACGACCGTTTCCGTGCGCACAAGGCGCGCGGGCGGCTCGGGTTCGGGCTCCGCTTCACCACAGGCAATCAGCAGGACCGACGCGGCGAGCAGCGCCTTCTTCAGTCGAAGTACCTTCCTCAATCGCTGGGGACGCGGTGGAAACAAGGGCTGAAACGCCCGGCCCGAAGGCCGCATTCCCCGCGTTCTCGGCGTTCCCACCAGAGCCACTGTGGGGCCATCCGGACCCTGGGGCACGATGAGTTTCGTGAAGAATCGTGAAAAAGCCTACTCGAACGGCTCTTGGCAACGCTGAATCGAGGCCGAATCGCTTCGCAATGCGTCGAGCGACCGATCCGCGAGAAACGAATCGAGGTCCTGGCCGCGCGGCGGAACCTCCCCGACCGGATTGCAGAAGCAGCCGGGGTCAGGGAACGCGATGCGCGGCCCTTCCGAGCGCATCTCGAACTCTTCACCATTCACCGACACGGTCCAGATCCCTTCGCGAACCGGAGGGATCGAGCACGCGATCGAGCGGCCTGGCACGGCGCAGGCGCCCGACTCGCGCCCGCAGATCGTGATTTCGATTCGCCCTCGATCGATCTCCACGTCGCACTCGCCTTCTCCGCAGGCGTGCACAAAATGAAGCTCCGAAGGGCGATCCGAATGAAGGAGGTTGTTGTAGAGACACACTCCTTCCGGCCGCAGCACGTCGCCGTCTTCGCAAACCTCCGCGCCGCATGCCTCGTACGCCCGCGCGCATTCCGCCATGCTCACAAAGGCGTCATCGCAGTCCACGCCTTCGCAGCTGCAGTGACTCACCTCGACGCAGCGCTCGCCATCCCACGCGGCTTGGGAAAACTCAACCGCACAAGGCGCCTGGTCGGCCGCGTCCATGGGCGCGCAAGGGTCGATGTCGCGGTCGCAATGTCGATGGGCGTGAAGGCAGGCCGCGCGGGTGTCAGCGCCGCGCCCTACGCACTCGTCGGCGGCGTAGCAATCCGCCCCATCCCAAAACCATCGCCGTTCGACGAAGCTGCAGCCGATGAGTTCCTCAGGGCCGCAGCTGAGTCCTTCGTCTGCGTCGGGAGCTCCGGCATCCGGCAGGTCGGAGCCATCGAGACCGTGCGAGCGAGCGCAGCTGAAGAGAAGAAAGGCGAGTAGGAAACGCATGCTCGCCCTTTGAGCAAGGAGCGCGCCCACCCAAAAGCGCAGGCATTCCCGCCGGGCGGTGTTCCAACCTGCCCCAAAACGAGCGCTATTCGAGCAGTCGTGCCTGCTTCAAGATCTCGCGAAAACGCGGCCGCGTGCCGCTGAGGAGCAGCCCAACGCGAAAGAGACGCGCGCCGAAGCGAATCGAGAGCCAGGTCGACGCGAGGAGCACGCCGAAGGCGCCGAGGATCTCCCAGAAGGCGATGCCTTCGGGTTCGATCGACATGCGAACCACCACCGTGAGCGGCGCGCTAAAGGGGATCCAGGTGAGCAGGCGCCCGATCGGACCGTGCGGCTCCTCGAGGAGGACGATCATCGTGAGCAGCGGAAGCACCGCAAGAAGCGCCCAGCCAAGGGTGAGCTTTTGGCTCTCTGGAACGCTGCTGCCGAGGGAGCCAGTCGCAAGCATCAAGCTGCCGATGAAGAGGTAGCCCATCACAAAGAAGATCGGCGAGGCGGCGAGCGCTTCCCACGGAATCGGGATGTCCATCGAAGCAACCAGCGTCGCGATGGCTAAGCCGCCGCCCACGACCATCGCCGCCCATATCAAAAACTGGAGTAAGCCGGCGGCCCCAAGGCCGAGCAGCTTGCCGGTTAAGAGTTCGTCCGGGTTGGCGGAGCTGAGCAGCACCTCCACCACCTTGCTCTCTTTGTCGAGGGCGACGGTCTGCACGAGATAGCCCGACGAACTGAGGAGGGCCGTTAGAAGGAGCACGCCGAGCAAGAAGGGCACGCCGGCGCGCATCAGGAGCTCGACCACGCGATCTTCCGCGGGCACGAGGCCTTCGTCCGTCGCCACCGAGCGCTCGAGTTCGAGAGGCGAGAGCACGCGCTGAAGACGCGTTTCGTCGACGCGCCCGCGAAGCATCCGGTCGCGCAGCAACCGACTTAGGGTTGGCTCCACGGTTGCGCCGCGCACGCTGATCACCGGACCCTTCGCCGCTTCGAAGACGTGGACCTCGCCGGTGTCCATGTAGTCCTCGCCGAGCACGTAGACCGCACCGAGATGACCCTCGTCGAGCTGCGCGAGCGCCTCCTCCTCGTCTTGGTATTGCGCGAAGAGCACCGAATCGAGAAAGAGAAAACGGTAGCGCTCTTCGATCGGAAGCTCGAGGGAGCGAAGGTCTCGCTGGGCTCGCTCGGGCACCTCGGAATACGGCTTCCAGATCACTTCTTCACTGAGCACGCCGTGGTGATCGACCAGGCCGTAGACCACCGCGCGCTCGACGCGCGAAGCGAGAAAGGCGCCCTGAAACGCGAGCAGACCTCCCGAAAGGGTCGAAAAGAGAACCGGCAGCCCGAAGGTAACGAGCAGGTAGCTCAAGCGTCCCGCGACGTTGAAGAACTCGAAACGCGCCACTGCGGCGACCTTGCGGCCCCGAATCAACTCGCTTCCTCCAGCTCGTCGCGCACGGTAGTGAGAAAGATCTGCTCCATCGTCGCGAGGACTTCCTCAAAATGCGTGACGCGCACCCCCGCTGCCACGAGCGCCTCGAGCACCTGCCCGGGATCGGCGCCGTCCTCGAGTCGCAGCTCGAGACCTTCGGCGGTTTCGGTCGTCCGCACCACCGAGGGAAGTTCCGGAAGGTCGCCGACGAAACGCACACGCACCATCGGATGCGAATGATCGCGACGCACTTCACTCAGCTTTCCGTAGATCACGCGGCGTCCTTGATGAATCAACGCAACGCGATCGCAGAGAGCTTCCACCTGACTCATCATATGCGTCGAGAGAATGGTCGCGCGCCCCGTCGTTCGGCGTTCGAGGATCAATCGCTTCACCAGATCCACGTTGATGGGATCGAGACCGCTGAAGGGCTCATCGAGAACACAGAGCTCCGGATCGGAAAGAAGCGCGCCCGCGATCTGCACCTTTTGGCTCATCCCCTTGCTCAGGGTCTCTACGTTCTTTCGCGCCACGTGCTCCATGCCGACTTTTTCAAGCCACATCTCGGCGGCGGATTTCGCGTTCTTGCGGGTGAGCCCCTTGAGGCGACCAAAGTACACGAGCGCGTCGATGACCTTCGTCTTCTTGTAGAGCCCGCGCTCCTCCGGAAGGTACGAAACGCGGTCGAGGGTGTCGCGATGAAGCGGCTGCCCAAAAAGAGTGACGTCGCCCTCATCCGGGCGAAGGATGTCGAGCCCGATGCGAATCAAGGTCGTCTTGCCGGCGCCGTTCGGGCCAAGCATGCCGAAGACCTCACCGCGACGAACCTCAAGGCTGACGTCGCTGAGCGCTCGTGTGTCACCGAAACGCTTGCCGACGTTTCGATACACCAGCACCGGCTCGCCTGCGGGTTTCTGCCCTTCGCTTTGCGCTTGATCCACTGCCGAGACCGCTCGGAGCGTAGACGCTTCCTTATCCAAACGCCAAATCAAGAATGCGCAGGGTGAGCTTTGAAACGCCGCGATCTTTCGTGAGCTCGCCACGCTCGACGAGCGCAAGGTCGGCTCGCGGGGTCGCGAGGGTCGAGGTCGCCCGAAAAACGCGCACGTGGAGCTCTCGGTGGCTCAGCACGTGGGTGAGTTCACCGCAGGACTCCGTGCGAAGGCGTCCGCGAATCTCCTGCTGCGCGAGCGCATCCCGGGCGCTCTTCACGTTGTTTCCTTCGACCATCGGCACCGACCAAAGTCCGCCAAAGAGCGCCTTGGCGCCGCGCGTAAGCCACACACGATCGGGACGCGAGCGCGTCGGCACCACCGCCACCATCGCCACCTTGCGAACTTTCGTTTTCTTTCGTGGCACCGGAAGCGTCGCCGCAATGTCGCGCCCCGCGCAGTGGGTACGGACCGGGCAATCGCCGCAGGACGGACTTCGCGGCGTACACACGAGTGCCCCGAGCTCCATGATCGACTGGTTGAGATCCCCCGGACGAGGCCCGACGACGAGCTCCCCCGCCGCTGCCCAGAGCGCCTTTTCCGTGTCGCTGCGACCGAGGGGCGTTTCGATTCGGCGAATCCTCGAAAGCACCCGCGAGACGTTGCCGTCCACTACCGGCTCTTCGGCGGCAAAGGCGATGCTTCCGATCGCGCCCGCGGTGTAGCGACCGATCCCCGGAAGCGCGAGGCGGTCTTCGTACGACGCCGGCACCTCACCGCCGTGTTTGTCGACAACCTCTTTCATGCCGCGATGAAGAAGCCGCGCGCGCCGGTAGTAGCCAAGGCCGCTCCACATCGCGAGCACTTCGTCTTCCGTCGCCCCCGCGAGCGCCGCCGGGGTCGGAAAGCGCGCGAGGAACTTCTGGTAGTAGGGCACCACCGTCGCGACGCGCGTCTGCTGACACATGATCTCCGACACCCAAATCGCGTAGGGGTCGCGGGTCTCCCGCCACGGAAGTGAACGCGCGTGAACGTCGTACCAGCGAAGGAGCGCGCGCCGGATGGGCTTCGGCGCCCAGCTCATGAAAGCGGCGCGGGCCGGGGTAGCGAGATGCTCTCGCCCTCCTGAAAGCGGTCGTCATGCCAATCGAAGCAGCGGACGCGTTCCTCTTCAAAGTCGAGGAGGATGACGCCGACCTCAAAGTTCCGGTGGATCGTGCCCGCGTTGACCACCGTGATGCCCTGAAAGCGTCGCACCATGCGCTGATGCGTGTGGCCACCAAGCATAAAGTCAACCTCGGGATCGAGCATCAGCTCTCGAAGCACGTCGATGGCCTGGAGCGCGTAGCCCCTGGTCTCCGGCTGAAGGAAGGCCATGTCGTCTTCGCCAACGCCATGACACACCAGTAGGTTGCCAAGAGGCGTCGCAAGGCGCGCCGTTTGCGGAAGGCTCGCAAGCCAACGCTGATGTTCTTGGGCCAGAGCGTCCTTGGGGGTGACGCCCGTGATCGAACGATTCTTGTCGGTGAGAAACCAGCGCTCGTGGTTGCCGGCGACGCACTGAATCTGATGCTCGCGAAGGAGTTCACAGGTGCGGTTAGCGTCGCCGAGACCATCGACGATATCGCCGACGCATACGATTCGTTCCGATCCCGCATCGCGCAGCGTCTCGATCGCACGCGCGAGAACCACGTCTTCGCAGTGCACGTCCCCGATGGCGCCGATGCGTCGGAGCTCCTTCACGTCGCGAGCCTAGCGCAGAGGAACACCGGTTTGCGTAGCGAAAAAATGACGCGCTGCATTAGAGTGGCGTGAGATATGCTGAGGCGTGGCGCTCTACGAAGTTCGCGGCCTCGCCAAGGCGTTTGGTGACAATCGCGTGCTCGAAAGCATCGACTTCGACCTCCATCAGGGCGAGGTCCTGACGATTATCGGGAAGTCCGGCTCGGGAAAGAGCGTGCTGATCAAGATGTTGATCGGATTGCTGCAGGCGGACGCCGGCACAATCGTCTTTGATGGCGAGAACGTGACGGACCGAAAGGAGCACGAGTGGGCTCCCGTACGGCGCCGCGTTGGGATGATGTTTCAGGAGTATGCGCTCTTCGATTCGATGAACGTCTTCGACAACGTGGCCTACGGTCTGCGCGAACAGCGACTCTTGCCCGAACCGGAGATCGCGGAGCGCGTCGCGGAGTCACTCGCTTCCGTGAGCCTTCCCGGGATTGAGCAGATGTCGCCTAAGGATCTCAGCGGCGGAATGAAGAAACGCGTTGCGCTCGCGCGGGCGATCGCGGTGCGCCCGGAGGTGGTTCTCTACGACGAGCCGACCGAGGGCCTCGATCCCATCAACGTCACACGTGTCGATCGGCTGCTTCTCAAACTACGCGACGAGCAGGGAATCACGACCGTAATCGTGACCCACAACATGCGGAGCACCTTTCGCATCAGCGACCGCATCGCGCTCGTGCACGAGGGAAAGATCGAGCTCGCCGGAACGCCGGATGAGTTTCGCGCCTATGCGAGCGACCCGGTGATCCAGCCCTATCTCGGCGCGTCCAGAGTCAGTCTTCGTCCGCCGCCGCCGATGCCGCCGCCCCCGCAGTGAGCGCTGCGATACGCCGCTCGACGTTGAGGCGCTCCGTATCGGAGAGCTCAAAGTTCCGAAGCTTTTCGCAACCCTCGACGCGCCCGCTGCCGCAGGCCCACTGGTAGGCGATCTGTGCTGCGGCGGGGTCGCGATCCATGAGAATCCCGCCGTGCAAAACGCAGCCCGCGGTCCGCTCGCTATTGCAGGTTAGACGAGCGAGCTGGTTCGCCTCGTCGGGCTGGCTCGTCGCGAGATCCTCAATGCGCTCCATGCAGTCTGCGAGCGTTCCGTTGCAGCCTTCCAACGGCTCCGTGCAGGCCTCGAGCCAGCCCGCGTTGCACCCCTGCCGTTTCGCCTCGTCCGAGTCGGGAACCGCGTCCGCCCACTCCTGACACGAGCGCTGATCGCCCGCTTCGCAGCCGCGCTCCAAATACGGAACGCGCTGGTCTTCGTGTAGACGTGCCGCATCGGTGCATCCCACGCCTACCCGGCGGCACGCGCGACGATAGAGGCGCCGTGCGGACGCTTCATCGTACTCGAGCCCTTCCGTGCCGCGTTCGTACGCACTCGCCAACAGCCAACACGCGCGACCATCATCCTCGTCACAGCGCTGGGCGAGATCGCGCGCCCGGGCCGTATGCGGAACGCGATCGACCTCATCGACCCGGAGCGGAGTCGCCACCGGCGGCGGATTCGGCACACTCGGCGACGTCGAACTCATCGAACTCGAACTCGACGAAGCCCGCGAGGGCCGCGAAAGGGGATCGCCACAGTCGAAGGTGCAGCCCGCGAGCAGGAACAGAAGCCAGCACCTCATCGCTGGATCCGCTCTTTGCCGCCGAGGTAGGCCCGTAGCGCTTCCGGGACGACCACGCTCCCGTCCTCTTGTTGATTCTGTTCCAAGATCGCCACGAGGGTACGACCGATCGCCAGCCCCGATCCGTTGATGGTGTGAACCAGCTGGGGCTTTTCTTTCGGTCCCGCGCGAAAGCGGCAGCGCATGCGGCGCGCCTGAAAATCACCAAACCACGAGCAGCTCGAGATCTCGCGGTAGGCCTTCTGCGCAGGCAGCCACACTTCGATGTCGTAACACTTTCGTGCGGCAAAGCCGAGATCACCGGCGCAGAGCTCCACCACTCGGTAGTGAAGCCCGAGAAGCTGCAGCACTTTTTCCGCGTGCTCGGTGAGCGCCTGATGCTGCGCCTGCGCCTGGTCCGGCGTCACAAAACGCACGAGCTCAACCTTGTCGAACTGATGCTGGCGAATCATCCCACGCGTGTCACGGCCGTAGCTGCCCGCCTCGCTGCGAAAGCAGGGCGTGTAAGCGCAGTAGGCAACCGGAAGCTGGTCGGCGCTGAGGATCTCGTCCGCGTGAAAGTTGCTGACCGGGACCTCCGCCGTCGGCACGAGATAGAGGTCGTGCTTGTGCTGATGCTCCTCGGCCCACTCCTCATCCTTGGCGAGGCGAAACACATCCTTCGCGAACTTCGGTAGCTGGCTCGTCCCGCGGAGCGACGCGTCGTTGACGATCGCCGGCGGCCACAGCTCCTCGTAGCCGTGCTGATCGACATGAAGATCGAGCATGAACTGCATCAACGCGCGCTCGAGACGCGCCCCGAGCCCGCGGAGCACCACAAAGCGCGACCCGCTGATCTTCGTCGCGCGTTCGAAGTCCAGTATCCCGAGCGACGTGCCAACCTCGACGTGGTCCTTCGGCTCGAAGGAAAAGCTCGGCGCTTCCCCCCAGGTCCGTACGACCACGTTGGACTCTTCGTTCAGCCCATCGGGGGTCGAGTCCGCCGGCAGATTCGGCAGGTGCAGCATCACGTCGTCGAGCTCTTCTTCGATCGCGCGCACGCGCTCGTCGAGACCCTTGAGCGTCTCTTTGACGGTGCGCATCTCCTCGCGAAGCTTCGCGAAGGCGTCCGACTTCTTGTCGGCCATCTGCCCCATCGCCGCGCTGGTCGCGTTGCGCTTTTCCTGGGT
>JBCDAA010000183.1:0-17133 GCA_039186435.1 Myxococcota bacterium | reverse complement strand
GGTACCGGCAGATCCGGCCGAGGTTGGCCCGCCAAAGCGACGACCTCTCCCGGAGTACCGTCGGAAGAAAACGGCTGACCCACTAGGTTGCTTCCTGACTGGTAGACGATGCCAGATGGCTCCACAGCCCTGCGCGGCGGAACGAAGAAGAACTGACGCGTCGCAAAGCTGTCCCCAACATCGGTCCCAATCCCGGTGCTCGGATCGAAGATTCGAGTGAGCGCGTCCCCCGCGCGGTTCGTGTAAGCCACGAGAATACGCCCGTCTTCTAGCGGCGCGGCACCCATCGCGCGATCGTCCCCGTTCGTCGTCGCCACCGGCACCGGCTCCCCCACCGGCACGAGCAACCCCTCGTCGCTAAAGCCGTCGCAGTCGTTGTCTTCTCCGTCGCAGGCCTCGGCGTTGTCGGTCCAGCAGACGTTGCAGTCGTCGTTGCAGTCGGTCGCGTCTTCCACGAATCCGTCCGGCGCTTCGCACGCGGACATCGACATCGTGGGATCGCCGCGCTCGTCTCCGTCGCTGTCGCGATAGAAGGTTCTCTCGACGCAGCCGTCCACCGCGGCGTCGAACCCTGCGTCCGTTCCTGCGTCCGCGCCTCCGTCGACGGATACGCACGACATGTCCGCCGCTTCCATGGTGCCTTCCGGACACACGCAGAGGCTCGTCTCACGGACGAACTCTCGACCCTCCGTGCACTTGGGGGAACTGCAGCCCGCAAGAACAACGCCACACGCCCAACCTAAAAGCCAACGAGCCATGAGCCCTCCAACAGGGAGTGTGCCTGCTTTGGAACGGGTCGATGGAGAAGTTTCGCGATGTCTCTCCATTTTCTACGGCTTTCGCCGCCCAAACTAGCGGTTTTCTGCTAGGCACGTCGCTCATCGAGCAACAGGGTTCGTGCGTGGCTCAAACGGCACTTCAATAACAAGACAGTCTTGTTGCTGCCTCTCTCTGGCACGAACACCTCTCGGAACCGCCAACGGCCCACAAGAGATCGCGATGTCAATAATTCAGGTTGGCTACTACTAGCTGCTGACTGCTGACTGAGGAGGACACTCCTGAAGCGCCACCGGCGTCCACAAGCTCACGTTGGCGACCGCTGACCCGATGGTGACGTCAACAATTTCAGGTTGGCTAAGATCGGCTGCCCGAGAGGCTGGCTGCCCGAGAGGCTCTCGATCGGCTGCCGCAGCCTTGGCGCTCGCATCGAGCGTCTTCGCCAAAACCAAGCCTCGAATCGCGACGTCTTGCGCGGTCACGCAAGAGTTGCTCGAACCGTAAGATCGACGTGTCGGGAGACAACCCCTTGAAACTCCACGGCACCTTCGGCATTCAGGACACCGAGAGGGGAGCTGGCCCAGGGCTTGCTCACGCCAACCACGCCAAATGCGAGTGGCTGCAAACGCCACTCCGCTCATCATCGGAAGGCAACGAGGAAACTATGGACGAGAGAATTCACGGTCTAACCATGCGGGACTGCGCAGAAATCATGTCGAAGGATGGTGAGCTGAAGGCGCAGCATGGGGAGCCTGCGTACAAGCCACTCTTCCAGCAGTACCTCGCGCAGCGCGGCATCGACGAAAACACCTGGGCTCACGCCTGGAACGGCTGGTGGACCCGCATGGAGTCCGACCCGAGCGGCCAGCTGCACGCGAAGTTCGCGATGCTGCAGCAAGAGCTCACGATGCAGGCGCACTTCGCGGACGTGCCGGACGCGAGCCAGGACGCGAAGGAAGGCGTCACCCTCGAGATGTACGCCAAGATCATGGCGGGCATCGCGGGAGGCAAAGACGCGCAGGCCGAGATCGCAGCGAACGGACTGACCTGGGATCAGTGGCAGCGCGCGCAGGCCGCGTGGAACCAGGCGATGGCCGAAGACGTGAACCATCACCTCACGACACAATACGGTCAGCTCTACGCGAAGTTCACGCCGGGCTTTCAGCAGCAGATGCAGGGACAGGTCGCCGGCATCATGGCCGCCGAACACGCGCGCCGCGAAAACGCGTCCATGGAAGATGACGAGCCGGACGAGGACTACACCTTCGAGATGGCGATGCAGGAGCTTTCGTCTCCGAAGCCCGCTGTTCGTTGGACCGCTGCGCACCACGTCGCCAACTTCTGGGACATCGGCGATCGCGCGTCAGATCCGCGTCTGGACCAGGCCGCAAAGCAAGCCATCGACGTGATGATGGAGTGTCTTGAGCGCCACGACGAGTTCACCGTGAGTGACGCGGAATCCTTGGCTGGCGATCTCTTCATGTTCGCCGCAGAAGGGTTCCTCGGCGACCGGGCGGACGACGTGAAGCACATGATGGAGCTTTGCCTCGGCCGCGCGCAGGACGAACTCGCGAAGCGAAAGGCCGCGTTCGCCCCGATTGCGAACAAGGCCGTGCCCGAGCGCGTGAAGCTGCAGTCGGCGATTCAGGACTACACCTCGCTCGTCGACGAACTGACTGAGAAGATCGCCGAGTGGGATGACAACCTCGGCGAGCCTCAGGCCGCGGTAGCGTCGGGGGGAAGCGCTCCGTCGATGGGAGGCGCGCCGGCGTCGAGTGGAGCGATTCAGCCGAGCGGGGGTGGCGGCTTCCTCGACATGCTCAAGTCGCTCCCGATCATCGGGAACATCCTGCGCGCCCTCGGCCTGTAGTCCACCGTCGAAACGCTCAGGGCTGAACGCCAATCGTGCCGACGATGTTGGCGCTGTCATCGCCGAGGCCAAACGCGCCAAGGTCGGTGACGGCGCCGCCGCCCATGAAGCGAACCTGACGAACGGATACGTTCTCCGCGATGACGACCAGACCGGAGAGCGTCCCGCGGTCTACGAGTGCCGCGGCTGAAGGAAGCGCCGGACGGCCGCCCATGTACGTAAGCTCACCCTCGTTCACGAAGGGCAACGCCGCATCCGGGTTGTACGAGAGCCGAAAAATCGCGTTGCCAAACGCGCTGAGCACGATGGCAGCGTCATCGAAAGGTGACGCGACCACCGCCGCCGGATCTTCGAAGGGGGAGATCACCTGCACGGGCGCGATCGCACCACCGCCTAGGGAAACCACGCCGACGCGATTCGTCGACGCAATGCTGTTGTCCGCGATGAGCGCGTGGCGACCGTTCGCGGTCAGGGTGCTGCTCGAGCCGATCCAGTCGTCGTCGTCGAAGACGTCCGCCTGCGCTGTACGCATCGGCGTGTCCAAGGTGACGAGGAACGCGTCTTCGGGCGGATCCATCACATCCAGCACGTCGCGCGCGAACACCACGGCGCTTCCATCCGCCCGGGGCAAGAAGCCGTAGGGGAGCTTCGCCGGGAACGCCATGCGCTCGCTTGCAATCGCTCCGTCGCAGCCGATTTCGACGAAGTAGATCCCGCCTCCCGACGCTCGAAACTGCGCGTCGCGAATCCAAAAGCCCGTCCCATCCAGCGCGGGAACCACGGCGGTCGCAAAGAAGGCGCCGTCGTAGGACGCATGCATCACCTCGACGCTGCCGTCGTCGTTCAAACGGAACACGCCAAGGCTCCCGTCGTCTTGGGCAACGGCGCCAACCTCACCGTCGGGCGTGAACGCGATCGGCGTCTGCGTCGCGCGGCCCATGGTGAAGGTCGTGTCAGGGCGGCTAAGGGTTCCGTCCTGCGAAAGCTCGAGCACCTCGAAGACCTCGGCCGGCGCGCCGTCGGTCGCAAAGGGATGGGAGATGACGACGCGGCGCACCCGGTCAGCGGGCGCCGGGAGACGCGGACACATTTCGCCGGCGTCGACCCCAGCGTCCGTGGCATCGAGAGCTGCGTCCGCCGCCGAATCCCGCGCCGCAGCATCCACCGCCGAGTCCACCGCCGCGTCACGACCGACGTCCGCATCGCGATCCATCGGACGGTCGTCGTCACCGCACGCTACGAGAACAAGCGCGCACGTCACCCCACGAAGAAAGGTCATCCCGCCTTAAAGCACATCTCCTGCGAGCCGTCAGCGAGGGGCGCGGAACACTTCCTCGCGCTCGGTTGTATAGTGAATCGTGCGCTTTGCGCTTCTCACGCTGGCCCTCGCGACCCTCGTTCATAGCGACATCGCCTCCGCAAACAACACGGGCGAGCCGGAGGTGAACTACTTCTCCTTCTTCGAGGGGTGGCCTCCACGCCCCGGAGTGCTCGATGAAACGCCGCGCTTTTTGGAGGACGGCCAGCGCATGCGCTGTGACCCCTCGGGTCTGGTTCGCTACCGCGGCACCCACCTGCGATTTGCCGGAAGCGTTCGCGCCCACCCGAGTTTCGTCGCGCGACTAAAGCGCTTCGAGGTTCTCGTGAACGACTTTGCCACCCGCTACTACGGCCGCCCTCCGCGGCGCCTCATTCACCGCGGCGCCTACAGCTGTCGCCGCGCCAGAGGTCGCCGCGCTCGCATTAGCGAGCACGCCCTCGGCAACGCTCTCGACCTTCAGGGCTTTGACTTCGGACCGCTGCCCCGCGGCGAGACGCTCCCGGAAGGACTTCCGCGGCGAGTGCGTCGTTCGTTTTCCATTCGGGTGTTGTCCCACTGGGGACCACGCCGTCGCCGCGACGCGGTCCACGCGCGTTTCTTTCACGAGCTCACCGAAACACTTCGTACGCGGCCAGACATCTTTCGCGGCATCGTGGGACCGCCGCGCCCACGGCACGGCAACCACCTGCATCTCGACGCCTCACCGTGGCGCTACGCGATGTTCGGCTATCAGCGACCTGAGTCGCAGTGATGTACGAGAGCGCGGCTAACAGTCGACCGGCATCACATCGTAAGTGATGTTCGAACCGTCGCTGAGGGAGACCGTCACGCGGTACGTCTCTCCGGCCGTCGGCGTCCAGCCTTGGCGCTCGATGCGAAGACTCGGTGGGGGTCCGCGACCGGCGATGAAGTCCGTCGTAACCTCAAGGGGCGCACCGTCCGAAACGCGGGTGATCGACACCGAAGCATCTTCGAGCCGCACCGAATAGGTGTGAAACGACCACCACTGCTGCGTGGCGAGCGTCACGGGCGTCGGCCCTTGGTTCGGGTACGCGCTCCAGCCCCGTTCGGTGGCCGCGCCTCTTCCGAACACGCCGAGGCATTGGCCGCCGCGACCGCTCACGTTCGAAAAACCAATGCCGATGTTGTCGAGGTTGCCGCCGAGGATCCAGCGACGATGTCCGAGGCTCGGCGTCCCGCGGTCTTCCATGTAGAGGTCGATCGCCTGGGGGGAGGAGCGAACGCCGAGCGCAATGTTGGAGCTCGCCGCTGCGCCCGCTCCGTCGTCGGTGTAGCAATCCCAGCTCGGCGGGGGACCGTGGCTGAGCGCGCGGTTCGCACTCATCATCGCCGCGCACTCCATCGACGCGTCGTGAATGGCCGGGTTGTCGACGACGTTTCGCAGTCCGGAAAGCCAGCGGTAGACGTTTACGCGGCGCAGGGTGTCGTCGACGGCGTCGCGCGAAAGCGTTCCTGGCCCGCAGCTCGACCCATCGTCCATCCAGGCAGGGCTCGCGTTCTCCACGCGCCCAGCGCTCCACGAGTCGCAAACCTCCGCGGCCGTTCGCGTCGCGGGATCGCCCGGCGCCGGCGCCTCGCAGCCGCTTCCGTTGTCGACGAAACCGCCGCGGCACACGCAGGATGCCGTCGCCGGGTCGCAAACCTCCATCGCGCCGCAGGAAACACCCTCGCAGGGGTCGCCCGGACCCGTGTCGGGAACGGCGCTGTCGCGTCCCACGGCACCGTCCCGGCCGACCGCGCTGTCGCGATCGATCGCTCCATCGAAGCCGGCAGCGTCGGTTGCGGCGTCCACCGCAGGTCTTCCGCCATCGACCTCGACACGCGCATCCGCCTCGGGCGGCGTGGTGCTCAAGGTGCCTGTGCAACCGACCAAGAGCACCACAACACCCAACCTACCCATGAAGGAAGTCTATCACGAGTCTTGCGGGTACATCGGCCGCCCTCGCATCGACGCAGTATGCTCCGGTCGTGTCGCTCGCGACCGCTACCTGGGCTGCCCTCCTTGAGCCCAAACGCGCAGGACCGATCGTCCTCGTCGCCGGCGCGCTTCTCGCGACCGAAGCGCTTTACTCCGACACGCCGATCTCTCCGCTGGTGCTGGCGGGATTCGTTACGGCGTTCGTTCTGTTCGGACCGCTCGGGTGGCGTCTCGTGCGACGCCGCCCCTCGGCGATTCGCGTCGCTGGTTACGCGCTCCTCTGCGCGGGCATTGTGCTTCCGACGACGCTGCTCGCTCCGGGGCTACTGAACTACGCGCCCTATGTTGCGGATCCTCCAGCCACGCCGGCGATCTACGCGCTCGTCGCCATCGCCGGATGGGTCCTCGGGCGCGACATCGACACGGCCGCCACCCTCGCAACCAGTGAAGCAACCCGCGTGGCGTTAGCGCGGGAAGCGGAAGACGCCCGGCTCCTTTCCCTTCGGCAACACTTCGATCCGCATTTCCTCTTCAACACTCTGGGAGCCATCGCCGAGTGGTGCCGAGAGGACCCGGAGGTTGCGGAACGCGCGCTCCTCGAACTCTCCTCAATGCTGCGAACCCTCTTTGAAGGTGTTCGCGACCCGTGGTGGCCGCTCAAGCGCGAACTCGCCGTCGCGGAATCGCTCTATCGACTCTACGCGTTTCGGGACGATGAACGTTACGCGTTCGAGCTCCTCGTGGAGGCGGTGCCGGATGTCGACGTCCCTCCCCTCGTACTCCTGCCTCTCGTGGAAAACTCGCTCACGCACGGGGACGCCCCGCGCACGTTTTCGCTGGCGCAGGACGCGGAGAGCGTTCGCATCGAGCTCTGGAACGCCGGCGCCTACAAGGGCCGCCGCGAAGGAGGGACCGGTCTCGAAACCGCCACGCGACGCCTCGCCCTCGCCTACGGCGACGCCGCCTCGGTCGAAATCGCATCCAAGCCGCGGGAAGTGGACGGAACGCTAACGACGATCGTGCTTCCGAAGGAGGGAAAGCGATGACGCTTCGAGTGGTGTTCGCGGACGACGAAAAGATGGCGCGCAAGCGCATGCGCCGGCTGCTCGGTGATCTCCCTGTGACCATCGTGGGCGAAGCGAGCTCTGGGCGCGAGGTGCTGCCCTTTCTCAGCCAGAATGTGGACGTCGCCATCCTCGACATCGACATGCCCGATCTCGATGGAATGGAAGTCGCGCGCGTCGCCAAAGCGCAGGGCGTGGCTGTGATCTTTGCGACCGCTCACGAACAACACGCGGTGCGCGCATTTTCCGAAGGGGCCGTGCACTACCTCTTGAAGCCGGTCGACGCGCCGGCACTGGCAGCGGCCCTCGAGCGCGTCGAGCCAGCGCGCCCGGAGCGGATCGCAGTGACCGTCGCGGGGGAGGTGCATCTCCTCAAGACCGCCGAGGTATCGCATGCGCTCTTCGACGGGCAGCTCGTGACGATCGTCGCCGCCGGCAAGGAGTGGCTCAGCGAGCGCTCGCTGCAGGATCTTGAGCGCGTGCTGACCGGCGACGAGTTTCTTCGCGTTCATCGCCGCGCGATCTTGAATCTCGACTTCGTCGAAAAGCTGCGGCCGCTCCCCTCCGGTGGGTACACCGCAGTGATGCTGGGTGGCGGCGAGGTTCCGGTCTCGCGTCAGGCCGGGCGCGACCTCCGCAAACGCCTGGGGCTCTAAGTTGACGGTTGGGGACGCTCCTGTTTGACGACAGTCGGGCGGTATCGTCAAACAGGAGCGTCCCCACGTGTCAACCTACGCCGGCCGGAGAGGCGGTCCGACCGCTCGAGGAGAGGTTGCGACCGCTCGGGGAACCCGAAGCAGCGAAGCCCAGGTGGCCGCCCAACGCTAAGGGTATGCAGCTCTTTCCGCGACTCCTTCGCGCCGCCGTCGTTCTTACCGCCGCTCTCGCCGTCTTTGCCGCCGCCGAAGCCTTCCTCTGGCCCGGTCTGCTGGTCGTACGCGACCTCGGCGACCCTGGGCTCAAGGGTCCTGGCATCTCCGAGCGCGCCCTCGACCTTCATCGGAGCCTCGCCGAACGCATCGAACCCTGGGCGCGCGAGCGCATCGAATCGCAGGTCGCCGCGACGGTTCCTCTTCACCACGTCCCGCAAACGGAGTGGCCGATCTTCACCGCCGTCTTCTTTCTCAACGCCACCGAGGCTCTCGCCGACGAAGGCGTCGACGTCGCGTACGCCATGCCCAGCGTTGAAGCCGCACGCGATCTCATCATGGACCCCTCCCACCACACCTGGGTCGTCACGCACTGGGGTGACGACTACCTTCACGACGAAAACGTCTTCTTTCGCTCACTGCTCATCGCCGGACTCACGAGCTACGAAGCGCTTACGCACTCGGGCCGCGACCTCGACTTTTTGCGCGACCAGGTCGACACCCTCGCCCGGGATCTCGACCGATCGCCCCACGGCGTCCTGCAGGACTACCCCGGCGAAACCTATCCGATCGATGTCCTCGCGGCGATCGCCTACATCCACCGCGCCGACGAAGTCCTCGGCACCGATCACAGCGCGTTTGTCGCCCGCGCTCGGCGCGCCTTTGTCGCCCCCTACGACGACGAGCTTGGCCTCGTCCGCTTTCGCGTCGACCTCCTTGGCGACGCCCCCGAGCCCGTGCAGCCCGGTCGCGGGATCGGGAACTCCTGGGTCGGCATCTACGCGCCCGAGCTCTGGCCGGAGGACGCCAGCCGCTGGTACGAAACCCACGAAGCCGAGTTCTGGCAGGAGCGCTGGTGGGCGACCGGCTTTCGTGAATTTCGACGAGGAGGCCTGGAAGGGGAGTGGACATTCGAAGTCGACGCGGGACCGGTGCTCGATGGTTTTGGAACCTCGGCGAGCGCCTTTGGAATCGCCGCCGCACGTCGCAACGGCCGCTTTGACCACGCCTACACCCTGAGCGCGCAAATGGTCTCCTCCAGCTGGCCCTGGGCAGATGGCTCGCTGCTCCTGCCGCGCTTCTTTTCCGATCCTCACGCGCCCATGCTCGGCGAAGCGGCGCTCGCGTACTTTCTCACCGTGCAACCGGCGGAGGACGTGCCGGTCGTTGAAGGTGGAGGCCTGACGGTTCTCGTCTTTTTCGGGCTCTTCGTCTATTTCGGCACGTTCTTCATCACCCTGTGGATGTCGATTCGCACCCTGCGAAGCGCGTTTCGGGAGCGAGCGTGGCCGCAGCCGAAGTTCGCGCTCATCACCTGGGCCTGCGGATTCGGCCTCGCGCTCATCGCCTCGTTTGCAGACGTCTTCGTCGCACTCGGCTTACTCGTGGTGACCCTTGCGCACCTTCGTCGGCAAGCTGCCTCCGCCTAGCATGTACTCTCTCTCGCATGCAGTCGCGATTCGGGGACACGCTTCGCGAGTTTCGCGAGCGGGTGAAGACGGGGCGCCGAAACAGCGACGACTGGCTCCCCCTCGCTCGGGTGATGGAGCGATGCGCAGAGGATCTGACGGCCGAAGAAGCCCAGGAACTGGCGCCCTGGCTCCAGATCGCCAACGCGGCGGCGACCTACCTCCACGCCAAAGAACTGCCTCTCTCGGCGATCGCGGCGCTCCTCGATCACTGGAAAACGGCGACCGCGCCTGCTTCGTGGGTGGCGCTTGTCCTCGAAACGACAGGCCGTGCTGAGGATCTGGGCGCGGCGTGGGCGGACGCGCTCTCGTATCTTCACGTTCGCCACAACGAGTCCAATGCAGCCGTCGCGCTCACAAAGATGTGCCGAACCCGGCCCCATCTCGCAAAAGCACTCCAGTCGCTCACGCGGCGCAGAATCGCAACGCCCACAGACATGGCGGTGCTTGCCCGTCTCGGTTCCGAGGACGCGACCAGGCCACTCCAAGAACTCCTTCAAAGCGCGCCCGACGATGCTCTCGTCGCTTCGCTGTGGTCCGCGGTGAAAGGCGTCGTGCCCGTGCACGAGAGCGCCGTCCGGGTCTTCAGGGCGATTCGCATGGCGGCGCGCGCGCGGCTTGAAGGAACGGCCCTTGGCGAACTGCATGCGTCCCTCGGACTCGAGGTTCCGCTCGAAATGCTCTTCTTTTCGCTTCACCTTCGCGGGGACGCGGTGCGCGCCTACAACGAGGAGCTCATCGACGGCAAGGGCATGTACCTCAGCGTGTTGCTGGCGAGCCATCGCGCGGAGTGGTTCACCTTCGAGGTGCACTCGCCCGACGACTACCGGCCCACTCGCCTGGTCACCAACGATCGCGTGGAAACCCTCCCTTGGCTCGAGCGCTTCGCGATGTCGCAACCTTCGCTCGCGACTCTTCCTGCGTGGATTCGGGAGTTTCAGGAAACGCAGGAGGTCACGTGGTCGCGCCCGCGACCCGCGAAGGACTCTCTCGCGGAAACGCTCCGTAAGTGGCTTCGGCTCGACACGCTGGCCTACGAATCACGTCTGATCGAACCGTGAGACGCCGGCGTCTACGCGAGCGCGAAGCGAGCCGGACCCCACCACGGACGCGGCAGCTCGAGCACGGTGCACGTTGCATCGCTCCAGCGCCGTGTCGCGGGCGCCTCGAAGAGCAGCGCAGGATCAACTTTCGTCCGAAGCCATGCGCCGGCCGCGATTTCGTCGTCGAGATCCTCGGGTTCCCAGGTCAGATGGCCCAACAATAGCAGTGCGGAGGGCGATTCCACGATCACCGACTCCATCGCGGTCGGCGCCGCGGTCACGCCCACGCGAGGCGTCAGCAAGCAGCTGTCCTCCGGGGCATCAACCTCGGCGGCGTCGAAGAGCAGCCAGCCAACGTCGGGTCGCGTTGGACCGCCGCGCCACACCGTCCGCTGCGGATCGATCGCCTCGGGCATCGGAACGCCGCAGTTCGTAAGCGCTTCGTTCAACGAACATGCGCTTGGGCGGTTCACGACGAACCCGAGAGAGCCCTCGCTTCCGTGCACGGCAACAAGGACGACCGTCTCCCGATGCTCGTTCTTTGCATTCGGAGTTGCGACGATCAGAAAGCCTTGTTCGGCGATCACATGTTCATGCTGCCACGCGATTCTCAGGAAGGCGAGAACGAAGTGAGTTGCAAAAAGCTCGTCGTGAGAAGCGAGCGCGCACCTCTTGACACAACGCACTCGGAACCTTAGCGGCGACGAATTAGAGCGCTGCCATCAACCGTGCCAAGCGTTCGTTCGCTTCCTTTCGATGCGCGCAATAGACATCGCTCTGCACGATCGATTGCGTGAACGCGCCGGCGACGCCGACTTCGTTTCCAGCGACGAACATCGCGTGAACGGCACCATCGACGTCACCCATCGCGAGGGTGGAAAGCGGATCGTGCGAGGGCCAAAACGCGGGGTGATCGGTGTCCCAGACAACCAGGTTCGCGAGTGCCCCCGGAGCGAGAACTCCGGCGCGCAGCGTTGGATGAAGCGAGCCGGCCTGTTCCCACACGCGATGAAGGAGTGACGACGCGTCCGTGGGAAACGCGTCGTAGCGTGCGCTCCGGGCTCGCCAGACCGCTGCCGCGTCGCCTGAACCCGCCAAAAACCCTTCAAATGCAGGGTCAAAACGCGCTCCAACGGTTCGCTGCCCCGCGACAAAGCGAAGCTCCTTGCGAAGGCTCATCGAGTCGTTACTGGCGGCGCAATCGGTCGCGACGGTCCACGCAACCCCTGCGCGTTCCCACTCGTCGACCGGCGCCGGAAACCCAAACTGAAGTTGCGCGTACGGACAAGCAACGAAGGTGTGTTCGCGACCGACGCGGGCGAGTTCAGCGCGCGTGACGTAGAGATTGTGCACAAAGACGCCGCGGATGCGCTCGGTTACCCCAAGCTGCTCGAGCATTCCCCACGGTGAGACTCCGTGCCGCTCCATCGCGCGCGCGTGCTCTTCGGGGGACTGGGCGAGATGAAGGTGGACGGGGAGACCCGAGACCTCCGCTTCCTTCGCGATTCGTTTCCAAAGTTCATCGGAGACCGTGTCGGTCGCGTGCGGCGCGAGCGCGGCGGAGATGTGTGGACGTGAATCCGCGGCGAGGTCGAAGGTCGCCTGGAGCTGCGCCTCCCACTGCGCCGCACCGGGGCCGGAACGATCTTGAAGCGTCGGCCCCACTACGGCGGCGAGACCGGTGTCTGCAATGCCCTCCGCGAGAGCCGCGCCGAAGAAGTAGTGATCCCAGATCAAACCCACGCCGGCGAGGAGAGATTCCCACGCGCCGATGCGGGCGAAGGCGCGAACGTCGGCTGCCGTGAGTTGGGACTCGATTCGGTAGAAGAGATCCTCCACCACATTGCCCGAGAGAGCGCTTCCAACGCGACCGCGAAGCGCGATCAGCGCGACGTGCGTGTGCGCGTTCACGAACGCCGGCGTGACGAGGCGGTCCCCAAAGTCCCGTGCGTCCGGACCGGGATCGCCTCGCCCGACAGTTCGGATTACGCCATTTTCGACGTCGATCCAGCCGGGCTCAGGAGTGCCTTCGAGCAGGATCTTCGAGGAAGCGATACGCATTTGTAGGGATCCTACGCGCAATTAGTGACGGGCGCTCCACCATGGAGCGCCCGCCGGGAGAGAGGACAAGCAGCCAATGCTGCATGCGCCTACGGAAAAGCTCCCGTAGCCCTAGAGGTCGACGACATCGCCGAAGAAGAGACGCGCGAAAGCCTGAAAGTACGCCGTCGTTCCGGGCGCGGCCGGCATCATCGGCGTGAACGGCGCATTCACTGCGACGGTGGTGGGCGACGCGACGGGCTCGACGCCCGCACGGGTACGCCACTCACGAAGCCAGCGGCGGCGAAGGCGACGCCACTCGGTGGGCCGGGTACGGTCGCTGCTCGGCACGACGAGGGATCCGACGAAGTCACCGTCCTCGTAGACTCGCTCGATCTGTCGGTGTGCGTCCGCGATGTCCGCGTCCGAAACCACACCGTTGCTTGTTGCCTTGTAGAACTGCATCGTCACGCGCACGGGAAAGCGATCGTCGCGGACCAGGCGAAGGCCGCCCATCTCACGGAAGGGACCGAGGGCTTCACCGTGACCGATCACGGCCTGCTCGACATCGGAGACGCCACCTCCCGCACGGCTCCTCCGCGAGGGTGCAGCCGAGGGCATGGCGGAGGCTTCCTCCATGACCATCATGTCTTCGCCCTCAAAGCGCGCGCGGCGGTGACGAAGGGGAACCTGAATCACCATCATCATGTCCGCGCCTTCCTCAAGGGCGCCGTTGTCCTGACTCGTCGCGTTGCCGGCCTGAATACGGCGCTCGACAGCGCTTCGGCGCTCGGCGGTGAACACGGTGCGCTGGCCCGCGTGGTTGAAGTAGAGCTGCTGGCCCCATCCCTGAAGGCTCTGATCGCCGGCGCGGTTTTCGATGACGGTCGCGCTCGTTCCCTGCCGCGTCACGAGGAGCACAAGCACGGCCGGATTTCCTTCGGAGCTTTGGTAGTTGTAGAGCACCGGGTTGAACTCCGCGCGGCCTTCACGCTGGATAGGAACGAAGACGTGCTGCGCGCTGACGAGGTAGTGCGTGTAGCGCTCCGCGTTGAAGTCGCCGTCGCCGAGGAGGCTTCCAGGGTCGCTCAGGTATGCGCGAAGATTGCCCAGCACCTCGCGAAGGGGAACGGCATGCGTTTGGCCGTCTTCGCGGTGGTTGCCAACGCGCACCCAGAGCTTGTTCGCGCGGACGTCGGCGGTGCGATCGCTAAAGTTCGGATGACGAATCACCGGAAGGAGATGCGTGCGGATTCGATCGCCGGCGAGGTTCTCGCGTACCTGAAGTGTGAGGTCGCTGATGTTTGGTCCGACGGAGCTCCCTTGAAAGCGTCCGGTGTCTTCCCACATCACGTTGACGACGTTGAGGCCGCGGGATTGAACGCGGCGTTGGAGGTCGGCGTCGTGCGGCATCTGAACGACGCGCTGAATCGTTTGCGCGAACGTAGGCGGATTTTGAATGCCCCAGGCCTGCGCGGAGGCGGTGTCGATGGCGATGCCGACGATCATGGTCGCGGCTAGAAGAAGTCGTGTTGCTCGTCGCATGAGATTGCCTTTCGTCCCCACAGCGCCTGGGCGCCGTCTCTCTTGCTACCGACGGGCGGGGGTTGGCTTGGGTCTCGGAAAAGCGACGAGAAAAAAGATTGCCAAGGTGGGTGTGGGGCGTGGGGTCCAAGCCGGCCGGCGAGGAATTCGGCGTGATTTGGCGTGGAACCCCACACCAGGTATCGAAAAGTCTGCCCTCCTTGGGCGCCACGCCGCCGCCTCCTTGGGCGCCACGCCGCCGCACCAGGTATCGAAAAGTCTGCCCTCCTTGGGCGCCACGGCGCCGCACCAGGTACGGAAAAGTCTGCCCTCCTTGGGCGCCACGGCGCCGCACCAGGTACGGAAAAGTCTGCCCACCTTAGGAACCACGCCTGCCCACCTTGGGCCGCACCAGGTATGGAAAAGTCTGCCCTCCTTGGGCCGCGCCAGGTCGGAAAAGTCTGGCCTAGAGGCAGCGGGCCCAGGTGGCCTGGAGGTCTCCGCCGAACCAGTCGTTCACGCCGCCGCCGAACACATAAAGAACGCCGTCCATAATCTTCGCGCCCGGGCTCACCAGCTTTCCGGGCAAATCGAACATGCGCCTCCACTCGGTTCCGTCGAAACGGTAGATCGTTTCCTGCCCGCGCGGCCGATTGGCGCTGTCCACGCCGCTGACGCTCCAGATCGAGCCACCGTGTGCAAAGGTTGCCCACTCGTGATGGGACCGCGCTTCCGGGAGGCTAGGCCCGCTGCTCCACCGATCCGTTGCGGGGTCGTAAATCTGAACGGTGGCCGTGTCTCCGTCGTGCCGATGATGGAACTCGCCACCGATCAACCAGAGCTTCCCGTCGTAGGGCACCCCCGCGACGTGCACCCGCGCCTCGGGCACATCCGCCGCACGAGTCCAACCTGCGTCTTCATCTCGAAGGTCGAGCACGAAGTGGTGGTCTGCGCTCTCACGGTTGTTGATGCCGCCACTCACCACATGAAGCGAGTCCCCGACGACAACCGCGGGACCGGCCCAGTGATCTTCGGGGAGGTCCGGACCCCGGCGCCAACTATCGGCCGCAACGTTGTACACATCTACGCGGGTGCTTCCTTCCGAGCGCGCACCATCCGGCTTTCCTCCGCAGACCCAGATTTCGCCCGCGTAAACGGCATGGCCAGTGGTGAAGTGATTGCGGAGCTCGGGAAGCGAACTCACGGAACTCCACGAGTTCGTCGCGGGGTCGTAGGACTCAACCTCCATGGGCCCGGTGCGATGATCGTGAATCCCGCCGAGGGTAATCAGGCGGCCGTCGACCACGGCATTGGCGTGTTCACCGCGAGCCCTCGGAAGATCGGCGCGCCGGGTCCATTCTGAAGTGGACAGGCCGGCGGGGCACTCGCCCGGAACTCCGGTATCAGGCGTCGACGCATCAGGGGTGTCCCCGACGTCCGGAACATCCGCGTCTTCGGCGACTGCTGCGTCAACCCCGGTGTCTTCCGGAGTGGAAGCATCCTCGAAGGGTGCGTCCACGCGAGCGGCATCGTCAGGCGCGCTCCCCGCGTCTTCGCCAACCGATGGGGTTGCGTCACCGACGGAGCTCGCCTCCCCTTGGCAGGCGACACTCGCGATGAGGGAAAGCCCAACGACGCTGCGCAGAAAGACCATGCTTAACCTGTCGTATCGAGTCACCGAAACTGCTCAACGACCGCCGAAAAAGCGGTCATGCTTAGGTATGGCGCCTCGCCGCCAAAATGGGTCAATGCCCGGAGCACAAGAGGAGAGCGCAGGACCCATAACGTTTCTCTGCAGCGTTCGAGCGGACGTCAGGAATCGTGCAGGGCAGCTCGAGCCGAGGACTTCGTTGCGATGAAAACCGTCGTCGTTTCAATTTTCGTGATTAGCTGCGCGTCACCGGTTGGGAGTGCCAAAGTTGCGCTTCTCGACGGCCCCTTCACGCTCGTGGACGTCTACGCGCACCCGGACCCCACGTTGCGTGAGCTTGCCGAGAATTCCGTGGGCGGACTCTTTCCACGGCGAGCGCTCGACGAGGGTCCGCGGTCTTTTGGGGAGGTCGTCGAAGCACAAACGGGCGCGCCCTATTGTACGGACGCTCCGCTTCGGGACGAGCCGGTGATCGCTGACTGCAGCGGAGTGTTGATCGACGATGATCTCTTTCTCACCGCAGCGCATTGCGTCCCAACGCAGCGCTTTTGTGACGAGTACTCCGTCGCATTCAACAACTTTGACGAGGCGGAAGGAGTGCTTCGCCGACCCGGGGACGCGATCTACGACTGCGCGTCGATCGCTTTCGTCAGCCACCTTCGTGACATCGCCATACTCCGACTCGCACGCGTGGTTATACCACCGCATCGTCCCGCCGCAGTTCGGTCCGGCAACGTGCCCGTGGCGCCGGGAACGAGCCTCGCGGTCATCGGTCACCCGGGCGGGACGCCCACTCGCATCGACAGCGAAGGTAGCGCTGGTCCTGCACGTGATCCGGATGGCTTCTTCCTGCGCGCCGACCTTCTACCGGGCCACTCCGGATCGCCGGTATTCGTAGACGGCGAAGTCGTCGGCGTGGTGAGCCGCGGACCAGAAGCCTTTGTCGTCGCGGAGTGCGCCACCCCCAGTCGAAGTGACGGAGAGGCGCGCGACGTCGCGGCCTATGCGTCCTTCGCGCTCTACGAGTTCTGCCGGACTGGTGAGAGCTCCCTTTGTGCGAGCGACTGGTGCCCGGAGTGCGGGGGAGGGTGCTCTGTAAGTCGAGGGACGACCCTTCCCGTGTGGCTCGTGCTCCTTTGGGTTCTCAGAAGGTCGAGAGCTGGGCACGGCGGCTTTCGTCGCTTGCGCGGATCGCGAAATAGACGAGCAGGCCAAGCGAGAGCAGCGTAACGGCGACAGTGGCAGGAAGCGCCGCGATAAGTACCATCGGCACCATCAAATAACCACGTGGTTCCTCTTCGCAGCACGTTGGGCTGTCGGGCTCGTCGGTGCAGGGAAAGCAGCTCGGAGGTGACGGCTTGATGCGGCATCCAGCAAGCAACACCCCCCCCAGCAACGACATCAGGAGTGCACCGATCCGAAGCCATCCGAGCCACGAGATCATCCAGGCGCGCAGTCTCCGAAAACGACGATGGTGGCGGGTTGCTTCGAACTCCATACGGCGAGCGTAGTCGCCACGATCGGTGACGGTTGTCGTTCCTCGTAATCGTAGGTCAGCGCAGTCCG
>JBCDAA010000182.1:0-17249 GCA_039186435.1 Myxococcota bacterium | reverse complement strand
TGAGTTTGTCACGATTGTCGACCTCGGCAGTATCTCCGCTGCGGCCCGCGCCCTCGAGATCCCGCGCGCCACGCTCAGCCGTCGCTTGACGAGTTTGGAGGCCGAGCTCGGCGTGCGCTTGGTTCATCGGGAGCCGCGGCGTCTCGTGCTCACGCAGGCGGGAGAGGAACTCTTGGAGAGCGCCCGTCCGCTCGTCGAACGCACGAACGCGCTCTGGAAATCTGTGGCACGTGTCGATGGCGTGCCCCGCGGCACCCTTCGAGTGAGCTCGCCACCGACCCTCTTCTTCGAGCTCTTGTTCGTCGACTTCGCGTTGGCGCATCCGCAGGTGGAGCTGCAGGTGGTCGGCACACCGCGGACCATCGATCTCGTCGCAGAGGGGTTCGACGTGGCGCTTCGCTTTGGGGAGGAGGTCGGACCCTCGATGGTCGCTCGGCGCCTCTTCCAGCACCGCACCTCGCTCGTCGCCTCACCGGCCTATCTCGAGCGACACGGCCATCCATCCAGTCTCGAAGAGCTTTCGTCCCACCGCTGCGTGCTCGGCTTTGACACGCTGCCGCGCGTGCGGCGCAGCTTTCCAACGCGAGATGGCGGGACAGTCGAGGTCGCCAGCGCTTTCGTTTCCGACGAACTCACCTTGCGGCTGCGGGCAGCCCTCGCCGGCGCGGGACCCGCCTTGATCCCCGACGTGTTAACAGCGCCCGATCGCAACGCCGGACGACTCGTGCACGTTCTTCCCGACCTGGTCGGCGCGTCGTCCGGTGCGGCGGTGGTGTACCCGGAGCAGAACGTCGTGACTCCCCAGCTGCGCGCGTTTGTCGACTTTGTGGTCGAGTTCTACGGCGACGGTTCGGAGCTGGATGCGGCGGTGCTCGGCTGGATCGTCGACGGAACGCTGACGCTCCCGGGTTCGTCCTCACGTTGAGCCTCCTGCAGCGGTCGCACGATCGCTTCGCGATGCTCGAGGGAGGTTCCGACGGGGTGGTCGAGCGCGGCGTTGAGGTTGTTCCCCGCGAGATCTTCAAAGCGGGGATGAACCGCGAGGGCAAAGGCGTCGACCTCCGCGGCCCAGGGAAGCGCAGGAGCAAAGCGAGCGCCCCGGTCTCCCTCGTCGAGAGTCCATTCACCCCGGACCGGCTCGCCGTGGGGATCTCGAAGCGCGAGGAACGACTCAACCGATGCGTGGTCGACTTCGCGCTGAAAATGGAGTCGGAGTGGTTCTCGCGTTCCGGGCGATGGCGAATCGATGCGCCAGGCGAGGGGGTCGACGGCGCGTCGTTCCGCGTCGCGCGCCTCGTAAGTGCGTGAGACCGTCGTGGCAAGAGGCGCGCCTTCGATGCTCCGCCAGTGCTGCGAAACGTAGAGCCGGTAGCGTCGACCTGGGCGGAACGCGAGTCCCCGCGAGCGGTTCGTGCGAAGGCCTGTTTTGATTCGTCCGGGGTCGACAAGCAGCGTCACGCGCCGGCGGTCCGGAGACCAAAGTTCGTGAATGGGATCGAAGAATACGCCAGTGAGATTCTCGCCGGTTTCGACGTCTTCGAGGCGGATGCGATCAAGGAGCTGGCCTTCCTCCATGGGCTCCGAAAACGAAACGTAGAAACGCAGGATGTTGGCCGGAATGGTCTCGCTTCGCGGGTGGATCGCGAGGACCTCCGGCGTAGGGGCGGGCGGCGCAGGTACGTTGAAGGTCTCCGTGCAGGTCGCGGAGGTGGCGCGGTAGGAGACCCCGGCCGCAAAGGGAAACGTGGGTCGAAACGCTCGCGCTCCGGCCACCGATTCCATCTCGCCCGCGACCGGGGTTTGGTCCGTTGCGATCGGCTCGACGAAGACGCGCAGGTCGGACCCGTCGGCGAACCTCACCCAGCGCGGATGCTCCGCGGAGTCGAGGGTGAGGTCGCATAGGTCGTGACCGCAGGCGAGGGCACCGCAGGCCAGAGCACCGTAGGCGAGGGCGCGTCGCACCCTATTCGGACACGAAACTCGCGTAGCCCTCATCGCGCTTCATCATGTTCTGAAAGCCACGAATCTGGGCCTGGGCCTCCGCGTACTGATACCCCGGAATCTCGTACTCGCTCTGAAAATCCGAGAGGCGAAAGTAGACATTCTTGAGAAAGGAAACGAGCTCGAGATCGCCTTGCTCCGGATCCCGACGAATCGTCGCCAGATGTTGCGGGTCCTGCTCGTCAACCTGCAGGACGCTAACCATCGGCATGGACGACGCGTTTAGATCGACGCGATCGAAGCCGACCGGTTCGGTGAGCCCATCGCCCGCGACGGCGGCCTCGATGGCCTGCATCGCGATGACCTGGGCGGATTGGTTCTTGTTCTGGAGAAAGAGCACCGGAAACGCGTTTTGCTGCGCATCCTGTCCGTTGAAGGCGAGAAGGTCGCCGGGCGTGTTGCCAAAGCCGAGCTCCGCGATCGTCTTGCCGGTGATCCGTGCTCCGTCCTGGATCTCCTGGACCGGAATCGCGACCAGCGGCGTGCAGGTATACGCGGCGATAAGGTAGTCCGTGCCGCCGATGTCGACGATGGTCATGGTTCGGATCGGCGCACGCGTTTCTTGCTGGTTGTGCACTGCGTGAAAGATCTCGACCGTCGCCGTATCAGGCTCCCCCTCGAAGGGGAGGCTGGACGTCCAGAGCGTCGAGGTGAAGTCGGCGTTGGAGAGCCCGGCGATGTAGAGCTTGCCCTCGTGAACCTCGAGATCCGTAAATGTGAGATCCCGCGACGGGAAGTCACCGTAAAAGGCGAAGCCGTCCGCTGGCGCGCGAGGAATCGAAAGGGTCTCTCCCGTTTCCGTTGGGTCGAGGAGTCGCGCGTCTCCGCCTTGGTTGAGAACGACGATCGCAGACGCATACTCGTCTCCGGAGACGCGGCTCACGGCGAGGTACGCTTCTTTCGTGGTCGGGTGAATGGCGAGATCCCGAACGCGTACGTTCGCGGTCGTCGTTCCGAGAAGCTCCGCGATCTTGGTGTCGATATTGCGGAGGTTGTACGCCGCCTGCGCCTGAGGATTGGTCGCCGCGGGCGGGGTTAGCGCGTGGACTTTTCCGGTGCCGGAGTCGCCCAGGAGGAGGGTTCCCTCGTCCGTGAACGCCATCGTGGTGATCGACACAAAGGACGTTTCGACCGGGGTTGGTTCGTCAACGGCAGGCTCCGTCTCGCGGGTCGTTTCTTCCGCGGCCGGCTCGGCTTCGTCGGAGCATCCGGCGAGCATCGTTGCGAGAAGGCAGGTGAGGAGGATTCGTTTCGTACTCGTCATTTCCGTTTCCTTTGCGGCTCGATCAGAAATCAAAGCGGGCGGATGCGTGGGCGCGAAATCCCGAACCTTCGTCGCCGCCCTGAGTCTTTTGGGTTGCGTAGATGAGCTCCACGCCGACGGTGACGCCGTCGACCGGCGTCCAAAACACGTTCGCGGCGTAGTAGGTCCCGCGGCTGAAGATGGAATCGTCCGCGATCGCCGGGAGATCGAAGTTAAGGACGCTCACCGCAACGGTGGACCGCCAGCGCTCGCTCCACCACTGCTGGTACGCGACGTATCCTCCAAGAACGCCGATGCCTTCGATCGCTCCGTTCGCGTCGACGATCCCGTCAAGGCCGGCACCCGCGAACCCGCCGTAGTAGCGCGCGAATCCGACCCCGTATTGGAGCTGGAACGTGAGGTTGGAATCGTGGCCGAGGATGGGTAGCGGCAGGCGGCCCGTTGCGTTGAACCCTCCTGCAAAGAGATCGTCGGTTCTCGTTTCCAAGCGTCGCAGGAGTCCTGCGATGCGAAACCGAAGCCACGAGTAGTCGAGCTGAACGTAGGTGGTGAGATCGGGAAACGCGTCCGCGGTGAGCGTGTCGTCAGGTCCGGTGAGGTCCCCCTCAGGGTTTTCGACGGAGAACACCAAGCGCCAGTGGCGACCGACGTTTTGGCCCCAGCGCACGCTGGCCTGCCGAGCAACCGGCGCGGCGATCGGTCCCCCGAGGTTGCTCGTTTCGGGGAGAGCGCTCACGTCGGCGAAGCCCGACCACCACTGCCCGATGTAGAAGTTCCCGAGCTGCGCCGTCGCGTGTCGCAGCCGGAACTGAAAGTTCGAAAGAAGTTCGTTTCCGTTGCCGAAGAAGTCTGCTTCGATGAAGACGCGGAACGGTCCGAGCGCCGTGTCGCGGCGAATGTCGAAGTTGATGCGGCTGTTGCGCGCGTTGATGCCGAGCTGGCGCTCACCGTCGTCCGGGGTTCCATCGAGGGGGATCGTTCGAGGCGAGAGCGTCTCCGCAAAGCCGAGGCTGTCGATGTCGAGGGACGCTTCGACAAGGACCAATCCGCCGAGCCGCACCGAGACTTCCGTGTCGGGAATCCGAATGGACCCGGAAAACTCACCGCGAGTGACGATCGCGTCGTCGGGAAAGCGTCCGAGGTGCCGTAAGGCGTGAGAACGGTCGTCGTCGGTGGTCTCGCCTGCTTCTTCTTCGGCGAGATTGCTGTCGTTGTTGGCCGCGCTACGGAGCCGTTCGAGCTCCACGGATTGGGCCGCGACTTCGGCGCCAAGCGCGTCCACCTGACGCCGCAGCGCATCGAGGTCAGACTCGTCGCCTGTCTGTGCGGCGCCGGTGGCTGCGACCGCCAACACCGCACAGGTCCACACGTGGGCTTTCGGCGGAGCGAACAAGGCGCAGACCCTCGCACGGTCAATGCGCGAGAAGAACGCCTGCAGGTGCGCATGGAGTGCGCGAATTTGCGACGTTCGATGTGATCTCAGTGGACGGCTACCGCTCAACTTCTGCGTCTTGTGACGCGCAACGGAGAGGCCTAGGACTGAGGTGATGTCGGTGAAGCCGCCTCGCCGCGAGTCGATGAACTGGACCGAGGTTCGCACCGCCTATCAGGTGGGCCGCCTTGGGACCGTGAGCGCGGCGGCAGCGTACCTGGGTGTTCACCGAGCGACCGTCGTTCGACACATCGATTCGCTCGAGGCGACGTTTGGCGAAAAACTCTTTCATCGACATGCGAAGGGATACGCACCGACGGAGCTCGGGCGTGGTCTTCTTCGCGTCGCGGAAGCGACCGAGGAGCAGTTCAATCAGCTGGTCGGTTGGGCAAAGGGGCGCTCGAACGAGCTTTCCGGAGAGTTCGTCATCGCCTCCGTCGACACCGTCGCGCCCCTTTTGCTACCGAGTCTTCGCGAGTTCTTGGCGGCCCATCCAAATCTGACCCTGCGCTACCTCTCGAGTCCCGAGGTGCTGAAACTCGAGTACGGAGAAGCGCACTGCGCAATTCGGCTCGGTACGAAGCCCACCCATCCCGACAGCGTCGTCCAGGCGCTGGGATCCCTTCCGATGGGACTCTTCGCAAGTCCATCCTATGTCACCGCGCACGGTCGACCGAAGAGCACCGCCGACCTCGCGAACCACTCGTTCTTGGACTTCGACAACGGACATCAGTGTCCGGGCTGCGAGGACTGGATGCGCGCGCAGGTTCGGGATCCACAACGGGTGTTTCGTGCGAGCACGATCGGTGTGCTGGAGCAGGCTCTTCGAGCGGGGATAGGAATCGGCTTTCTCCCTCTGCATTCTGCACACGGGCTGCTCGAAATTGTTCCGCGGGAGGCAAGCTGGTCTTTGCCCCTGTGGCTCGTCACCCACCTCGACCTTCATCGAAGTGCCAAGGTGCGCGCCTTTGCAGCGTTTCTAAAACGTTCCACCCCGCTCGAGGCTTCGACACCCTAGTTCGGCCCTTTTTTTGTGTCTCTGGGCCCGGACGCGCACCCTGGCGACAACCATGTCTGCCTCCGTCAGCTCTCCCGGCACGATCGCAGCTCCGAGGCGCAAGCCGCGGCTCGAGCTTGCGGACTCGGTTCTTACGCGCGCTGCCCAGTCGATTGCGGACGGGCGCCCTCACACGGTGGTCGATGTTCTTCACCACCGCGCGCTCAAGCACTACGCCGAAGGTCTGCGTCAGTACCTGGTCCTCCGTCTTGGGGCGACCAGCGCGGCAGTCCGAGCGATGCGACGTCTTCGCGCGGTGGTTGCAGCCCAGGAGAGCGACGAGCTCGTCAAGCCACCGGGCATTCGCGCACGTCTCTACCGACTTGCTCGGGACCTTAGTGCGACGCCGGAGGGAGACGGTGAGGATCTTCCCTGGCGGATTCCTCGCGAGCCGAAGCGCGCGGCCCGGGTGCAGCGTCTTCGCGACCACCTGCCGCGGGAGGATGCGGAGATTCTCGAGCTCCGCTACGCGCGGGAACTTCGGCCAGCCGAGGTCGCCTTTGTGATCGGCGCGCCCATCGAAGGTACCCTCGAGGCGCTCCACGATGCGACGCGCCAGGCCGCGAAAGTCGCGCGCATTCAAACTGGCGATCCACTGCGACGGCTGCTCCGCGAAGCCTACGCGCTCGAGGCGAGCATTCCGACCACACGCGACGCGGACGAGAGTCTCGACGGTCCGTCCCTGCCGACTGGTTCGGTGATTGGCGGGCGTTACCGGATTCAGGCGAGGGTCGGCACCGGTGCATTCGGCGACGTCTACCGCGCGCAGGATGCGGACGTGCCCGGTCACGTCGTGGCGCTAAAGCTCTTACACCAACCGGCGTATTCGGATCGCGCGCGCCAAGGGGCGCTTCGGGAGCTCCGGCATCTTGCTTCGGTGTTTCACCCGAGCGTGGTGCACCTCAAAGACCACGGCTGGCACGACGGCCGGCTCTGGTTTGTGATGCCTTGGTACGACGGCGAAACGCTCGAGTCGCGTCTTCAGCAGGGTCCGCTTCCTCGGGCGGAGGCGCGGCGCATCTTCGAACAGCTCGCCCGCGCGTTGGCGGCTGTGCATGCGGCGGGACTTCGGCATCAGGACGTCAAACCGGAGAATATCTTTCTGGCAGAGATGCCCGGCGAGCAGGACGCGCTTCCTGTGCTCATTGACTTTGGCGTCGCGGCCACCGAAGCGGAAATGGTGGTCGCCGGAACGCCGACGTACTTTGCGCCCGAAGTCGCGGCGCAGTTTTCTTCGGTGGAGGACAAGCCGCGCGTCACATCTCGCGCCGACGTGTTTTCGCTTGCCCTCGCGCTGCGCAATTGCCTCGACCCCGAGACGCAGGACGACATCCCTGCAGGCGCCGTGGAAGCCTTCATCGAGGAGCGCGCAACCACGCGGCCACCCCTGCCGTCGCCTCGCTCGCTTCGCTTTCTCAACGAGTCCTTTCGCCGCTGGCTTCATCTCGATCAGTGGGAGCGACCGACGGCCGAGGAGTTTGCGCAGGAGCTCGCCGTCCTCACGATGCCCGAAGAGCGGCGGCGCCGGCGGTGGCGCACGATTCGCTGGATGGTGCCGCTCCTGGTGACGATCGGTGCCGCGTTTGCGGGCGCGTTCTATCACTTTCAGCTTCGCGAAGAGGCAACCCGGGCCCAGGCGGCTGCGGCCGTCGCGGAGGTGCGCGAGGACCTGCAGCAAACCGACGCGGAACGTCGCCGTATCGCCGAAGACGCCGCGCGGATTCAGCGCTCTCTCGAGCAGTCTCGCCTCGGCCGTACCGTGCTGGAGAGCGAGCTTGCGAACACCCAGGCAACCCTCGATGCGGAGCGGGTCCAGGCAACTGCGGTGCGGGGCGATCTTCAGGTGCGCACCCGCGAGCTTGGGGAGACCCGGACTCAGCTCTCGGAGAGTGACGCCGCGCTCGATGCGGAACGCGCGCGAACCCGCGAGCAGCAGCAGACCCTCGCCCGCACCGAAGACGAGGTTCGTTCGCTTCGGACCTCCCTCGCGCAGAGTCGCCGGGGCGTGCAGGAACTTGAACGAACCCGTGACCGGCTCGAAGAGCGCACGCGTCAGCAGGGGGCGGAGATCTCGCGGGCGCGTGCCGCGGCGGCGGCCAGTGACGCGCGCGCCGAAACCCTCGAGGCCGAAGTTGCGCGAGCGGTTGACGCGCAGCACGAAGCCGAACGAGCGCAGCGCGATGCCGAGCGAGGGCAGCGTGAGGCGGAACAAGCGCTGCAGCGCGCCTCGGAAGCCGAGCCGCCTCCCTCGGAACCACCCGCCGTTCAGGATTCGTAGCCCGCGGCGGGCATACCCATCCTAGCCGCCGCACGTTACTCTTTTCGTATGAAGAAGAAGCACATGCGGAAGTTGCTCCGGCGTCTCGACTCGCTGGAGGCCCGCCTCGATGCGATCACGTCGGACGAAAAGCGCATCGTCGATCTCATCGTTCGACTGACGACGGACCACGTCGGCCGGCAGATTCGGGAGGTTCGGGAGGACCTCGACGAAAAGGCGATCGTGGAGGCGTTGGCGCGCGCCGTGGTGCACGACGTCGAAAAGATGATCGATCGAAAGAAGCTCGAAGTGAACGACATCGCGGATGCGGTCCTTGCGGGCCTTCGCGACCGAGAGCCGAAGGGCGACCGCGACCGGCATCGGGATCGCGACCGTGACCACGACCGTCGCTGACCGATCTCTTGCTCGAGTGGATCGCGTCGAACGACACACTCTTGAGGCGAACCTAACAAAGCAAAAGGCCCGCGAGCCGAAACCCGCGGGCCTTTGCGCTCTTTCCTGGACTTAGAACGCCACGATTCCCTGCGTGTCGGTCAGCGGAAGGTCGCCCGTCACTTCCATGATGGGGATCAGCTCGGCGCCTTTCACGCGAAAGACCCCGATGGTCCCTGCCAGTCCGTAGAGCTGGTAGAGGTAGCTACCGTTGTCGCTGAGATAGAGGTCGATCCACCCCTGCGTTTCGCCGAAGGCAACGCCCGGGTCGGGAGACACGGCGCCCACGCCAGCGGCCGCGCTTTCTTCGAGGAGCGCGATTTCACCATCCTCGTCGAAGGAGTAGCTGCCGAGGGTGGCCTCCAGCGCATTGGAGACCCAGAAGTAGCGCTGGTCGGAGGAGAACGCGATCCAGCACGCGGTGCGGGAACCATCGAGGCTCCCGTCCTCGGTTGCCAGCACGTCGAGCTGTCCGTCGGTAAGCGTTCCGTCGCCGCCAAGAATCCACGTCGACACGGAGCCGGTTTGCAGCGCGGGGAACGCGGGCGGGCTTCCGTCCGCCTGGAACTCGCGCGCTTCGGTGACCACAACGACGTCTTGGCCTGCCGCGTTCGGAACGATTTCAAATCCGATCGCCGAGGGAAGGTTGCGGTTGTCGGGGTTGTCCCGGGGAGTCGAAGTTGCGGCGTCGGTGGGGGCGTCCGAGAGGGTTCCGTCGTCGTTGACGGAGTAGACCACCATTTCATCGTCGCTGCTGCTCGCGAGCTGATTCGAACCCGCGTTGATGGACGCCACCACGAGATGGCCACCATCGCTGGAGAAGCGCACCGCGGAGGGACGGTTGTCGAGTTCGCGGTCGCTGCCCGGAATCGGCCGAAGCGTTCCATCCGAGCCGAGGACGAAGCCGCGAAGCGTTCCCTCCTGCACGGGCTCCGTCGTCATCGAGGCGTCCTGCGCGATGTTGGAGACGTAGACGACCGAGCCGTGGACCGCGATGGAGTTCGGACCGATGGCGCCGGTGCTGACCACGGATGAGAGCTGGAGCGTGAAGTCCTGCTGCACCTCGAGAGCGGCGAGCGTGTTTGAGCCTGCGTTGACCGCGAGCACGAAGCGGCGGTCCTCGGTGAGCTCGACGGCGTAGGCACTGATGAGCGGGTCGAGACCTTCCGGTCCGTCGAAGGCTTCGCTGCCAACGCCGCCGGTGCTGAAACTCCCGAGCGGGCTGAGACTCCCGTCCGGGCGTCGACCGTAGGCGACGAGCTCGTTTCCGAAGAGGCCGTTCGTCATGGCGTAGACCGCTCCGTCGAAAGGCATATTTCGGGGCGGCCCGACTGTGATGATGCCCTGCGTATTCGTGGTCGGAAGGTCGCCGCTGACCACCTCGACGAGGGAGAGCTGGTCGCCTTCCACGCGGTAGACGCCGACCTCACCAGTGAGGCCGAAGAGCTGGTAGAGGAAGTTGCCGTCGTCGCTCACGTCGAGGTCGATCCACCCCTGCGTTTCGGAAAACGCCTCGGGCGGGACGATGCGCGAGCCGTCGTCGTTGCGTGCGCCTTCGCCTTCTGCGGCGACCGCGGCGATGCGCGCGATGCTTCCGTCTTCTTCGAAGGAGAAGCTCGAGAGCGTGGCTTCCAGGGCGTTCGAAACCCAGAAGGTGCGCTCGTCGGCCGAAAAGGCGATCCAGCATGCGGTGCGCGAGCCCTCCGCAAGGTCGCCTTCGTCCGCGAGCACATCGAGCTGACGCGCCACGAGGACACCGTCGCTCTGCAGCGTCCACGTGGAGACCGAGCCGGTCTGGAGGGCCGGACCTGCGGGAGGCGCGCCGTCCGCTTGAAACTCGCGAGCCTCCGTCACGACCACGACGTCGTTGCCGTTGGCGTCTTCGGCGATTTCAAAGCCGATGGCGGAGGGCAGGTTGCGGCCTTCCTCGTTTCCGCGCGGCGTCGATGTCGCGGCGCTGACCGGCGCGTCGGAGAGCGTGCCGTCCGGGTTGACCTCGTACACAACGAGTTCGTTGTCGTCGACGATGAACTCGCCGTCGCCGTCGGTGGCGTTCGAACCTGCGTTGATCGATGCGACGACGAGATAGTCGCCCGCCGGACTAAATCGGATCGCGGACGGGCGATTGCCGAGGTTTCGATCGGATCCGGGAATCGCGGAAAGCGAACCATCCGCGCCGAGTACGAAGCCGCGAAGGCTGCCGAGCTGGTCCGGCTCGCCCGTAAACTCGCCGTCGGCGTCGATATTCGAGACGTAGACGAGGGAACCAAATGTCGCGATGGAGTTCGGTCCCGTTCCGCCGCTGTCCACGGTGGACGACAAGCGGAGGGAGAAGTCCGATTCGACTTCCATCGCTGAGATGCTGCTGCTCCCCGCGTTGACCACGAGGACGTGTCGATTGTCGGCTGTGCGCTCGACCGCGTATGCGCTGATGAGAGGGTCGAGACCTTCCCCGCCGTCGAAGGACGCGCCGACGCCGCCGGTGTCGTAGCGACCGATGAGCGCGAGCGTTCCGTCGCTGCGACTTCCGTACGCGACCAGCTCGTTTCCGGTCGTCTCGTTGGCCATCACGTACACCGCGTGGTCAAAACCGCTTAGGTTGGTGCCGCCTCCGTCCGCACCGTCCGCGCCGTCCGCACCGTCCGCGCCGTTGTCACCGTCCGCACCATCGGCGCCATCCGCGCCGTCGACCCCGTCGGTACCTGGGGCGCCATCCGCACCGTCGGCACCATCACTCCCATCACACGCAAGCAAGCCCAAGGCGCAGGTCAGCGCCACGAAGAGTTTTCCGTTCAAGAGATCCTCCGTTCGAAACTCGCGCGCCGCACGCGAGTCATCAGTAGTGAACGTAGGGACCTACGCAGCCTTTTCGGCCGTGTTACGGGTTTGGGCCTTGCACTATTCGCGAGGGGGCGTTCAGCGTTCGCGCCGGCGCTCGTTGCGGCTGCACCCTGCGCTGAGCGGCCAAGCATCGATGCCGCTCAGGCTTCGAGGTCGCGTCTTCGTACCGACACACCTTTTCGGACATCCAGGCTCTTTGCAGGCGCCCTCGACGCATTCCGCGCACGAGGCTTCGCTTCGGGCCCGGCCTCCATCGGGGGCGTTTCGGCAATGCAACTTGTTTAGCGAGGTTGAATATTTCTAAGAAAGCTGTCCCTAAGGTACGTTAGTTAAGCCGTGGACCCCATCGAGCAGGAGGTTGACCGCACCCGGGTTAGCCAACTCTTTGCACGCGCGCCGGTCGCGCTTGCAACGGTGGTTGTGAACGGCCTTCTCATGGGTGCGCTCCTTCGGCGCGCGTTTGATGACCGGCTTGTCGGCGTCTGGGTCGCGTCGCTTCTCGTGGTGACGTTGGGTCGCGGAATTCAAACGGCGCGCTATCGCCGCGCGAAGTCGCCGGATCCGCGAACCTGGGAAAATCGATTTACCCTCGGCGCGCTCTTCAACGGGATGGCGTGGGGCGTTGGTGGTGCCGTCTTCGTTTCGGAGGACTTTCCGCTCACCGTCCTCGTCGTCTTCGTGATCGGCGGAATGGTCGCGGGTGCTTCCTCGAGCACCGCCCCTTCACGAAAAGCGTTTCTGGCGTACACGGCGCCGGCTGTCCTTCCCATGATCGTTCGGCTCGCGCTTCGGGGGGATGGCGTTCACGCGGTGATGGCGCTGATGCTGCTTCTCTTTGCGGGAGCGATGTCCGTGCTTGCGCGCCAGAGTGGCGAAGCGCTCGCGGACGCCATGCGACTGCGACTTGAGAAGTCGCGCCTCCTCGAAGAGCTGGAGCGCCGAACGCGGGAACGAGGTCGCCGGATGCGGCTGATGCTCGACCGCGCCGGTGTGGTGGTGGTGGTCGCCGCCAAAGAGTCCCTCGAGATTCTCGACCTTAGCGAGAATGCGCCTTCGCTGATTGGCGTTGGCGCGGAGGAACTTCTCGGTCGTTCGCTGACGGACCTTCCGCTCGAGCTCGATGTCGAAGATCAATGGCGGGACGTGGTGATGTCCGCCAAGGCGCGCGACGGCGAGGTGGTGCTCGGCGCATCGACGTCGTCGTTCGCGCATCTGGAGATCGTGCTGGTGGTTCGCGAGCTCGACCGCGAAGAACTCGTGCTCCTTCTGATCAAGGACGTGGCGGAGCAGCGCGGACTTCAAACGCAGCTTGCGCACGCAAATCTCCTCGCATCGCTTGGAACCCTCGCCGCGGGGGTCGCGCACGAAATCAACAATCCACTGACCTACATCATTCACAATCTCGAAGAAGCCAAAGATCAAGCGTCCGAAGTCGTTTCGCCGATGCTCGAAACCGCCCTGCGCGGTTCTCGGCACGTCGAGCGGGTCGTGCGCGACCTCGCGTCGGTTGCGCGACCGAGTGGGCATCGGGAGCTGGTCGACCTCGGTGCGGTCGTGGACACGAGCGTTCGGCTTCTGGATGGGGAGATCCGCCATCGCGCGCAGCTCACGATCGAGCGCGCGGACGTACCGCTGGTTCGGGGGGACTCAGCGCAGCTGACGCAGGTCGTGATCAATCTCTTGATCAACGCGGTTCACGCGATACCGGATGGGAAGGCCTCGGAAAACGCGATCACGATTCGCACCTGGGAGTCGGCGAGCGAAGTGCTCATGAGCGTGGAGGACAGTGGATCCGGAATGGACGCAGCGACGAGCAGTCGCGTCTTTGAGCCCTTCTTCACAACGAAGGAGCCAGGCGTTGGGACAGGCCTCGGCCTCTCGATGTCCCATTCGATCGTGACCTCCCTGGGCGGAACGATTTCGCTTGAGTCGGAGCTCGGAAAAGGAACCTGCTTTACGGTGTCGCTGCCTTCCGTCGCCGGAACCCGAACGCCGACGCCGCCGCCGGTTGCCCCGGTGGCCGAGATCGGCACTTCGCTGCGCATTCTATTGGTCGACGACGACGAACGGGTGGGGGAGGCGATCCGCCGAATGCTCCAGGAGCACGACGTCGTGTGGGTGGGAAGCGGCGCGGAGGCTCTCACCGAGCTCAGGGCACGTTTCGACGTAGTGCTTTGCGATTTGATGATGCCGGAGATGTCGGGCCCTGAGCTCTACGCTCGCCTTGAGACGGAGTTTCCGGTGTTGGTGGAGCGTGTCGTGTTCATCACCGGCGGTGCGTTTTCCGAATCGACTCGGGCGTTCCTCGATCGGGTGCAGCCGCGAATCCTGACCAAGCCTTTCGGGCGAGCGACGCTCCTCGGTGCGCTTCAGGAGGTTCTCCCCGAGGCGTCCACCAGCTGAGGTCGCCGATCGCCGGAGCCTCGCATGCGCGTGGTAGCGTGTTCACGATGCGATCGGTGTTGTGTCTCGTCCTTGTCGCGTGTGGTTCGTCCTCGTCGGGGACTGATTCGGGGCGCGACGCTGCGTTCGATGGCGTTGACGCGGGGGAGGGCGATTCGGCGCTTTCCGACGGTGCGGTTTCGGACGCTCCAGCGGACGTCGCGGACGGCGCGGCGCTGGACGGCGCGGCGCTGGACGGTGCGGCGCTGGACGGCGCGGCGCTGGACGGTGCGGTGTCGGACGGTGCGGCGCTGGACGGCGCGGCGCTGGACGGCGCGGTGTCGGACGGCGCGGTCTCGGACGGCGCGGTGTCGGACGGCGCGCTGGACGCCGCTGCTTCGGATGGGGGTGGCTGTAACCTCGACGCCGTCCGGTTTGCGATCATTGCGCGCGGTCCGCTTGCGGTCGGTACCCTCTGCGACGATGTCTTTGTCTGCCTGGATGACTCGACCACAGCCGCAGCCGTGCAGGCCGCGTCGAGCGTATTTCAGTGCGACGATGAAACCGCGCCCGGGTGCAGCGGCGAAACCTGCGCGTACCGCAACCCCGGTGGGCCGAGCCTCATCGACGCCGATGAACTCGCCGAGGTCTGCGCGGTAACGCAGCTCGCGCCAACACCCGACGTCGTCTGTGTCGTTTATCCCTGAAACCGCTCACTGAAACGGAGCGCTCTTGCTCGACGTCCCTCCCGTTTGGCGAGGAGCGATGAAGAGAGGTCTAAATCAGCGGCGACGAGCAGTCTTCAACGGTCCGCGGGTTGAACGAGATCGACCACTCGAAAATGTAGCCGTTGTCCGCGGGCCAAAGGTCGGTCACCGAGAGGGTCCACTCGCCGTTGAGGGGCGCACCGATCAAGTTGGACCAGTCGTCGGCGGACGAATAGTCGCCAGGGGGCATCATGTCTGCATCACCGAAGCCGCTGCACGAGGGCGCGCTGTTGAGCGCCCCGCCGCCGTTGGCGTACTCGAGCATCGACGCGCGACCTGCTCCGGGAGCCCAGCAGTACTGCATTCCCGTGCCCGGCGTCGGCGCGCCACTCCCGTCGCAATCGTCGGCCTGGCCGAGGTAGATCTCGCCACCTTCTTGGCCGAGGAATTGTTGAAGGCGAACCTGCTGTCCGTTGGGCGCCTCGAGGGTGATTTCGAGGTCGCGGAGGTAGGAGTGCTCCATCACCACGCAGAGGCGCTCAATATCGCCGACCCCATCGAAGGTCGCCGGGCCAAAGCCGATGAAGTTGAGGGTGGAGCGATAGGACTCGCGGCACTCCATGCGCGTGCCGAGGAGTCCGCCCGTGATCGTGAAGCAGCGCTGTGCGCCGGGGCAGTCCGCGTCGGTGGAGCAATCGAGGTTGCCGACCCCGTCGGGGAGCGCGAGAGGCGACCCGAGGGGCGTGTCGACCTGACCGCAGACCGGGCAGGTGCCGATGCCGGAGCAGTCGATGTCCGAGCAATCGAAAAGGCCATCGCAGTCGTTGTCGATTCCGTCGCCGCAGGTTTCTGGGCTCGCTTCCGCGCCCGTCGGGGTGCAGTTGCGGTCGACATCCGGGCGAGACGACCCGTCGATGGGGAAGCTCCCCGCGTCGGAGGTACCCCGGCCCCCTGGGCGACGAGGATCGGAAGAACACGCCGCAGCGGCGGCCAGAATAAGAACAAACCAGAACTTCATCGCACCCACCCTTGAACCAATCGGGCTTATTGGCCTCTTCGCGCCTCCGCGTCAACCCGGCACGCGTGCGGACGATTTGGCGCGCCACACAAAGACGGAACCGCGGCCATCCCTCGCCCACTGCGCGCCGAGCTTCCAGAGCTCTGCGAAGGGTCGAAAGGGATCCTGGGTTTCAACGTCCCCAATGGTCGGCCACAGAAGGAAGTACGCGAGCTCGTACGACGCAGCGAAGCCGTAGGCGGCCTATGGACTAGGTTGAAGTCCGGCGTACGCGAGGCAGCGATCCACAAGCTGTCGTTTTGCGCTCATGAACGGTTTTCCGCGCCCGACGACGAAATGGGGAAACGAAGTGAAACTGAGAGTTCCTTGCGGCACAACGACGAAGGCAACAGGCTCGCCGCATGAATCACCTTTCTGTCGCGTTGTGCTGTGGTTTGGTTCTTGGGTGTGGTGATGACGACGGGATACGCGATGCAGGACGAGGCGCCGCGGAGGATGGCGCCGTCGAGGATGGCGCCGTCCAGGATAGCGCCGTCGACGCGGAAGGTGATGGGGGGATCGTTGACGAGGCTCCGCTCGTCCTTTGTGGTTTCACGGTAACCCCCGACGGGATCACCGGCTATCTCGGCGTTGTCCCAAACACCGACGAATCGACCCGGTTGGACCTTGGGGAGGCGGTTGCGTCGCCGGACATCGGGACCTGCACCGTTGCTGAGGGGAGCGTGTTCGTCAGCGGTCGGGAGTCGCCTGAAATCACCCGCTACAACATCGATCCGGACACGCTCGAGATCACCCAGGCCGGACGTTTCTCCATGAGTGGCGTCGGAATCCCGGCGCTCGCCGGACGTCCGGGCACGATTCAGGTCGTGAGTGAATCCAAGGGGTACTACCTTGACGAGGGGTCGCTGCAGGCGGTCGTTTTCGATCCATCGCTCATGGAGATCGAATCGACGTTTTCGATCGATGCGATGGACGCCGGTGACGGATCCCGCGTGACGCTGTCGCCCAACTTCCAGGAGCCCGGCCGGGTCATGATGGTCGGCACGTATGCGCGGGATGGGGTTTCGCTGAAACTGCTCCGCGTAGGATTCATCGACACCGAAACCGACGCGGTCACCACGACCGACACCACCGAATGCGGGTGCTCGGACACGATTCAGGCGACGGATGGAACCCTCTATCTGGCGGCCCACTCGAACGCGGTGGCTTCGCATCGCACGGGTCGAGAAGGTAGTTTCGAACCTTGCATGGTGCGAATCCTTCCGGGCGCCGATACCTTCGATCCGACCTACCTCGTCAATCCGGCAGAGCTTACGGGTACGCCGGTGACGGCTTCGATCGTCAACGGAGGCGGCTCCGTCGGGTACGTCGTCGCGTACGACGAGGCACTGATTCCGATCGCGGACGACGCGGCGGCATTCGAAGTGACGCAGGCGGCTGCCTGGCGTCTGTACCGGGTTCCCAACCTCGATGACCCAGAGGCGGGATCAGCGACGCTGGTGAACGGTGTCGATCCGGGGACTTCGTTCCTTTCGGTGTACAGCATCGACGGGCGACCGCATCTCGCGCTTCCGGCAGACCGGTTCTCCGAAACGCCGATCTTCGAGATCGCGGAGACGGAGCTCACGCCGAGACTCACGGCACCGGGCTTCCTGCAGTTCGCTCAGCGGCTTTTCTAGGCATCGTTTCGAGGCGCTTCCGGGCCACGTTCTCGACTTCTCTGGTAGCGTGCGCGACATGAGCCGGATGGTCATCGTCCTCTTGGTCGCGTGGGTGGGCTGCGGCGAGGAAAAGCCCTTTCCCACGGCAAACCTCCCGATCCCCGAGGCCTCGCGGG
>JBCDAA010000181.1:0-17299 GCA_039186435.1 Myxococcota bacterium | reverse complement strand
GCGGAAGTTCCGGTTCGGGTGCGTGCGCTCGTGACCGCGCGACCCACGGCGACCGCGCGAACCGAGGTGGACGTGAACGGCTCCCTCGCCTTTCGCGCCCATGGCGAGGACCTCCCCTTCGTCATTCAGCGTCGCGTCACCACCGGTTTCGGCATGGTGTCCCTCACGCGGGAAGCGCGCATCGAGCGAGTGCGCCAAACGCGCCGCGGACTCACCGCCACCGCGTATCTCAATCCGTGGACGAAGATCCACAGGCTCTCCTTTTCGTGTGAAGCGATCACGCTCCAGGGCGAACCCACCGAGACCCCCACCCCGCTTCGGGATCTCGCCGACGGAGTCCAGATGCGCGCGCTCCCGAACATCCTTTCGGTGCATCGTGCCCCAGGACATCCTCAGCGCATTCGCGTTCATCGGCAGCAGTCGATGTTTCTCATGCACGTCTTCGGAGAACGCGGCGACTGGGTGCACGCCGAGTGGTCGGACACGCTCCATCAAGTTCGCGGCTGGGTTCGCCGGCGCGACCTTCGGCGTCACGACGGGTCGCACGGATGGGGCACAACCGGCGGGCATGGAACGCCGGGCTGTCTGCCGATGGGACGAATCGTCGCCCCCGGCTGGCACGAAGGAGCAGCCACGATCGATCCAGGAACAGAGGTTTACACCGCGGCGGACGGTCCCGCGTGGGCGGAGGTTACGGGCGGAAAGTTCGGGGTGCGCTGGCAGGACGAAGCCGAGTTCGCGCAGATCATCGAGGCCCAAGACGTCGACGAGGGCGACTCCTGCGGCCTGCATCATGCGTGGGTGCGGCGCGACGCTGTGCACCCGAACTGATGGGACCAGCCTCAGGCTAGGTGTCCCACCTTCACGTAGATGAGGCAGCCCTCTGTCGAAAACGGACGGTGACGACTCTGATGCGGACTTCGCATCCACGTTCCCGGTGGGTAGTCACCGTGCTCGTCGGAAAACGTTCCCTCGAGCACAAGGATCTCCTCCCCGCCCCAGTGGGTATGCGGTTGAAAGACGGTGCCCGGCGCCCATCGCACGAGCGCCGTGCTCACCCCGTGATGCTCGTGAAGCGGCAGGACGCTTAGACCCGGCACGAGCCCCGGACGAAACGCTTCGCTTGTGGTGTCGATCACCACGGGCGTGAGATCGTCCGTTTCGAACTGCCGCAGTTTCACGAAGATCGTGCAGCCCTCCTTCGTGAACGGTGCATGCGACGAGCCCGGCGGATTTCGAACGTACGTTCCCGTCGGGTACTCGCCGTGTTCGTCCGCAAAGACGCCCTCGAGAACGTAGAACTCCTCGCCCAGCCCGTGCACGTGCGAAGGAAACGCGCTGCCAGCTTCGTAGCGAACCACGCTGGTCGCCTTGGCTACCTCATCTCCCACGCGATCGAGCATGCGACGAAGTACCCCCGGACTGGGCGACGGGCGCCACGGCTCGTCCGCGAGGGCGACCACTTCGCGAACGCGACGGTCCGCACGAATCTCGAGAGGCGCTACTTCCATGGGCTTCTCCTCACCATAGGGTGTCAGGCTCGCCGTTTAAAGCGTTCTAGTTGCGCCCCGCCATCACGCCGCCATCGACATCCCACACCGCGCCCGTGACCCAGGACGACTCCGAGGAGAGAAGGAAGCCGACGACCGACGCGATGTCCTTCGGTCGACCGACTCGCCCCACCGGATGAAAGGCATCGAAGCCGCTCGTCAGCGTCCTTTCGATCTCCGCCGGATCGATGAAGGCGCCGTAGATGGGGGTCACCACCACTGCGGGGGAGACCGCATTGACGCGAATACCGCGTTCCCCGAGCTCCATCGCAAGGTGCTGCGTCAACGAGTGAAGACCGGCCTTCGCCATCGAGTACGCGGAAGACGGCGTCGCTTTGATCGCCTGCTTGGCCCACATCGAGCCGATGTTGACGATCGAGCCGCCTCCCTGCTCCGCCATCTTTTTCGCGACCGCCTGCGTGATGAAGAACGTGCCTTCGTTGAGATCCATGTAGGCCGCATAGTCCTCGCGCGTGTGCTCGAGAAAGGGCTTCGGGGCGAAGACGCCCGCCGCGTTGACGAGGCCGGTAATCGCGCGGGTCTCTTCCGCGATCGACGCCACGAGCGCGTCGACATCGCTCGAACGTCGAACGTCGGCGATCTGCGTACGAACGGATCCTTGGCCGCGCGCCGCTAACTCCGCCTCCGCCTTCGCGAGCTTCTCGCCGCTTCGTCCGACGAGCCAAACGTCGTCGCCTTGCTCAACCAGCTGCCGTGCGGTTGCGAGGCCCATTCCACTCGAACCACCCACAATCATGACGAAATTTCCCACACCAGCCTCCTAATCTACTTTGTAGTAGGTAGATTAAATAGACCTGATGACAGTTAAGTCAACGTTTGATTCCTCATTATCTACCTACTAGTATGTTGAAAATGCGAACCTCGCTCCTCTGGCTCATGCTGCTTGGATGCACCTCCGTCGCCTCGCCGCAGCCCTCGGTGGCGGCGATTGAGTGGCGCGAGTGGGGTCCCGAAGTCTTTGCGGAAGCCCAAGCCTCTGGCCGCCTCGTCTTCGTGAACGGAAGCATCGAGGGGTGCATGGCGTGCCGCTGGATGGAGGCGACCACGTATCGCGATCCCCGCGTGCGCGAACGCTTCGCGCGATCGTTCGTTGCCGTCACCATCGACGCCGACGCGCGACCCGACATCGGACAGCGCTTTGAACGGTGGGGATGGCCGGCACTGGTGTTCCTCTCTCCCGAAGGTCGCGTCGTTCACGCGATTCGCGGAAACAAGCAGCCGCGAAACTTCCTCCCGATTCTCGACGCACTGATCGCGCGCCACGCGGAAGGGACCCTCGGGTCCGGCACGCCTCTGCATGTGACAGACGCGGGCGAGCCAACCGACCTCGAGAACGCCTGTCGCCGAACAAAGCAAGCGATGGATGCGCGCGGCAACCCGGCGCACGGTGGCTGGGGACGACAGACGATCGTGCGGGGCGCGCCGGTGGCGTACGCGTTTCTGCGTCATCGCGGACGCGGAGAGACCCGGGCGCTCCCGCTGACAACCTCCGAAGCGTACGCCGGTCTCCTCGATCCGGTGTGGGGTGGCGCCTATCTCGAAACGACCGATCCTGCGTGGACCGAGATCCTCTACGAAAAGCGGACGCGTCAGGAAGCGGAGACCATGACCTCCTTTCTCAGGGCCTATCAGGTCACCGAAGACCCGTTATGGCTCGAGCGAACGGAAGCCGTGGCGCGGCACCTTCGGGAGTGGATGCGGCGACCTGACGGCCCGTTTTTTACCTACCAGGAGGACCAGGCTCCCGGTTGGCGCGGCTCGGTCGCGGAGTACTACGCACTACCCGATGCGGAACGCCGAGCGGCGGGACTTCCACCGATCGACCGCGCCGTCTACACGGACGTAAACGGTGATGCGATCGAAGCGTTCGCGCGCTTCGCAGAAGTCTCCGGCGACGAGCGCGCGCAGGCGACGGCGATTCAAGCCGCCGAAGCGTTGATTGAAGAGCGCTGGCAACCGGATGGTTGGATGCTGCACGTACTTCCGAGCGCCGAAACGGAAGACGACGCGCGCATGGTGCGCCTCGTTGCCGACCGCCGCATGCATCTTCGCTCGCAGGCGCGTTTTGGAACCGCGGTCCTCGCCCTCGCGCGACTCACGGGAGACCGCATGTGGATCGACCGGGCGCTTCAGCTCGCGCGGGCCATGGAAACGCTCTGGGACGAAGGCGGCTATTTCTCCTCGCCGGGCGACGGAACCGAATCGATTCTGGGGCGGGAGCGATCGCTGCGCGAAAACGCCGTCGCCGCGCGCTTTCTCCTCGAGCTAAGCGTCTACGTACACGACGAGGTGTGGGAAGCGCGGGCGGTCTCGATGCTCGAGGCGATGATCCCGGCGAACCTGGAGGACACGCCGATGCATGCCCTCGGGGAACTCGCACTCTCCATCGAACGCGCAGCCCTTGGTCCGGTGCAGTTCACGATCGTGGGCGAACCGGCGGACGAAAGCTCGCAGGACCTCTACGAAGCTGCCCTTCGCACGCGCGAGCCGTACAAAACGGTTCAGTTCCAGGTGAACGGGCAATACCCGGAGGCAGATCATCCGGTCGCATACATCTGCACGCGCTCAACCTGTTCGCGACCCCTTGCGGATCCTTCGGCGATCGCGGAAGTTGCCGATCGCTTTCGCCAAGCCGAGTCGGTCTGCGGCTCCCGCTGATCATGAAGGAATACACCAAAACGCAAACGTCGATCCTCGACATCGCGCAGGAGCTTTCGCAAACGCGCGGCTTCAACGGCTTCAGCTATCGCGACATCGCCGATCGCATCGGCATTCGCACCGCGAGCATTCATCATCACTTTCGCACCAAGAGCGATCTTGGAACGGCGATGACGGAGCGCTACCGCGAGACGTTTCAGCAGGCGGTGCGGCGTCTCGACGGCGACCCCAAAAAGCTCCTCGAAGGATTCGCCGAGCTCTTTCTCAACACCCTTCAAGCGGGACGCATGTGTCTTTGCGGAACCCTCGCCGTCGAATACGAAACGCTGCCCGCGTCGATGCAAACCGAGGTGCGCGCGTTCTTTCTCGACAACGAGCGTTGGCTGACCGAGGTCTTTCGGCGCGCCAAAGAGGACGGACGCTTTTCGAAGGATAAGTCCGCGGAAGAACTGGCAACCGCGTTCCTTTCCGCCCTCGAGGGCGCCATGATGAGCGCCCGCGCCCTTGGAGAGGCGCGCCGTTTTCGGGTTACGGTGGAGCAGTTCCTCCAAGCGATGAACTAGCCCGTGCGATGAACTGGCCCGTGCAATCCCCCGAACCCTACATCGATGAGCGCCCCGCGCAGCGCCGTGCACGCCGCATGGCAACCACCTCCCTCACCCTCGCTCTCGTTCCTCTTCTGGCGGCCCTCGCGTTTCGCAACGTACCGATGGAGTGGGCGCAGGCGGACCTCTGGCGCGGCGTGCTGATTCTCTTCGCCGGAATCCCGGGCCTCTTGGGCGTGGGCCTCGGAGTGCTCGCGTGGGATCGCGGCTATCCAAAAACGGGCTTTTGCTCCCTCGTGCTTGGAACGTCGGGCGCGATGGCCGCGCTCGTGGGCGCCCTCGTGGCGCTCTTTCAGTATCGCGTCTTCTAAGCAAACCTGCTCAGCGAACGAAAGAGGCGCGCTCGATTCCGTATTTGCGCATCTTCGTTTGCAGTGTGCTCGGCTTGAGACCCAAACGCTCCGCAGCGCCGCCGGGTCCATAGATCTTTCCGCGCGAATCGGTCAGCGCGTCTTCGATGCAACGACGCGCCATATCTACGAAGGTCCGCTCAGGATGGGACGGGGGCTGCGATGCGATCGGACGCAGCGGTCCGCCCGCCGCTTCGATGAACGCTCGCTCGACTTCGTTTTGAAGTTGGCGAACGTTGCCGGGCCACGGCTGTCCCTGTAGCGAGCGCAAAAACGCCTCCGAGGGTCCCACCGATTGGCCGCTCCGAGCCGCGAGCCGGGCAAGGGTGCGTCTCGCCAGTTCCTGAATATCTTCTGGACGTTGCCGAAGAGGCGGCAGGGTGATCGGAACCACGTGAAGACGAAAATAGAGATCCTCCCGAAAGGACCCTTCAGCCACCATCGCGCGGAGGTCTCGGTGCGTGGCGGCGATCACCCGCACGTCAACGGAGCGTACCGTCTCGGCACCGACGCGTTGGATCGTTCTCTCCTGCAGCGCGCGGAGTACCTTGACCTGGGCGGCAGGACGAAGCTCCGCAATCTCGTCGAGAAAGAGAGTTCCTCCAGTGGCCATCTCGAAGCGACCACGACGCGCAGCGAGCGCGCCGGTGAAGGCGCCCTTCTCGTGCCCAAAGAGTTCGCTCTCGATTATCGAGTCCGGCAGCGCGCCGCAGTTGACCGCAACGAAGGGACCGGAGGCAACGAGCGACGTACGATGAATGTGCGACGCGAGAAGCTCTTTACCGGTTCCGGATTCACCGCGCAGCAGCACGGTGGTCGGATGGGGTGCGACGAGCTCGGCCGCACGCAGGACACTCTTCATCGCTGCGCTGATCGCCACGATGGATGGCGTCTCGTGAAGTTGAAGACGCCGGGAGAGCTCGCGGCTTCGCTGATGCGCGCGGCGAGAGAGCGTCGCAACGCGTTCGACGAGCGCGAGCTTGCGGGCCGCGAGCGCAAGCACCGCTTCGAGATCGCGACGAAGATCTGGATCGATCTCACCGGCCCCACCGACCGGACGAAGCGCCCACTCGTCGGTGAGGTCGAGGTTCTCGGCAGCGAGGAGTTCCCGCGCACGTCGGCGAAGGACCGCCGTGTTGGTGGCCTCCATCGCAGTCCTCACGAGCGCAGTGACCAGGGAGCGCACTCTCGTATTCTAGACACCGTTATTCCGGTGGCAACCACTGCTATTCCGGTGCAAAGCGTCCGTATTCCTTGAAATTACAATAGAAAGCAGCGGCACCTTTGTTGCTGTTCCCTTGGGACATGACCGCTGTAATTACCGACCGTTGCCGTGGCGTTTGCGATACGGGTTGTGTGGATGTCTGCCCCATGGACTGCATCCACGGACCCGTCTCCAATGACGAGCTTCGGGCGATGGGCGACGAGCGCACCAACCTCGCGATCCAGCTTTTCGTGGATCCCAAGGAGTGCATCGACTGTGGCGCATGTCTCCCCGAATGTCCGGTCGAGGCGATCTTCTTCGACGAGGATGTCCCTCCGGAACACTACCTCTCGATCGACGCGAACAAGGACTTCTTCAAAATACACGCGTAGACTGCTCGTCGCTTAAACTGATCTCGTGATCGCGCCGGGCTCGGCGTTCCTCGCCAGGCGCGAAGTCGATGGAATACCAGTGGTATTTCAAGGCGCGAGGGGCGGCGAGAACCAGCGAGCGCAGGGTCAGTTTAAGCAAAGAGCGATCTAGATGGTTCTCTGCTTAAGCTGACCGCGCGCTCTCTACATCGATGCTCTTTTCGAAAGCTCGCGACGCTACGCGTGCATGCGCGCAGATGACGTGTCTGCGAGCGCCTGCCGAAACGCAAGCGCGCTCTGCGGACGCTCCGCGGGATCCTTTGCGAGCGCGGCAGAAAGAAGCTCGTCGAGCGCAGCGGGGATCGGACGTGGCGCGACCTGCGACGCAGGCGTAACCGGCGCACGCAAGAGCTCCGCATAGGCCACCGCGGGCGTCGCCCCGACAAAGGGAGGCGCTCCGGTGATCGTCTCGTAGATCGTGGCGGCCAGGTTGTAGACGTCGCTGCGCACGTCAACCGCTTCCCCACGCGCCTGTTCCGGCGACATATAGAGCGGCGTCCCGACTGCCTCGCCCGTCGCGGTGATTCGCGACGACGCAGGATCTTCCGTCGACTTCGCAAGACCGAAATCGAGAAGCACCGCGCGTTCGCCCGCCGTGAGAAAGATGTTGGCGGGCTTGATGTCACGATGAATCAACCCCGCGCCATGCGCGGCCACAAGAGCATCTGCCACCTGCAGCATCAGCGGCATCGCGTCCGCCCAGGAGAGGCTTCCTTCCCGCCGGAGACGCGCGTCGAGAGACTCGCCCTCGAGAAGGTCCATCACCAAAAAGAGCTGGCCCCCCGCGGTCCGATCGAAGTCGTGAATCGCCGGCAATCCCTCGTGTCCGAGCGCACTGGCGGCCTTGGCCTCACGCTCAAAACGCCGAATCGCGTCGTCCGAAAGCTGAATCTCCGGGAGCATCGCCTTGAGCGCGTAGCGACGTCCGGTTCGAACGTGCACCACCGAAAAGACGCGCCCCATCCCGCCGCGTCCGATGAGGGATTCGATCTGCCAGGTGCCGTTCACGACCTCACCGACCGCAAGACTTGCGGCGAGACTGGCCGCAGGTCCCACGACCGTCGGCGAATAGGGCGATACCGCTGCGGTGCCCGGCGGCGCCTCATCGGTGAGAACGCGTTCCCGAGAGAGAGCGAGAACCACCCGTTCGGCTTCCTCCGGCGAAACCCGCAGGAGCGCGGCGATGTCGTGACTGGTGAAGGGCGCACCGCCGCGCTTTCGCGCAAAGACCATCAGCTCCTCGTACGCGTTGGTCTTCATCTTCATGCGAAACGCCATCGCACCGATCACCCCACCCGCGAGAAGCGGCAGCACCCCGAGGACGCCGCCGCAGAACGCGCCGATCACGACGCCATCCTCTTCCACGCGAAGCGCCATCAAGAGGCCCATCACCGCCCAGAAGATTCCAAACATCAAGAGCGCGACCGCGCCGACCGTCATCCAGGTCGTGCGTCGGCCGCGCTTTCGTTGAAGGCGCGCCCAGGCGTCGAGGTGGGCATGCACCCGCCGAGAATAGCGCCTGGGCGTCGAGGGTCAGGAAGCGGGCTGCAGAGACCCGCAAATCTCGCGCAAAAGCGTGAGCTGTTCGCGCGGTCCACTGCACTTCACGCTCTTTCCGTCGCGGTGGACGAAGACCCGCTGAAGCACCCCCTGCGGGGCGAGCACCACCTCGTGGGCGCCGTTTTCAAGGGTCGCGCTCTCCGCCACGGTCCCCCCGAGCATCGTCGCATCCGCCCTCGCCCGCTCGAGGGACGCTTCGCCGTAGCCGCGCAGCTGTACGTTGATCTCGTGCAGTCCACCCGGCAGCGGAAGCGAGTAGGTCGTCGACGCCGCCGACTCCTGAAGGGCCCGGGAGCCCTCCGGGATGCGAATCGAAAGGCCCATCGCCGCGACCTCTTGATCGGCAAGCGCGATCGGTTCCGGTTCGGGCGTCGCCGCAGCAGCAGCCGCAGCCACCGCTGCAGCGGCCGCTTCACGGGCCTCCTCCTCGGCCACGAAGCGTTCGAAGTCTTCTCGCCCGTCGTCGCAGGCGAACCCAAAGAGCACAACAAGAAATAGAGCTCGCATGATCGCCTCACTTCGCCTTTAGGCTTCGGCAGGCTTCGAGCATGCGCATGCCCGCGGCCTCGTCGTTGACGTTGGCGAGGGGATCGGTGGCGCACGACCACGGGGATCCACCGACGTCGACATTGACGGTTGCGGTGTAGAAGGGCCCGCCCATCGCCTCGAACTCGAGAAGCACCGCGTCCGCTTCGTCGACCACCAGGGTGTAGCGATCCTGGCTCCCGCGGGCCCGCTCTTCGGCGAGGTCGCGGGTGCGATTCCAGACGGACACCTCGAACTGCTCTGCGGTCACCACCACACCGAGCGGCTTGCGCTCCACCTGCGCGCCTTCGGGCGCTTGCATGGTCGCGTTGAGACCCGCGCTGCTGAGGTCGACCTCGACCATTTTCGGCGAACAGGCCACGAGCCCAAACGCGACCAATCCTATGACTTTCTTCATGAAAACGTCCTCCTGCCGGCATCGTCGCCAAGCAGGAAGGTCCTACGGGCCGAGGGCGAAAGGACCCCATCAAAGCGGGTCAAAGAACCTCAACAAACCTCACCAAAAACGGCGCTGGGTGCTGCGAATCCCAGAAAAGGGCGACGCGAGACCCAGCGGGATCGGAAGTCCGCCCCGGTGAATGTCGACCCGATGCAAGCGCCCGCGACCGAGAGTTTGAAGCTTCAGCTCGTGAAGGGGGTCTCGTTCGCTGCCGCACACGCGCACGTCGATCTCCGCGTCGCGTACCTCGACGGGCACCTCGTGCGGGGTGAAGCCCACCAGCCACGGAAGGGCCACGCCGCGAAGATTGCGATGGGGTCTTGCGAGAAAGGGCGGCGGTGACCGCACAGGCGCACCGACCGATGCGCGCATCGAAACGAGCAACGTACCGCGCCGACTCACGTCGGCCTGCACGCGGTCGCCATCCTCCTTCCACCGAAGCGCCGCCATCTTTTTAGGGTAGCCAAGAAGTTCGCGCCCGAGCGTCAGCGCGACGTCGTCGTCGACCACCATCCACGGACAGTGAATCGCTCGACGACCCCAATGACGAACGCGAAGAAAGAGCCCGGCCTCCAGGTAGACCGAGCCGAAGCTGACGGAGGGAAAGGACGCCGTGAAGAGTTCCGCCACGTCCGAGTCCAAACGAAGAGGTGCCGGAAGCCAGCGCCGGGCAGCGTCCTCATCGACGCGCATCTCAGCGACGAGGTAGGCGGCGTTCCGGTAGAGCACCCGTGGCGCGAGGGCGCGCAGGTTCACGGGCGCCTGCCGAGATAGGAACGCAAACGAGACGCGGCGCGGGCGTAGAGTCCCGGGGTCAGACGACCGAAGGCGGCACCAAAGCGCTCGACGCCAAGGGATAGCACCGCGCGACGCGCGAGCGCCGCATCCACCGCTCGTTGAGCGACATCCTGGGCGTCGAGGCCTCGAAACCCCGGGGGCGGCGCATCGAGGAGTCGCTGGATCGCCGGCGTGTGGTAGCGCGTGGCCTCGTGAAGGCCGGTTCGCACGAAGCCGGGGCAGAGGGTCGTGACCGAAACGCCGCGCGACCACAGTTCCGAGCGGAGCGAGTCTGCGTAGCCGACGACCGCGAACTTGGACGCGCTGTAGACGCTCATCTCCGGAACGCCGACGAGTCCGGCAATGCTGCCCGTAAAGATCACGGCGCCGGTTCCCGCGCGCACCATCGCCGGCACGAACGCGCCCGTAACGATCATCGCGCCGATCACGTTGACCTCGATCACCCAGCGCGCATCTTCGAGCGGCATCGTTTCGAGACTGCCGACCGCGGCCACGCCCGCGTTCACGAAGAGCAGATCGGCAGCGCCGTGCTGCTGCGCAAACTCGGCCGCCAGCGCCTTCACCGCGGCTTCGTCCGTCACATCGCAAAGGCGGCTCTCGACAAGCGGCGACGCGCTTTCGGCGGCGCGAAGATCGATCGCAAGAACACGCGCACCGCGACCGGCAAGCTCCCGGACGAGCGCGCGACCGATGCCCGAGGCAGCGCCGGTGACGACTGCCGTCTTTCCGTCGAGGCGCTTCACAGTCGCTCTCCCTCGGAAAGACCCGTGAGCTGCACGCTCGCCTCGTAGAGCGCTTCACGGGTTCGGCGTCGATAGGCGGCACAGGGCGCCGGCGCGCGAAAGGTCCCAACAAAATAGGGTGCGCCTTCCTGATCGGCGGCCAGCACCCGCCTCGTGACCGCCGCACCGGCGCGCTCGGGTCCGGGCATTCGTCGCCAAATCCAATCAAGCCACGGCGGTCCCCCCGCAAGATGCGCGGTCCCAGCGACGCCCGGCGTCAGCACACTCACGGTGACCCCCGAGTCGCGAAGCCGTTCCGCAAGCGTTCTCGAAAAGAGGATTAGCGCGAGCTTCGTTTGGGCGTACGCGCCGAGTACCGAAAACGACTTCGTACGGTTGAGGTCCCGAAGACGAATCGTGCCGATGCGCGCCGTCTCGCCGGATACGTTGACGATGCAGCCCGAGGATGCGCGAAGTCGAGGAAGCAGCCGATGCGTGAGGACGAACGCGGCGAGGTAGTTCACCACCAGGTGTTGTTCCAACCCGTCGACGCGCACGAAGCGCCGCCCAAACATTCCCGCGTTGTTGACCAGCACATCGATCCGCGGCGCACAGGTGAGGATCTCATCCGCCGCGCGCCGGACATCCGACAGCGATGAGAGATCGCAGGGAGCCCAAAACACGTTGGCGTTGTTTGTTTTGGAGGCGAGCTCGCGGCAGAGCGCCTCCGCACGTTCGGCATTGCGAGCAGGAAGAATCAGCGTGTGGCCCTCCTTCGCGAGACGCTCGGCCACCACCCCACCGATCCCCCCGGTCGCTCCCGTCAGGACCGTGCAGGTCCCCTCCGCAGGAAGGGCCTGCAACCGATGAGAATACAGAGCGTTGTCGTTTCTACTATCGGAATTACTTGACTCTTGACGCTGATCCATTTCGAAGTATACATACTGTATACCATGGCGTTGTCAACGATCGGCGAGAGCCTCGCGCGGAACGAGGTGCTACGCGCGGCCCTTGAGGTGTTCGCGCGCAAGGGCGTGCGTAAGACGCGCGTCGAGGATCTCCTGCAGGCGAGCGGCATTGCGCGGCGCACATTCTACAAACGCTTTCGCGGCAAGGACGACGTTCTTGCACAGCTCTACGCGTTCGCCACCAAGGAGCTCATTCAGCAGATCGACGAGGCGCGCGCGAGATCGCAGGACCCTCTCTCCGGGCTCCGGGCGGCGCTCGATACGTATCTCGAGTTCCATCTTCAAAACCGAGTCATCGCCAAGTTGCTCATCGAGGAAGCCACGCGTTCGGAGAGTCCCCTTCACCCGCTTCGCGCGCGGTTTCGTCGGCAGCTTCAGCGCGAGCTCGCGGACGCCTTTCACGAACTCAGTGGACGCGCGCTCGATCCCTTCGTCTTCGTCGCGGTGATCAGCGGACTCGAAGGAATCTCCCTCGAACTTCTGCGGGACGAGCCTGCGCCGGAGGACATCGCTCGAGCGCGCGCGACCGTGCTGGGACTGGTCGCAGCGATCGCGCAGAGCAGCGAGATGTTTACCGCGTAGATTCGCCCGGGCGCTCCGCTACAACCTGCACGGCCGGGTCGAACTGGTACCCGCCTTCCACGGTTTGCAGACAGCGAAGGCCGAGTTTCCGCAGGGTGGAAACCGCCACTCGAACCCGGTGCGCGCCGCTCTCCGCACGAATCTGCTCGCCCGGCCATCCCGCTTCGAGGAGCGCGCTCCAGTCGAGAGGCGTGTCGCGCTGGGCTCCGAGCGCCTGGAGGATGCGCCGGAGCGCGTGTCGGCGCTTGAGGGAAACGTGCGTATCCCCCAGCGCAAAACCGTCCGGCGAGATCCGTAGAACGGCCGCCTGCGCATCGATCCGAAGACGGTCCGCAAGCTCGTTGGCCATCACCTCCTCGGCCCAGGAAAGCACGTCGCGCTGCTGAGACGCGTCGAGAGCGCCGAGGGCATGAAGTGCAAGAAGCGCCTCGATCCGGGCGCCACGGTGGTCGATCTCGCGCGCAAGCTGGTCCACCTGCGTCCACGCGTCCGCCAGATTGGCGCGCCGGGCAAGCGCGAGCTGTCCCTCGAGAGCGATCACCGCGTCCGGGGACTTCGCGAGACGTTCCGCCGCAGCGCGATCACCGTGGCGCGCTCGCACCGCATCCCAGCGAACCCCGAGCTCTCCGCCGGGACGCGCGTCCGGCAAGGGCTCCGCGTCGACTTCCGCGAGCGCAATCTGGCACTCCATCATCAGCGGCGCGTCCTCAAACTTCAGCGCGATCGCCCGAGCCAGACGCATGTCCTGCGTCGCGTCTTCGCCGGACGCGTGACGAAGTCGCCCCCGGGCGAGGAACGCGCGCGCCTGCCGCGCTGCCGGCGCACCGGATCGGGCGCTCACCGCAAGAACCGGGTCGAGAATTGCGAGCATCGCGTCCCGCGGACCGCGAACCGTCAGACGAGACGCCGCAGCGATGGCGAGCTCGACCGTCGCAAACGCAAGCGTGGACGAGACGGAGTCTTCGCTTGCGACCTCGCGAAGAACCGCAACGACATCCGCATGAAACGGCTCGTACGACTGCTCGATCGCCCCGAGCAACGCAGCGGCAAAGCGGGTGCGATCGCGCTCCGGCGCCTCGGCCCGCACGAAGGCGCGAACGGTTCGCGGCACGCGCAGCCGGTCCTCGTCCTGAAAGAGCAGCGAGCGATCGCGAAGCGCGGCGATGTGGTCGAGGGCCGGCTCCCCGAGAAGCTCCTCCGCGACATCGACCGTAAAGGTCGCTGCGAAGAGGGAAAGCTGCTGGAGAGACGCGCGGTGAGCGTCATCGAGCGTCTCCCAGGACCAGCGCACCAGCGCATCGAGCGAGCCTTGTCGCCCGCCCGTCGACGCGTCGCGGAGCAGCGCCATCGGATCCTGCAACCGATGCCGTAGCGCGCGCACACCGAGGACGCGGAGACGCGACGCGGCAAGCAAGAGCGCGCCGGGAATACCGTCGAGATCCGCCACGAGGGCGCGGGCGTCGTCGCGCTCGGCATCCTGCAGCGGCCGACCCCGCATGCGGAGGGCGAACTCCTCAAAGAGCGTGAGCGCATCGTCGCCCGCGAGCGGCTGCACCTCGATCAGGTACTCGCGCGGCAGCCCAAGACGTCGCCGTGACGTCAGCAGGAGCGGGGCGACCACGTCTTCGAGAAGCGCGAGAGCCGCTGGGGGCACGCGGTCAACGTCATCGAGGATCAAGAGGTCCGCGCGCTGCGTTCCGGGGAGCGATTCCACGCGGCCGGAGAGAGACGCGGCGTGAACCAGGGATGCAGCGTCGCTCTCCGCGCGAAGCGCAAAGGCCAGTCGCTCGCGGAAGTCGACCTCGGTGCGAACATCCTCGAAGGGGATTCGCAGGCCGCCAAGGGCCGCGGCAAGATGGCTCTTTCCGACCCCGGGCGCGCCGATGAGGGTCACGCGATCGCTCGTTTCGAGGATCGCGCGCACCTGAGGGAGCTGCCGAGGCTCGGTCACGAGCGTATCTTGCCCTCTTCGCGGGAATCGAGGGAACCAGCGCGCGCGTTTTCTCGGCGGTGACGCGCGACCGAATCTACGGCCTTCTTCTCGGCGGGTTGATCGGCGATGCGCTCGGACGGCCCTTCGAGGGCGCCGAGGCATCGACCCTGAAGGGCCCTTTGGCGGCGCGTCTCGCGCGTCCCCGAGGGTGGGGCCACAGCGACGACGCCGAGGCGATGTTGCTGACGGCGTCGTCCATCGCGGTCGATGTCAAGAAAATCAGGTGGGCTGATTCTGGCGCTTCGCAAGGGTCTAGGTGGGCTGATTCTGATGCTTCGCGAGCGTCTTGTTTCTCGGAAGCGCGCCTTCTCCAAACGCTTGCGGAAGGCCACGAGCCTGCGCGGGGCTACGGCAAAGGAATGCGCGCGGCGTTTCGCTTTTGGCGCACTCACCGGCGCTGGCAGGGCGCAGCGTTTGCCCTTTGGCCCGAAGGCTCCCACGGCAACGGCGGCGCGGTTCGAACGCCGCCCATCGCACTCCTCGCGGGCGACCTGGACGAAGCCTACGAACTCGGCGCGCGCTGCGCTCTGCCGACGCACGCACACCCCGAGGCGGTGGAGGCGGCCGCACTCATCGCGGTCGCAACCGCATGCGCACTTCGGGGCGACGAATATCTTGAAGCCGTCTGTCGGCGCGCTCGCCTTCTTCGCAAACCATGCGCCGCGATCGCTACGCTCACGACCTCCGCGGACGCGTCCCGCACACTCGGCAACGGCGTCCGGGCGTCCGAGTCGATGCCGCTCGCGCTGTGGGCCGCGCGCGCACCGACCATCGAGGTGGCCATCCAGCGCGCGATCCTCTGCGGCGGCGATACCGACTCCATCGGCGCCATGGCGGGCGCGCTCGCGGGCGCACGGTACGGCGGAGCGTCGCTGCCTTCCGCGTGGATCGCCGCCCTCGAAGGTCCCGCGCAGCGGAGCGCGGCTCGGCTCGCCGATACGCTCAGCGAAGCTGTCCGCGGCGCATAGCCGGCATCTCCAGCTTCGAGCCCACACCTTCGGGAAGCAGCTGCCGAAAGCGCCAGCGCTGAAGCTCGTGCTGCGCGACGATGAGATCCGAACGCTCCAGAAAATCGATCGCCGAGTAGAGAAAGATCGCAAAGACCACGGCGGCGATCATCGGAACCGCAAAGAAGAGCCAGCCAACACCCGCCCCTTGCACCATCTGGGAGGTGACGATCACCCCGCTCGCGCTCACGGACGCGGTCGCGACCCCTCCCCCCCACTGGTCGAAAAAGGCGAACGCCGGAACCAGCAAGACGGACATCACCACGAGAAAGCGTCGCAAGCTCGGCCCGCCGATCAGCAGGTAGCCAAAGGTGTTCGTGATCACCAACACGGGCACGAGAACCCAGGGGCTGGTGATCCGCGAAAGCACCGCGATCGCAACGCAGGAGAAGAGGTAGAGCACGCCCAGGTGAACATCGGAGGGCTGCTTCAGGCGACGAATGACGAGGGAACCGATCGCGGAAATCGCAATCGACACAAAACCAGCGCCCACCATCGTCCGGTCCGCGATGACGTAGTCCGACAGCAGGAGCAGACACGCCGCACCGATCCCCAGCGCCGCGTAGAGCGACGACGCAAAGAGAAGCGAACGCCGCACCCGCCGGACGCGCTCGGCGGCAAGCTGCTCCCGCACCTCGTCGGGAACGCGCGTTGGATGGTCCGTCAGGAGCTCGAGAAGAGTCTGGCGTACGCCTGCGTCCTGGGGAGCAAAGGCGAGCGCCAACGCGAGTTTCTGGCCGGCGGCGCGGCGCTTCGTTTCGTCGCCCGTGGTACGCGCTTCCGCCAGCAGCGAGGTCGCGTCCGAAAGCGCATCCGCCGCACGATCGCGACGAAGGGCCAGGTCGCGGTCGCCGTCAAGATAGCTCTGAATCAGACTCGCGAGCGCGCGCGCACTCGGAAGGCGATCCTCGATCTTCAGGGCGAGCGCCTGCGCGCAGGCCTCGTCGAGCTCGGGAGGGATGTCCCGATCGGGCGCCCGCTCACTCGCGCGGGGAACCTCCTGGAGCGTCGAATAGAAGACCTGCGGAAGCTTCGTTGGGTGCGCGCGCTTCTTGGTCAACAGCTCGAAGAGGATGAGCCCGAGTCCGTACACGTCCGACGTGACATCCAGCGCCTCGCAGCGGACCTGCTCGGGCGACATGTAGCCGATGGTCCCGGTGGGCACGCGCTTCGAATGGGCGTCGGTGCTCGACTGCCAGATGCCTTCCATGTCGAGGGCTTCGCCATCGCTCGGTTCGGAGAGCAGCCGCGCGATGCCCCAGTCCAGCACGTAAACCTCACCGAAGTCACCGAGCATCACGTTTTCGGGTTTGAGGTCGCGATGAATCACGCCGCGCGCATGCGCGTAGTCGAGCGACAAACACACGCGATGAAACGCTTCGAGAAGACGACGCCGGCTCGGCGGCTCCTCCTGGTCCATCAGCTCGCGGAGCGTCCGCCCGCGAATACGCTTCATCGTAAAAAAGGGCGCGCCGCTTTCGGAAAACCCAAAGTCATGAACCGGCACCACCGCCGGATGGTCGAGCTGCCCCTGAACCTTGGCTTCGCGCATAAACGCGTTGAGGGCGCGAGCGTCCTTCTGTCGTTTCTTTCCGAGAGTTTTTCGCGCGAGTTCGCGGCCGATCCAGTGGTCGCGAATCAACTCGACCTTGCCCATGCCGCCGACGCCGAGAATGCCTACGTCGTGAAAGCGCTCGCTGCTGGGACGCGGAACCAGCGAGTCGCTCTCACCGATGTGCACATCCGGATCGAGGGAGTCGTGCGTCCGTGCGGCCGCGAGATCTTGGTACGTTTCACTGGAGTCCGCCGTTTCATTCGAATCGGCCGACTCGCTTGGATCGTCGCGCATGACGCGAGCATAACCG
>JBCDAA010000180.1:0-17305 GCA_039186435.1 Myxococcota bacterium | reverse complement strand
TCCTGACGCGGATGTCGATGCTGGTGAAATGGACGCGGCGGGAAGTGGCTGTTCGTGCCGCGCCACCGGCGCACAATCCAGCGACCCGGTCGGAGGATGGCTCGGCCTGTTGACGGTCGGGCTGGTGCTGTGTCGGCGCCTTCGTCGCCTCTCCTAGATCTGCCGATCGCTTCAGCGCGCACGCCCGCGTCTCAAGAACGCCAGGCTCCCTTCCTCAGTGGAGGTCGGTCGCTGCCAGCGGCATTGCACCGCCGCAGAACTACGAGAGCAGTTGTGTTCCCGTCGCCGCTTCGCTCGTACGCCAAAGCATCTCGATGCTCTGCGGATCGGTCTCGAATGGCTTCGGAGGATTGGGCACCGCGAGCCCCTTGGTACCGCTCTTCTTTGGGCCGTAGAGGACACCCGATTCGGCGTCCGGGGACATCATGCCGAGAAGGAGCCCCATCGCACCGTCCTCCGCGGTCTGCATCATAAGGGGGGCGATCGCCTTCATCATGGTTGTCATGAAGAACCCAAGCTTCATGTCGTCCGCCAAGCGTGTATCGGATCCCCCGGGGTGGGCACAGACGGCGCGTACCTTGGACCCCTTCGCTTTGAGCTTCTCGGACAGACCGTAGGTGAAGACCGAGTTCGCAAGCTTCGTTTGAAAGTAGCGATAGAAGCACGCGCCCTTCATCAATCCGATGTCGTTGCCGCCTAGGTTGCCACCGTTCCTCTCGAAGTACCGTTGCTCGAGGGTGTCGTTCGGGGTGTAGAGACGCCCCAGGCTGCTGTGCGAGACGATTCGGGCATCCCCGATCGCGTCCGCTTCCGCTTCCAAGAGCGGGAGAAGCTCGGCGGTCAGCAGGAAGTGGCTCAGGTGGTTCGTCTGCATCTGCGTGTCGTAGCCATCGACCGTCGCTTCGTCCGGCGTTGCCATGATGCCCGCGTTGTTTGAGAGGCAGTAGATGCGGTCGTAGCGGCGCTTGATCTCCGCCGCCGCATTTCGAACGCTCTCAAAACTCTGCAAGTCACACTCGAGGGGGACGAACGTCCCGTCCGGGACCTCTTGCTGGAGAGACGTCATCATCGCGTCGACGCGTTTGGACGCACGATTGAGCAGCACCGCTTCGCCGCCGAGCTCCGCAACGGTTCGGGCGGCGACGTAGCCCGTCCCGCTCGTGGTTCCGGTGATCACAAAGACCCGGCCGGTGACGTCGGGGAGCCCGGCCTTGAACTTGGGAAAATGCTTGGTCTTCGGCATCGTTCTGCTTCCTTTCCGACCACCAGCGGCCGAGATCGGCCCGGTTAATAGAACCCCGGTCCTTCGTCGCCTACGAGCCGATCTAGCGACGACACCATGGATCTGTCACTCGCGGCCTACGCCATTTGACAATCGTTCCGCGCCACCCCGCTTGCGGAGGCGCGCCGCGTGGCTAGTTCTTGGGATGCAGAAAATCACGCACCCGTCCGGTATCACTGTGTTTGGCTCGTACCTTGTTCAGGTCGATCCCGACCGGGCGCACATCACCTTTCGTGTCACCCGAACACGCGACGTCGCCCGCGAAGCGTTCAGGCTCGCGCGAGAAGCTGCGGACGCGGTCAAGCTGACGCTGGAGCCCGATCGTCGGGCAGGGGCGGACATTCGTTCGTCGTCGATGACCCTTCGGACGCTCACCGACGGCTATCACAACGGTGGCAAGTTCCTCGGGCACGCCGCGACGATCTCCTTTCACGCAACGCTCAACGATATCGACGCGGTCGAAGGAGTGCTGACGCGCGTGATCGAAGCCGGCGCGGACTCTGTCGACTCCGTCGATTTTCATAGCTCCAAGCTGAAAGAGGTGCGAGCCCGAGCTCGCCGGGGCGCGATCGTAGCGGCCCACGCCAAGGCGGAACTCTACGCCGACGCGGCCGGTGTTCAGGTGGGTCGCGTTCTTCACATCGAGGACGTGAACCCCATGTCCCTAGGCGGCCACGGCCACGGCGAGGACCTCCGCGTCAGCTACCTTGAAGAGAACGAAGAAGAATCGAGCGGACCCGGCGCGATTACCATCGCGGCTGCCGTCAACGCGACCTACGCCATCCTCTAGGGTGAGTGCCCGGGTTCGAGGGCCGGCTCTCATCACACGGGTCAGGTCTCTCCCGAAAGCGGGCGTCGGAGGTCCGCGATGGAGTCGAAGAGGTCGTACTCGTCGTTGCACTCTGGACATCGCACGCCGCCGGCGAGCCGCAGAAACCTGCTCGCACTTTCTCTCTCGCCCTTAAGCGCAAGCAGCGCCCCAATCACGCACACAACAGACCGGTCGTCACCGTCGCGAACCCCAACCCGGCACTGCAGCTCAGCTGCATCGAACTCAGGCTGCCACTCGGCAATGAAGCTACCAGGGACTTGCTCGCAACCGGGCGCACTGCGGTCGCCGTTGTTGGCTAGGCACTCCGCGACGCGACGCCACGGCGTTTCGTGCTCGTCCCCAGTGCAAGTGAGAGGAGAGACTCGACGAGGCTGCGAATCGTCGGCAGCTTGGGGATAAGGCTCGTGAAGCGACGTGTACGTGACGATCCCGTCATCGCGCAGCGCGAAGAGAAAGCTCGCTGTACATGCTGGGCATACGGAGCCACCTTCGGCGTCCGCAAGAACCAGGTTGGTTGCAATCAGGAAACCGACTCGATGTCCCGAAAGGCCAAGCGCGGCGAGCGCGAGATAGCGACTCTCCGTTCCATCCCAAGGCTCTGAGAGAAGCACCTCAAGGCAGCGAGCCTCCGCGACCTCAATCGCCGCGTGGAACGCTGGAGCAAGGTATTCGGGGATCTCATCGCCGCACACAGCATAGGTAGCGGCCATGTGGCCTACGCTGATCCAAAGCTCGGCCGAACGATCTGCCGGATGCACGAGACCGAGTTCTACAAGATAGGGAACGGCTGCGTAGGCACTCTCGTAGCAGCAGTACTGGTGGTAGATGATCTCGTGGAGCTCAGCCCAAACCGAATCCCTCGGGTGCTCGAAGGACGGCTCTGCACACAGCATCTCGAGCAACCTCGGAACCTTGCTTGCCCCATCACGCCAGTAGGCGCTGAGGTCACGCCACCGAGGATCCGCAAGGGGCAGCTGCGTCGGTAGCGACCGGTCGGGCATCTCCGGAGACTATCCGAATCCATGGCGAGGCGCGCCAACGCAGCCAGTTCGTTCAAGCGGGGATCGGCGTAGCTGCCCACGATGGTCTCGAACGAAAGGACTCATCATGGCTCCCCTCCTCACGCTCCTCGTTACCTTCGCCGTCGCCCGCTTCTGGACCCGCGGTCGCCATCCGGACCCAACCCTTCGCGCAGCCCGGATCGCGATGGCAGCGATGCTCGTCCTCACCGGCGCCGCACACTTCGCTTCGACGGAAGCGATGGTGCAGATGGTGCCGGCGTTCCTGCCGGGGCCCGTCGCGATCGTCTACGCGACGGGAGTCCTCGAGCTCGCCGTCGCCGCGCTGCTTCTGTGGCGCGTCACTCGCCCGACGCCCTGGCTCGGCTGGTGCCTCGCCGCGTTCTTCGTAGCGCTGCTCCCGGCGAATATCTACACCGCCGTCGCAGAGGTCGGACTCGGCGGTCACGGACCTGCCTACCTCTGGTTCCGCGTTCCCTTGCAGCTCCTCTTCATCGGCTGGGCTCTCGTAGCCACGGATGCGGTGCAGCGCCGACGCTTCGCTCTCGCAACCCCCTAACGCGCCCGTCCTATACTCCTGGCGTGCAGCTTCCCGACGCGGCGCCTTTTACGATCTGGCCCTCGCGCCTTGCCGCGCAAGCGACCGGCGATGAGAGCGCGCCGCACGCACACCACGCGATGCATCTCCTACTCGCGCGGAACGGGGACCTGCAAATCGAGGTCGAGGAGAAGCACTCCGATGCAAAGAGCAGAAAGTACCGCCCGCCTGGGGTGCTCACCGCGCCGGATGTCCGGCACGCGGTGAATGCCGAGGGCCGCGTGGTCGTGCTGGCGTTTTGGGATCCCGAATCGTTCGACGGAGCGAGTCTGCGCGCGACGTTCGAGGGAAGCGTGCGGTTGATCTCCGAGGCCGAGCGCTGCGCGTTGCTCACCGAACTTCCGGACGCTCCCGGGCGCGCGGACCTCGACGCGTTCATGGCGCGCGCACGGGACACCCTCGCCGCCCCCACATCACGTCGACAGATGCACCCGCGAGTGCGTGCGCTCTTGAAAGCCCTCCGAGACGACGCGTCGATCGACACCTCCCTCGAAGCGCTCGCCTCGCGCGTGAACCTCTCGCCTTCGCGCCTTATGCACATCTTTACCGAATCGGTGGGAACTCCCCTGCGGCCCTACCTTCTCTGGCTCAAGCTGCAGCGCGCCGCGACGTCGATCGTGAACGGAACCGGGCTTTCGGAGGCGGCGGTTGAGGCCGGCTTCGCAGACGCGGCCCACATGAGCCGAACGTTCAAGCGGATGTTTGGCATGACGCCCTCCGCGCTCCAGCGACGCAGCCGGCTCTAGCTGCCCATTGTGATAAGGCAGGAAGGTGCCGCTTCGCCTCCGTCGAGAACTAAGTCCGTCTCGATTTGCCGAAATCGGCAAGCCTGCAGGAGCGTGGCGACGAGAAGATGGAGACGTCGTCGCCTTGGCGTCGGCGATCTCTGGGTTGTATTGGCCAGGTCACCACATTGACGCTGGGCGTCGCGTTCAGCATCGCCTCAGCCTCTACGACGGCGCCCTGAAGAAACGTCTCGGCGTCTTCGACGGCGCGCGTTTTCCGATCAACGACGTGGCGTTCCATCCGACCGAGCCCATCGTTGCTCTTGGGACCGGAAGCTACGACGGAGGGTACCGATTCGAGGGCGACCTCTGGCTTTGGAACTGGGAGAGCGACGAGGTGCGCTCTCCCCTCGGTGAGTGTCGAGACGTCGCGGCTTGTCGCTGGGTGGCCGCCGGCCGGCTCGCGGTTCTTCTTCGTCCACGGAACGACGAAGAGTTCCCGGAAGAAAACGACGCGTTCACAACCTACGTTGGGCTCGTGTTGGATGACCTACGAAACGTGCGTGCGTCGGAGACCTCGGAGGATCCGCGGCTCGCGAATCTCCAAGCGATCGACCCGGCGCGCCTCGGGTTCGAGCGCCCCCCGCTGCATTTCCGAGATCACCGTCCGCGTTTCGAGCAGGCCATGGGGACCAGGGACTATGAGGAGCGCTCGTGGGTTCGGGACGTGATGTGGCTTTCTCCAGAACTCGTCGCGGCAACCCATGACAACTGCCACATAGAGGTCTGGAACACGCGGACATGCGACCGCGTCCAGCACATTTGCGGCGACGGATTTGGCGTCCAGCTCCTCGAAGCCGGTGGCGCGTCGTTGCTCCACGTGCACCAACGAAGAACCATCGCATCCGCTTCAGTTCCAGCACGCGCCGCGAGCACGCTCTTCTCGCTTGAGGCGTCCGGACTCTCGCACGTGCGATCGTTCGATCACACGGTCGTATTTTCCGCAGACCGGGCGGGGAATCTCGTGTACCGAGACGCCACAGGCAGACCGGAGCACTCCGACGTGGTTCCCGATGCGAGGGGCGAGAGCACCGCGTGCTGGGTCTCCATGGAGTCCTTCGTCCGCGCCGCCACGGATGACCAGGGGTCGAAGTTCATCGAGCGACGCGAGCTCGGACAACACGCTTCGCGTTGGCGGGTCATGGTCGACGCGCCCGCCACCAGCGTCGTTTCAAACGGTCGACTCGTCGTTTTTGCGCTGACCGACGGCACCCTCGCCAAAATCGACGCCAACACCGGGGATGTAACCTGGTCTAGCATCTTGGAGATCGACGGCGTCGGTTCGTTCGCCACCGCGCTCGCGATCCGTGAAGACACGCTCGTCGTCGGTAGTGCCGAGGGTCGGGTGCTGCTCTTCGAGATTGCACCGCACGCTTCTTGAGGCACGGGACCAAGCGCCGTGGAGGAGTGCTACGTTCCCGCCGAGTCCAAGCACTGGAAGGAGCCCCTCGACCCGGCGATCGCGACTTCATGAGCGGCTCCGCTGTCGGTGGTCGGCCTCGCGACGCGACGCGCGACCCGCTCCTCCATGAGTGGGCGTACTTCGTCCGCGTGAACGGCTTTACGTTCGAATTCGCATCGCTCGATCAACTTCGCGAGTCGCGCAACTACGCGCCGAGATACCAGCTGACGTCGCGCGCGTTTTCAGGGCTTCCCACGTTGCAGAACGCTGTCGTCGGCACGTCTGCGACCGGTTCGTGCACTCCGTGACCCTCGTAGCGAAGCCGCTCCCCAAGCCCAACGACGACGACACCGTCTGCCGAGTCGAAAAAGACGAGGGACAAGGGTGCCCACCCGGTGTCTTCGTCGAAGAGCTCACCGGTGAAGAGATAGCGGCCACCGACCTGGCGACCGAGGTTTCCCGTCATCGTCCAGCCAAGGTAGGAAGACAAGGGCCCATACCCGAGGTCCTCGCCGGGGCAGTCCCCGACAAAGCTCGCTACGTCATCGTGCTCCCGAAAGTGCGCGACGAAGACAGGTCCGGCTTCGGAGTGCGTCGGTGTCTCATCGCTGAGGTCGTCCTCCTCGTCGTCTTTCGGTTCCTCGTGAACCGTTGTGACCCGACACGGTCCCAAGACGCGTTCGGACGTGGCGCTCTCCCCGAAAAGCGTGCGCACAGCGGCTTCATAGGTTTCCGGAAGCGACATACGACACCCTACGTCAGCCACTCCGCGCTCCTCAACCGCGGCTAGTTCGCCGGCGCGCTGCGCCGCGTTAGGAAAACGGCCGTGGCGACGCCCAACGCCGCCAACGCGATCCGGATCATGCGAAAGCCGGACATACGCGGCGATCACAGGTCCCAGGTGATGCCGGATTCCGCTTCGAAAAGCGCCCAAAGCCGCTCCATCACGGTTATCGTAGGCGGAGGCCTCCAGTGTGCCTTTGCCAACGGGCCCACTGCCCATGCGCCCCGTCGGTCCGTAAAGGGCCCGCTGCTCCGACCTTCTTCGGTCGCACACATCACCTCCGGCCAGGACCCTCGTTCGGCCGAATGCCCCAGCGGCGAGAGGGATCATCGCGCGCTGAGCGGCTTCGAGGAGAGTGGATAGCAAGGACCTCTGGCGAGCAAGGTCATCGCCGCGACGCTGGCGCCGAGACCCCAGGAAAGGCTCGCCCAGCCCACGAGGCTCCAGTCGAGTGTCATGTTCATGGTTATCGACCCAACATCGGCGCGAGACCGCCGGAGGGACCTAGGGTCTCGGTGAGAACTTGCCAGCCCCGATGAGAACCCGTCCTTGGCAGTGGGCCATCCCTCGGCGAGCCGATCAACGCCATCGCGGAAGCAACGAAGAGGTCGCACCGCGGTCTGTCGAAGAGAAGATTCGCTATCCTTGCGTCATGGCCAGGTCGCTCTTTGCGCTCGCACTCACGCTCCTCGTGTTCGGCTGCGGCCGCTCTCGTCTCGTCAACGAAGACGCGGCCACCCGGGACGCTGGAACCGACGCGCCCTTCCCCGACAGCGGCGTCCCGGACACGTCTGGGTGCATCGGCAGTGACGACTGTCCCAGCGACCAGGTGTGCATCGACGGTTCGTGCGTTGCCGCGGTCGAGTGCCGCGGCGATCTCGAGTGTCCCTCGGGCCAGGTCTGCGAACGCGGTGCGTGTGTCCTGCCCCTCGAATGCAGCCGCGATGCGGACTGTCCGGACGGTACGTGCGTCATGGGCACCTGCATGACGACCGTCGATTGCTCCTTCCGCGCGGATTGCGATCCCGGGTTCGATTGCGTCGCCGGCGAGTGTGCCTTCATCGGCGAGTGCATGGGCGACGCGGACTGTGGGGGCGATGGGTTTGCATGCGTAAGCAATACCTGCGTGTTCACCGGGGAGTGCCGAAGCGAGGCGGACTGCACCGCAGGCTTTTCGTGCGTTCGCGCGCGCTGCGAGTTCACGGGCGAGTGCGTTACGGGCGCCGACTGCGCGGCGGGGTTTCGCTGTGACGCCGCGGTGTGCGTCCCCACGGGCTGCGTTGGCGACGGCGATTGCGAGGAAGACGAACTCTGCGACATCTTCTCGCGCCGCTGCGTCCCGGCGACTGAATGCATGCGGGATGCGGACTGTCCTGCAGGTGATCTGTGTTTCTTTGAACGCTGCACGCCGATCCGCCGCTGTCGAACGTCCTCCGAATGCCCGCCAGGCGAGCGCTGCGATGGCTTTCGCTGCGTCGCAGACGTGGGATGTCGCCGCGACGAGGAATGCCCGCCTGGAAATCGATGCGAATTCGGGTTCTGTCAGCCCACGTCGTGCACCACCGACGCGGAGTGCGAGACGGGCTGGACCTGCGAAGCGAACATCTGCTTTCCGCCCTTCCTCTGCGAGTCCGTGGACGACTGTCCCTTTCCCGGGATGAGTTGTATCGATCGCGTCTGCGTCGGAACCGTCTGCATGGGTGACGGCGACTGCCCGGGGGCGCAGCGTTGCATCTCGGGGGCGTGCGTACCGCTTCCTCCGCCCGAGTGCGAGTTTGACGCGGACTGCCCCGGCGACGAGCAGTGCAACTTCGGATTCTGCGAAGAGGTCGAGACCTGTCCGGACGTGCCCTGCCCCGACATGCAGGTGTGCGAAGACGGCCTGTGTGTTCCTCCGCCCGAGTGTGCGAGCGACGACGAGTGCCTGGCGAGTGGGCTGAGCTGCATCGACGGGCGCTGCATCTTCACGGGCATGTGCACAGGGGACGCGGACTGCCCCGACTTCTTCCGCTGCTTAGACGACGCCTGCGTGTTCGTCGGCGAATGCACGACCGACACGGAGTGCGATCCTGGGTTCGAGTGCGTCCTCGGCTCATGCCGCTTTGTCGGCGAGTGCCTCCGCGACGCGGACTGCGACGCAGGCGAGACGTGCGTGACCGGCTCGTGTCAGACCGAACCGTGTCGCGAGAACACCGACTGCGCCCCGGGAACGATCTGCAACATCTCAACGCGTGCGTGCATCCCTGACATTACGTGCGCATCGAACGCGGACTGCCCACTCGGCTGGAACTGCCTTGGCGACACATGCTACGCGCTTCAATTCTGCGCCCCGCCCGGCGAGATGGGCGGCTGCCCGCCCGGAACCGTTTGCGCCGACTTCAGCGCGTGTTTCATCGCCTCCGAGTGCATCAACGACGAGGACTGTTCCGGCGGCGAGATCTGCGAAGCGCAGTTTTGTCAGCCCTCCGCGTGCGCGACCGACCTCGACTGCAACCACGGCTGGTCATGTGTCGCGGACCGCTGTTTTCCCTGGCTCTTCTGCGGCACCGACGACGACTGCGGAGACGACGGACTACGCTGCATCAACAATCAGTGCATCGCGCCCGGCGGTTGCATGAGCGATGACGACTGTCCTGATCCGCAAAGTTGCATCGCGGGTCTCTGCTTCTCGATCCCGCCACGGGAGTGCGATGTGGACGGAGACTGCGCGGACGGGGAGCGCTGCGAGCTCGGGTTCTGCGAGCCGTCCACAACCTGCCGGATCACCGCGGATTGCCCGGCGGACCAGGTCTGCATCGACGAGGTATGTCGCTTTGACATCGAGTGTGTCATGGACGCCGACTGCGACGACGGGGAGCGATGTGACGAGCGAGGCCAGTGCGTTCCGGTGGCGCCGTAGCCACCAAGTTCGGCCGTGACACCTGCGTGACCGACACGCGACCAGCGACCTGCACGTCCCCTCTTGCGCTAGGGTTCTGCGTCCAATGACCCAATCTGGCGAACGCATCGAACCCGGGTTGACCGGGGTCCCGGAAACCATGCTCTGGACGCTGCACAATCGTGCGACCGAGTCCATGAGGCCCGACGGCGTCTTAAAGGACGTCGAGGTAGAGCGAATCTATCGAAGCATCGACTATGACTACGAGGCCAGCTTCGGATCCGGCGACGCGTCCCACTCGATCCGCTCCCTCATGTTCGATCGGCACGTCGCCAGCTTTTTGGAAGAGCACCCAAACGGCGTAGTGGTGAACCTCGGTGTGGGCCTCGAGACGCAGCGCTTCCGACTCGACAACTCACGGGCCCTCTGGCTCGGGGTCGACCTTCCCGAATCCATCGTGATCCGCGAACGGTTCATGACCCCCGATGAACGACACCGCCACGTCGCTGCCAGCGCCATGGACAACTCCTGGTTCGACGAGGTGCCGAGCGATCGGCCGGTCTACTTCACCGCGCAAGGGCTGCTCATGTACATGGACGAGGCGGTGGTCAAAGCGCACTTCGTGGACCTCGCGAAACGCTTCCCCGGCGCGTGGTATGCCTTTGACGCCATCCCGCGCTGGATGTCCAAACTCTCGACCCGGCCTCGCGGGTTCAAGATCACCGAGAACTACACCGTGCCGCCCTGCCCCTGGGGAGTGGGCCCTCACGAGGTCGACAAGGTCCTTCGTTCGTGGGCGCCAAACGCGCGCGTGTTTGTCGAAAAGTGGGACCGCTTCCCACGCGGATTCATGAACCGGCACGTGTTTTGGCTCATGTCCTCGACGCCGGGTGTTCGCCGAATGGCCCCTTCCTTCAACCGAGTTCGCTTCGGCGAGGAGTGAACCCGGCCTCCTGCGTCCTTCCCGTTCAGATACGCTATGCGGAATGCGCTGCCCCACCTGTTCCGCGGTACTCACCACCGACGAATTAAGAAAGGACGACTGTCCCTATTGCGGGGCCGCGCTCCCGCACTCGGTCGAAGCGGTCAGCAAAGCCAAAATCGTCCGTGAGGTCATGCGCGACTTCGACAAGGACGGCGACGGCGTCCCCGAGCTCTTGCCAAAGCGGAGGCCGCGCACGTCCAAACCGCGCTCCAAGCCACGGAGGTCCTCGAAGGTACGAGTCGCGCTGAGCGTTGGGCTTGCTTGCCTTGGCGCGGGCGCATTCGCCCTCGTCCAGGAGGGTGCTGGCCTCGGTTCATCCAGCGCCGGGTCGGGCATCGTGCTGGTTGTCGACGCGTGCCCCGTCGATGCGAACGGTGACGGCGTCGACGACTACGCGGCGGTGGTTCAGCGAGGTGGCGCAAAACGCCGCTGGGCGATTCTCGATGGCGTCACCGGCGAGGCCAGCGCCATCGGCTCACAGGACGTCGAATCGCTGAACCGGGTGTTTTGTTTGGGACGCGATTGGTTTGCGATCGGCGCGCCGGATTTCAGTATCGAGTTCGTCAACGCTCGCGCGCCCGAACCGACCGTGCGCGTTCGGGGAGCCGACACGCTGCGAGCAGCCCGCGGCGGAGAAGGCTGCGCCTGGCTCGAGACCAGCAACGGCACCATCAGCGGCGTGACACTCCCGGGCGGCATCGCGACACCCTGCGATGCCTCTGAGGCAACCCGGGTCGAAAACACGATGGGCCTCACCGACAATGACGCCAACTACGTGACGTCGAACCGAACCTTTTCGATTACCGCGCGCCGGCAGGGCAGCGAAGTCCTGACGGTTTCTTCCGCCGACCAAGAAGGCACGCCCCTTTGGACCGAGGAGCTCCCGTACGCGAAGCCCACCTTCGGCACGGCAATCGCGGCGACAAGCGACCGCGTGTTCCTGGTGGGCGCTCCGATCGGCCAAGACAAAGCGCACCTCATCGCGCTGGATGCCTCGACGGGGCGACAGGCCTTCGACGTTCCGGTGGACTACACCGGACCCGACGAAGGCTCGCTCATGTTTATCTCCGGCGATCAGGTCGTCGCCCTTGTGGGCTGGAGCTTCTGCGCGTTCGACGTCACGACAGGCGACACACGCTGGTGCATCGCGCCCTAGCGGGGGGGCTGCTAGAACGCCGCATCGAGATCGACCATTCCTGAAACGGCAACCTGGTACGCCGAAACGCGACGCTCGAAGAAGTTCGTCACCTCCTGAACGTCCTGCAGATCGAGGAACGAAAACGGGTTCTTGGCGTGATAGCGCTTCGGCATACCGAGGGTCCCAAGTCGCTGGTCTGCGCAAAACTCGAGGTAGCGGCGTACGTCCGGGACCGATAGCCCGACCACACCATCGCTAAGGAGATCCTCCGCAAATTGCGTTTCGCATTCGATCGCCTCCTCGAGCATTTCGAGAACCGATGCCGAGAGCCCCTCATCGAAGAGATCGGGTTCTTCCCTACGAACCGTGGCGACCACCTCGAACGCAAACGCCATGTGCGCGCTCTCGTCGCGAAATACCCAGTTCGTTCCGGCCGCAAGCCCGTGAAGAAGGCCGCGCGACCGCAAGAAATACACGTAGGCGAACGCACCGAAGAAGAAGAGTCCCTCGATGCACGCCGCAAAGCAGATCAGATTGAGGAGAAACTGTTGTCGCTCCGCCTTCGTTTCCAGCCGGTCGAGGCTCTGAACCGAGTCGATCCACTTCATGCAAAACGCGGCCTTCTTCTGGATCGAGGGGATATTCTCGACGGCGGCAAACGCGCGATGGCGCTCTTCCGGATCGGGCACGTAGGTATCGAGGAGCGTGAGGTAGAACTGGACGTGAAGCGCTTCCTCGTAGAGTTGCCGCGAGAGGTACATCCGAGCCTCGGGCGCGTTGATGTGTTTGTAGAGATTCAGCACGAGGTTGTTCGCGACGATCGAGTCACCGGTCGCAAAGAACGCGACCAGTCGCCGAATCAGATGACGCTCGGCGTCCGTCATCTTGTGGTTCAGATCGCCGACGTCCGTTCCGAAGTCGACCTCCTCCACCGTCCAGGTGTTCTTGATCGCGTCGCGGTACATTTCGAAGAACGTTGGGTACGCCATGGGCCTTAGCGTGAGACAGAGGCCCGGATCGAGAAGGCGGGAGGGACGAGCGACACTCATTGACAGGCCTCGCAGGTTTCGGGGTTTTCCAGAGAGCAAATCGCCGCTTCGTCGACGCGCTCCGACGTTGGCACGGTGGCCTTCGCGATGCGTGTCGCAGGACGAGACCGCAGGTAGTACGTGGTCTTGAGCCCCTTCTTCCACGCGTAGAAATACATCGAGGAGAGCTGACCGATATTGGGGCTCTCGATAAAGAGGTTGAGGGACTGGCTCTGGTCGATGAACGCACCACGATCCGCGGCCATGTCGATGAGGGAGCGCATCGGAACCTCCCACGACGTTCGATAGATCTTGCGAAGCTCCTCCGGTAGCTCGCTGAGACCTTGAACCGACCCCTCGGATAGTTTGAGACGGTCCCGCGTCGTCTCGGTCCACAACCCGAGCGCCTTAAGCTCTGCAACGAGGTAGCGATTGATCTGAACGAAATCGCCCGAAAGCGTCTCGCGCTTAAACAGGTTGGACACCTGCGGTTCGATGCACTCGTAGCAGCCTGCGATCGAGGCGATCGTCGCCGTAGGCGCGATGGCACAGAGGAGCGAATTTCGAAGGCCATAGTTCCGGATGCGTTCACGAAGCGCATCCCACCGTTCCGCCTCCGTCGGTTCGACGCCCCATGCCTCAAACTGGAGTTCCCCCTGAAACGCACGCGTTTCTGGGAACGTCGGATGAGCGCCCTTTGCTTCCGCGAGATCGACAGACGTGGACAGCGCATGAAAGTAAATCTCTTCGGAGATGCGACGCGAAAGCGACCGCGCCTCAGCGCTATCGAAGGGAAGACGCATCTGAAAAAAGACGTCCTGAAGACCCATCAGTCCGAGGCCCACCGGTCGCCAGCGGAGGTTCGACTCCCGCGTCGAATCGATGGGGTAGAAGTTCAGGTCGATCACTTGGTCCAGCTGGCGAACCGCTCTGCGAACGGTGCGTTCAAGCTTTTCAAAGTCGAACTCGACGAACCCGTCCAGACCCACTCGGGTATGACGAGAGAGGTTGACCGAGCCGAGGTTGCACACCGCGGTCTCACCGACCGAGGTCACCTCGAGAATCTCCGTACATAGGTTCGAAAGATGGACGACCCGGCCTTCCAGCGCGGTCTGATTGCATGCCCGATTCGATTTGTCCTTGAAGGTTATCCAGCCGTTGCCGGTCTGGGCGAGCGTCCGCATCATCCGCGCGTAGAGGTCGCGTGCTTGGACGGTCTTGGCGGCGAGGCCCTGCTTCTCGGCTTCTTCGTAGCGACGCTCAAAGTCGTCACCGTAGAGGTCGGGGAAGTCGGGAACGAGCTTCGGATCAAAGAGGCTCCAGGGTCCGTCTTCCTCGACGCGGCGCATGAAGAGATCGGGAATCCAGTTGGCCAGGTTGAGGTTGTGGGTACGCGACGCTTCGTCCCCGGTGTTGTCGCGCAGCTCGAGAAATTCTTCGATATCCGCGTGCCAGGGCTCGAGGTAGACGCAGCACGCGCCCTTCCGCTTTCCGCCCTGGTTCACAGCGGCGACCGACGCATCGAGCGTTTTGAGCCACGGGATGATCCCACTCGAGTGTCCGTTCGTCGCCTCGATCAGGGAGCCCCGCGACCGGACGCGGTGGTACGCGAGGCCGATGCCGCCCGAGAACTTCGAGAGCATCGCGACGTCGGTGTACCGCCGGTAGATCGCTTCCAAGTGATCCTCGGGGGAGTCGAGCAAGAAGCAGCTCGAAAGCTGCTCGTGCCGTGTTCCCGAGTTGAAGAGCGTGGGCGAGCTCGGCAGGTACTCGAGGCGTGAAAGGAGCTCGTAGAGCTCGACCGCATCCTGCACCGTCTCCGAGAGCGCGCAGGCGATACGCATGAAGAACTGCTGCGGCGACTCGACCACGAGCCGGGTCGTCGGGTGCTTAAGCAAGTATCGGTCGTAGAGCGTTCTCAGTCCGAAGTAGTGAAACTCCTGATCGCGTTCCGGAACGATCGCGTCGTTGAGCTTGCGCGAGTGCTCCGTGACGAACTTCAAGAGCCGGTCGTTGATCAGACCGACGCGGTGTCCCGTCGCGACCGACTGGGAAAATGCATGAATCTCCTGATTGCGGACTTCCTTGTCGATGTAGGTCGAGAGGAGGCGCGCCGCCAAACGCGAATACTCCGGCTCCTCTGCGATCAGCGACGCCGCCGTTTGAATCGAGAGCCGATCAAGCTCGCTCGTCGTCGCCCCATCGTAGAGCCCGCTGATGGTCTTCGTCGCAACACGCAGCGCATCGACCTCCTTCAGACCGGCGCAGCATCGATTGACTGCCCGTACGATCTTGTTGACATCGACGGCTTCCCGGTCGCCGCTGCGCTTGGTGACGCGCATGGTTGTTTGCGGAAGATCGTCGTTCGCGCGATGCGTCTCCACTCGTCGTGTTTGTGTCGCCTCAAGGGGCATGGGGTTCTCCTTCCACTCTCGGTTAGACCCACGGGAAGGAGACGCGTCCGACGTGCATGCGCACGGAGCACAACACTGTGCCCTCGAACCGACCGCTCGCCCCCGCGGGCGAAGACTCGTGCGCGGAGATGGACGGCGAACAGCGAGACGCTGGAAACCGAACCATCGCCTCCCGCGAGGCTTCAGGTCGAACTGATCTCGGTTGTCTCCCCGGGGATCAGGCGCGGGCAGGTCTTCGGGCTCACGAGCGCGTCGGCGTTCGCCGATGGCCTACTTTCCACCGCTTCCCAGACCCCGAAGGGACCAGTGCTCGTCGTGGATTTCGTTCTCGCTGACCGCTGCGGGGCAGCCCCGGATTCACACCGGGTTCCCTTTTAAGCCGTGGATCCAAGACCCAAGGCACCAGCACAGAGCGCAACATATTGTGGTGTAGTGCTTCGTGTCAACTAGATATAGTGGTTTCGTGCGACCTAAATGCAACTCATTTGCATTTGAATCTCGGTTGTGACAACAATCAAGATGAGCTCGTTCAAGGCTGCTCTTGGGGCGTTGGGGTTCTTCGTCGCCCTCGTCGGCGTCGTGATGAGCGCTGAGGGGCGTTCGACCGAAACCGATTCGAGCGAACGATCCCTCGATGCCGGAACGCCCGGCGCACACGTAGACGCAGGTCCCCGAAACCTAGGCCGGGATGAGCGCCCCCGTTTCGCCGGTCTCTCGCGATCCTGCTGGCTTCACCCCAACTCGTTCTGCAACCCGGCGACCAACGAAGGATGCGACGAGGGGGAAGTCTGCGATGTGCGCTTCGCCATGAGTGGCATGACCAGCACGATCTCGTGTTTTGCCACGCCCGCGACACAGCGCCTTGGCGATCTCTGCGACGACGAACGCGGACTCTTCTGCGAAGGCGGCCTGCGGTGCGTGTACGGCGAGTGCATGGACTCGTGTTGCGAAGACGCAGAATGCGATGATGGGCTCCACTGCGCGCCGCTTCTCCCCGCGGTTGGGAGCCTCGGGGTCTGCACCGACAGCTCGTTTCTGATCTGCGCACCTCCGGGCGGATTCTGTGCGCAGCCGAGCGACTGCTGCTCCCTCGAGTGCCACGTTGGCCACTGCCATTGAATCCTCACGTTGCCAACGGCCGAGTGGCGATGCCACGCTGCGATCGATGACGCAGGAAGAACACTCCGGTGCGCAAGACCGCATCGCCGGCGGCGGATTTCGATTCGATACGCAATACACGCAGCTGCCTTCCGTCTTCTATCGCGTCGGCGAGCCAAGCCCCGTCAAAGCCCCGCAAACGGTCGTGGTGAACCTCCCTCTCGCGAAGGAACTTGGACTGCGGCTTGAAGACCTTTCGCCCGAAGCTCAGGCCGCCCTCTTTTCGGGTGGAACGCTGGCCGAGGGTTCGGCGCCGTACTCCCAGGCGTACGCCGGCCACCAGTTCGGCGGCTTTGCGATTCTTGGGGACGGTCGCGCCCACGTGCTCGGCGAACACATCACCCCGGATGGGCGACGCGTCGACATCCAGCTTAAGGGCTCAGGGCGCACGCATTTCTCACGCGGGGGCGACGGCAGAGCCACGCTCGGACCGATGCTTCGCGAATACATCATCAGCGAAGCGATGGCGGCGCTGAACGTTCCCACGACCCGAAGTCTAGCGGTGGCGATCACCGGTCACGCGGTCCTGCGGGAGAGGCCCTTGCCCGGTGCGGTGCTGACGCGCGTCGCATCCAGTCACCTTCGCGTGGGAACCTTCGAGTATGCAGCAGCGCTCCGGCAACCCCAGTATCTGCAGGCGATCCTCGACTACGCCATCCAGCGGCACGACCCGGCGCTGGCCGACGCTCCCTCCCCTGCGCTGGCGCTTTGGGACGCCGTGGCCAAGCGCCAGGCTGCGCTCGTCACCGCATGGATGCGCGTCGGCTTCATTCACGGGGTGATGAACACCGACAACATGACGCTCTCGGGCGAGACGATCGACTATGGGCCTTGTGCGTTCCTCGACCGGTACGCGCGGACGCGGGTGTTTAGCTCGATCGACGAAGGGGGCCGCTATGCGTTCGGCAATCAACCCTGGATCGCTCGATGGAATCTGGCGCGCTTCGCGGAAGCCTTGCTGCCGCTGATCGACGCCGACCCCGATCGAGCGATCGCCAAGGC
>JBCDAA010000179.1:0-17418 GCA_039186435.1 Myxococcota bacterium | reverse complement strand
TACTTGTGCCCAAACTCCGGCAACGCATCTTTGCCGATGGTCAACGCCTCGCGAGCAACTTTGAGAGGGGACTTGGTTGTGTGGGACATGTCATGTGAGATCACAGCGACTTCCCCTCATCAAGCTCTTCTACGGAGCAAGATGTGCTCTAGCCCTGGAACCGATCGCCGCTTTGGGGTGCGCTGTCGCACGGGAGCCCCACGGGCGAAGTGCTAGGTCATACCAATGACCGACCTCTTTAACCCGACGCTGGAACACCGCCAGCTTCGCGAGATGGTTCGCTCGTTTTCCGAGCGTGAAGTGGAGCCGCAAGCGGCCGCGCACGATCGCGACGAGAAGTTCAACCTTTCGCTCTTTCGTCAGCTCGGTGAGCTCGGCCTTCTCGGGATTACCTGCGGAGAGGACGTGGGAGGCTCCGAGCTCGATCCGGTGGCCGCGGTCATCGCCCACGAAGAGCTCGCCGCGGTCGATCCCGGGTTCACGCTCGCGTACCTCGCGCACTCGATGCTCTTCGCGAACAACCTCAACCAAAACGGGAGCGACGCGCAGCGGAAGAAGTACCTGCCGGCGGCCTGTGAGGGGAAGGCGATCGGCGGCATGTGCATGTCCGAGCCAGGCGCGGGAACGGACGTCCTCGGAATGAAGACGACCGCTCGAAAGAACGGCGACCACTACGTGCTCAACGGCGCAAAGATGTGGATCACGAACGGAGCCATCTCCGACAACGAACTTGGCGACATCTTTCTCGTCTACGCCCGCATGGAAGGTGCCGGGCGCAGCGAACTCTCGATGTTCATCGTCGAAAAGGGCTTTCAGGGCTTCAAGCTCGGGCAGAAGATCGAAGACAAACTCGGCATGCGTGCGTCGCCGACGGCGGAGCTCGTGTTTGAAGACTGCATCGTGCCCGAGGAGAACCTCGTCGGCACCGAGGGGACCGCGACGCTTCACATGATGCGTAACCTCGAGATCGAGCGCGTCACCCTCGCGGCGATGAGTCTCGGCATCGCGCGACGGTCGATCGAGATCATGAACGAGTACGCCCGCGATCGAACGAGCTTTGGCGAACCCCTCAACCGCTTTGGGCAGATCCAGCGTCATATCGCGGAGAGCTACGCGGAGTACATGGCAGGTCGCGCGTACACCTATCAGGTCGCGGGGGCGATGAACCTCGAAAAGCCTGGGCAGCGGCTCGACACGGATGGCGTCAAACTCTTCTGCTCCACGATGGGCAAGAACGTCGCCGATCGCGCGATGCAGGTCCTCGGCGGTTACGGCTATGTCGGCGAGTACCGGGTCGAGCGACTTTGGCGCGACGCCAAGCTCCTGGAGATCGGTGGTGGCACCCTTGAGGCCCACCAAAAGAACATGACGCGCGATTTGGCGCGGGTTGAGCGTCTCCGGTAGCGCCTGAAAAACTCAGTGTTTTCATAGTTATGCGAGCGCGACTGCTCACCGCTTAACTTTTTCGGTCACAAAACCCCGTCCCGTGGCAACCACGGGTTGTGATGGCAGCGGGAGCATTCGCAGCGCCGGGGTCGGAAGAAGATCCGATCGTCGCGCTTATTCGAGGGGGCCAGCCCCGCCAAGCCGTCGCCGCGTGTGCGCGAGAGCACGGCGCGGCGATGGGGCGGCTTTGCATGGCGCTTCTGGGGAACCAGGCCGAGGCGGAGGAGACGGTGCAAGAAGCGCTGATCGCCGCCTACGATGCCTTTCCCAGTTACCGCGGCGAAGGTTCCCTTCGCGGGTGGCTGATGGGGATTGCGCGGCGCATGTGTGCGCGCCGTCTCGCAAAGCGCATTCGTCAGCAGCGCCGGCTCAAGCTTGTGCACGACGCGGGCGCGGAAGCGAGTCTTCCGGACGATGTCGTCGACCGACGGCGCAAGGCGCGCAGCATTCGCGGCGCGCTCGAGGAGCTTAAGCCCTCGGATCGAGAGGCGGTGTTGCTCCGCTACGAGAGCGGTCTTTCGTACCGCGAGATCGCCGCCGTGTGCGGCATCGACGAAAGCGCCGCGCGCAAGCGTACGTCGCGCGCGCTCGCTCGTCTTCGCTCTTTGCTTTCTGCCCAGTTTTCGGAGGCCCTGTGATGAACCCCAATCTCAACGAACTGATCGACGAGCTTTCGCTTTTGGTCGATGGAGACCCTGACGCCCTCGAGCGCTGGGCGGACACGCTGGCGGACTCCGACGAGGCGCGAGACCTTCTCTTCGAGGCGCAGCAGGCAGCGAGGGCCGTCGGCAACGCGGGCTCGGATTTTGACGTTCCCACAGACCTGGAAGCGCGGGTTCTCGGTGCGCTCGATGCGCGGGAAGGCGAGGCGCCGGCGCCCGCACCGGTTGCGTCGGCTCCGGCGCAGGCGGCGACGCATTCTGTACCTTCGGCGTCTTCTGCACCGTCGACGCACACCGCATCCGCGCCGAGCTCGAAGCGCTGGATGGTGTTTGGGTTGATCGGGACTGGGTTGGCGGCCGCGGCAGCGGTCGCGGTAGTGGTCGGCTTGAGCGCCTTTCGAGGCGATCCCACGGACCCGGTCGCCACGATCGAAGGCGCCCTTAGTGCAACCGTGGCCACGGTCGTTCGCGCGGCGGATGGTCAGCAGGGCGGCGTGTCCGTCGGGGAAGACGGGAACCTTCAGGTGGCTGCGCAAGGAGCGGCGCTTCCCGCCGGGTCGCGCGTGGTGACCGATGCGCGCACGCGGACTCAACTTGCCCTCAGCGACGGTTCGACGATCACCCTCAATCAAGACACCGAGGTCGTCGTTGGTCAGGGCGGGCGCACCGTCGAGCTTCGTCGCGGCGAGTTGCTGGCCGAGGTGCAGCATCTCGACAACGGACCGAACGCGCAGTTTCAAACGCCGAGCGGTCTCGTCGAGGTGATCGGAACGAAGTTTCTTTTGAGCGCGAGTGACGATCGCGCGTCTGTGCGAGTGACTCGGGGCGCGGTTCGCGTTCACGGCGCTGGGGAGAGCGTGGAGGTCAAGACAGGACAGGAAGGGTTGCTCGCGCGAGGTGCGGCGCCGCAGGTTGTACCCGCGGTGGATCTCGCGTCGTCGGTCGGCTGGTCCGAGCTTCAGGGCGAGGTGCAGGACGACGTGCCGGTCCCTGGTCTTGGTGAGCTTCGCGCGAACCGGCCGGGACAGCGCGAACAAACCGAGCGTCCGCTGAGCCTTGCGCACCACAAGGTGACCGTGCGCATCGTCGGGAACGTAGCGCGAACCGAGATCGAGGAGACCTTTCGGAACGAGAGCGGCGACGAGCTCGAGGGCGTCTACCGGTTTCCGCTTCCGCCCGGCGCGCGCATCGCCAGTCTCGCCCTCGACGTGGATGGAGAGTGGGAGCAGGGCGCGTTCGTGCCGAAGGATCGCGCGCGGCAGATCTGGCGCGGCGTGATTCGGAACGCGACCCCCGAGCGGCAGCGTCGCCAGGAGGAGTTCATCTGGGTGCCTGGCCCGTGGCGCGATCCCGCGCTGCTCGAGTGGCAGCAGGGCGGCCGGTTTGAGCTCTCGATCTTTCCGATTCCGGCGAACGGAGAGCGGCGCGTGCGACTCGCGTACGAACAGACGGTGCAGCCTCATGGCGACGGGCGTCGCTACGTCTATCCCTTGGCCCATGCCGAAGATGAGTCGACGCGCGTTGGGCATTTCGAGGTCGACGTTCGCGTCGCCGGGCAGAACGTGCAGGCGAAGTCGCAGGGGTACGAGATGGCAACGCGCAACGAAGGTAGCGCCGATCGCCTTCGCTACACCCGCAACGACTTTCGTCCCTCCGGCGACCTGGTGATCGACTACCAGGATCCCAACGGTGATGCAGAGCTGCGCTACTGGACTTTTCAGGGACAGGCCGTCGCGGCTCCGGCGGATCAGACCCGGGAAGACCGGACGGTTGCCGACGCGCAGCGTGCCCTCCACGGTGACGATCGCGGCTACGTGACCTTTGCCCTTCGTCCGGAGCTGCCGGGCTGGACCCGTGCACAGCAGCGCGACTACGTCCTCGTGGTCGACAGCAGTCAGAGCATGGTGGGCGAGCGCTACACGCGAGCGACCCGGCTTGCGATGGGCATCGTTGCGGAGATGGATCGCCGAGACCGCGTCGTCGTCATGGCGTGTGATCTGGCGTGCCGGGCGATGGAGGGGGATCCCGCGCAGCCGAGCTCGGCGACGGCAACCGCCATCGGCGAGTTCCTGGAAAAGGAAGATCCCGCGGGCGCGTCGAATCTTGCGTCGATGCTGCGCGAGGCGGTGGATGTCGCGCAGAACCTCGGAGCAGGGCGAGAGCGCGCGCTTCACGTGGTCTACATCGGCGATGGAACTGCGACGGTGGGGCATCGGCGCGCGGGTTCGCTCGCCGCGGAAGTCGACTCCGTCTTTCATCCCGAGAGTGGTCTTGCGGGTCGTCTGACGACCGTGGGCGTCGGTCAGGACGCCGATGCGATCGCTCTCGGCGCGATGGCGCGCGCGGGTGGCGGTCACTACGTGCCCTTCGTTCCGGGACAGCGCACGGGCGCAGCGGCGCTTGCCGTGCTCGAAACGACCTACGGGGTGTCCCTCGAAAAGGCCACGCTGACCTTGCCCGAAGGGGTCGTCGCGGTGGCGCCTGCTGCGCTTCCCACGATTCGCGCGGGCGAGGAGATCATGGTTGCGGCGCGGGTCGAGCGTGACGGGATTCAAGGGGAGGTCGTGCTGCGCGGTGCGGTCGGCGGCCAGAGCTTTGAGCAGCGCTACCCGGTGAACCTCAACCTGGTGACGTCGGCGGGCAACGCGTTCGTGCCGCGGATGTGGGCGTCGAAGACCATCGAGCAGCTCGAGTTCGAGGGGAAGAGCGAAGACGTGCCGCAGGTGGTCGCCCTTTCGCGCGGCTACGGCGTGATGAGCCGAAGCACCTCGCTCCTGGTGCTTGAGAGCGAAGCGATGTTCCGCGCCTTTGGCGTCGACCGCGCGCGACCGACGCTTCAGTGGGACGGCGAAGAGGACATGGTTGTCGGTCAGAGCCAGGCGCTCGCGCAGCTCTCCGCGCTCGGGTACGCGTCGCCGTTGGCGGGAGGAACGTTCGGTCTGACAGGAGCTCTAGGCGACGCGTCGGGCGCTCCTGCGGCAGCGGCCTCGGGCGCGGGGCGCGCAGCGCTTCGCAACCGATCGCTGGACGACCTGGCTCCTCAGACTGTCGTGGAAGCGGAGGCTCTGGAGGAGCCCATGGAAGAGGCGCGACGGCGGTCTGCGCGGATGTCCACCCGCCGATCTCGCAGGCCGCCAGCGACGCCCGGTCGCTTCGGAGGTCGCTGGGCGCGCAAGGTTTGGTACAGCGAAGGCCGCACCACGCGCGGAGAAGATCAGCGCGCGCGCGAGCGGGAACGCACGGCGGTTCGTGCAGCGGAAGAGGCGCTTCGCCTTCAGCCCGACAGTCGCGACCGGCACCGAACGCTGGTGCGAGCGCTCTCCCGCGCTGGCGACCTTGCCCGAGCGGAGGAAGTCGCGCGGCGCTGGCTCGACCGCGACAAACTCGACCCCGAGGCGCTCACGTACCTCAGTGATGTGGTGGGTCGTCTCGGCCGCCGAAGCGAAGCCGTTCGGTTGCTCTCGGGCATCGTCGACCTGGAGCCGGACAACCGAGTGCTGCAGCGTCGCCTGGCCAACGCGTTCGAGCGCGCCGGCAAAGCGGAAGAGGCGTGTGCGCATCGCGTTTCCCTCGCCGAGATTCGGTCGAACGATCGTGAGCTGGTCGCCAACGCGATTCGCTGCGAGCGTTCCCTTGGTCGCGCCGATGCGGGTGAACGACTTCTCCTTCAGGTCGATGCCGATGCGCGGGAGCGAGTGCGAACGCAAGCGGCGCGTGCGCCGACGCCAGAGCGTGTGCGTGGCAACCTGCTTCTCGACGCGACCTGGACGGGCGGCGCGGACATCGACCTGACGCTCGTGACGCCGCAGGGAACACGCCTGTCGTGGATGGGCGGCCGCACCAACGTGGTCGGGGACGACGCGACGCGCATCGGGCATGAGCGTCTTGGACTTCGTCGCGCGGCGCGGGGCAGCTACGTCATCGAGGTCAATCGTGTCTCGGGTGACCGTGCTCCGATTCGTGGCGAGGTGCGAGTTCGGGTGCTCGGCGAGACGCAAACGATGCCCTTCGAGCTCATCGGGGAGCGGGTCGTGGTCGGACGCGCTTCGGTTGTTCGCCGGTGGCGCATCGAGTAGGCGGATTCCGCTACACTGGCGAGCGATGAAGCGTTCGCCGGTGTGGTGTGTGGCCTTCCTTCTTTCCTGCGGCGGCTCTGGTTCGGACGTTCTTCCAACGGTGGAGGAACTTCCCGAGGTGGAGCAGCCGCCGGATGCGCTTGTGACTTTCGAAGGGGACGCGGTCGCGTCGGCGGAGGAGTGGACCGACGTGCGCCGCCCCGAAGTGCTGCGCCTTTTTCGGCACTACGTGTACGGCTTCGAGCCCGCCGATGTCGCGGTCACCGCCACGACCCTGGTGGAAGAAGCGGACGTCGATGGGGCCAATTACGAGGAAGTGGAGCTTCGCTTTGGTCCGGCGGACGCGCCGCCGATTCACCTGGCGATCTTTCGTCCACCCGGCGTGAGCAGCGCGCCGGTCTTTCTCGCGTTGAACAAATGCGGCAACCAGAGCATCAGCACCGACGCTCGAATTCGTGCGACGGAGGTCTGGATGGACGAAAGCTGCGGCGGGACGGAGAGTCGCGGCATACGCAGCGGAAGTTGGCCCATCGCCGACATCGTGGGACGCGGCTACGCGCTCGCGACCTTTCACGAGAGTGACGTCGACCCGGACACCGCCCGCGACCGCAATCGCGAGGACGGCATTCACCCGCACTTTGTCGTGGACGAGGAGCCCGACATCCAGTGGGGCACAATCGCCGCGTGGAGCTACGGGCTTCGCCGCGCGGTCGATCACCTGGTGAACGCAGACGGTATCGACGGTGCTCGCATCTCCCTCGCCGGCCACTCACGTCGCGGCAAGGCGGCGCTCTGGGCCACGGCGGTGGACGAGCGCATCGCGCTGGTGGTGAGCCATCAGTCCGGCACTGGGGGCGCGACGCTGAGCCGGAGCTTTCTCGGGGAGTCGGTCGAAGCGGTGAACCTCTTCTTTCCGCATTGGTTCAACGACGTCTTTCCGACCTTTGGCGGCAACGAGACTCGCCTTCCCCTCGATCAGCATCTGCTTTTGGCCCTCGTGGCGCCGCGCAACGTGCTGATCACCAACGGCGCGGACGACGACTGGGCGGATCCGCCGGGCGCGCTCCGGGCCGCTGAGCTCGCCGATCCCGTGTGGGAGCTTCTTGGTGACGAGGGCTTTTCGCGCGTGGACGGTGAAGTCAACTTCGGCGGCTCGCTCTCGTGGTTCGAGCGCGACGGAGGCCATTCCTTCGAGGCGCGCGATTGGGGAACGTTTCTCGACTACGCCGACGCGCGCCTTTGATTCTGCGAACGCCGGGTGTAAGTCGCGAGCAGCACCGGCGTTGGGTTCTTCATGCGAAGGCTGGTGGCAGTGGTTTGGGTCGCGACGCTCGTTTCGAGCTCCGCGCATGCGACGTGCTGGCAAGACGAACGAGGAGACTGCTGCTCGCCACCGGGAGGTCCGGTCTACTGCACTGGTGGCTCTCCACGGTGGCAGGCCAACCCCGGGGTTCACGGTGAGGTTTCCCTCGGTGTGGCGTCGATCTTCGGGGAGCGGCGCGAGGGCGGCGGGCAGTTCGGGCTCGGTCTCCGCTACCGAAGGGAAATGGAGCCGACTCCGCTTCGAACGTTGCTCTTCGGCCTCGAGCACGGCGTCGAAGTGTTTGGGGACGTCGGTCGCACACGCGGATCGCGCCGCACGGGAAGCGTCTCAATTCGCCTCGTGAGCGACATCGGCGTCGAGCGGATTCGTTTCCCCAGCGTGCTCGGTATCGTCCTCGGGGAGGTCGGCATCGTCTTCACGGAAGGGCGCGCCAAGGTCGCACGCTATCATTTCGCCCGTTTGCCGATTTCGATCCTGCTCGCGAGACGCCTCGCGCTCCACGGGGAAGTCAGCGGCGTCATCACGTTCGCGGACGCGCGTGAAGTGGGCGTGTCGCTTCGCGTTGGGCTTCGGTTACTCCTCTAACGCGCGCCGCATCGCTCGCGCCCGACGCAGGCGAACAAAGAGGACGCCGCCTACGAGAAGAAACCCACAGAAGGCCAAAAAGACCCAGGGAAGGTTGCGGCGAAGAAATCCCGGGCGAGCGAACATGGCAGCGTCCGCTTCCACGAAGGAGGCGACGAGCGATGGCGTGCGCTCCCGAAGACGCGTTCCGAGCGCCTGAATTTCTTCGCTGTCAAAGTGCCGCGTGCTCAGCGTGAGCTTGCCGCCTCCGTCTCCCACGACGACGTAGAGATCAACCTCATGGCCGCGATCGACGTGGTAGAAGTCGTCTTCGATGCGCGTATCCCCGGGGCGCGCCGGCGACATTTCGTAGGCAAGGTTGCGACCGAGGGATCCCGAGAGCTCGACGGCGATGCGGCCGCGGATGTCCCGGTCGGAGGCCGACGCTGTGCAGCTCGTGTCGAGGTGATGAACCCGGAGGCTGCCGAACTCCCCTGGGACCATCGCCTCGATTTCGTCCTCCGTGATCAGGTCGTTGCAAGGGCTTCCGAGGGCGCCGAGCCCGTCGAAGGCCCCGAGCGGCCAGGCGAACGCGACAACCTGAAAGAGCAAGAGTCCTCCCGCGACGCCGAGCATCGTCTTCGGCGACACGTCTTTTCCCTGGAGGAGCAGTCCTCCGTCGAAGAAGCCGAAGCGGTACCGCGCTCCCCGCTGAAGCGCGAGAATCGCTTTGACGGCGATCAGCACGATGATCGCGAAGAGGAGCACGCCGAAGATGATCATCGGAGCGCTGTAGCGCGACCGGCGCAAGGTTCGAAGGCGAAGATGGCTCTCCCCGCGCCAAAGATGGAGGGGCCGGTCCGAAGAACGGGGCGCGAAGTGCTCTAAAGCCCTCGCGACCACTCGGGGCGGAGGGGCACATCGCCGCTGAGCGCGCGGTCGATCAACGTGACGATGGCGTCGCGGTCCTGAGGGAGCGTTCCGCCGATGGGCAGGTAGTTCGACGCGTGGTTGGTGCGAAAGAGCGCGCGCGTCGGCCGGGCCTCGTCGACCATGGTGCGAAGTTCGCGGAGGAGGTCCGGAACGTCCGGGACGGAAAAACGGCCCTTCTGCGAGAGTTTGGCGAGCGGGGTATCCGGCACGATGGTGACGGTGAGCGCCGCAAAGAAGGCCGGGTCCATCTCAGTGACCAAGCGCGCGGTGGCCTTCGCGTGCTCCTCACTGCGCTCCATTGCGATGCCAAGAAGCGCGATCACGCTGAGCTTCAGGCCCGCGTCACGAGCGAGCCGCGCCGCATCGACGTGGCCTTCAAAGGTATCGCCCTTGGCGATCCGTTTCAGCGTGATGTCATCGCCGCTTTCGGGGCCGATGTAGAGTGTCTGGAGTCCGAGTTCGCGAAGTTCGGCGAGTTCATCGGGGTGTTTGTCGCGAACGTTGCGGGCCATCGCGTAGCAGCTCACGCGGCGCAGGGCTGGAAAGTTCGCGCGGGCACGCGTGAGGATCGCTCGCCAGTGATCCATCGGGAGAACAAGCGCGTCTCCGTCCGCGATGAAGACCTTTTGAACGCGGGCGCCCACCTCTGCGCCGGCTTCGTCGAGATCCTGAAGGACGTCGTCGAGGGTGCGAACGCGAAAGGTCTTGTCACGGTACATGTCGCAGTAGGTGCAGTGGTTCCAGCTGCACCCGATCGTCGCTTGAACGATCAGCGCGTCGGCTTCGGACGGCGGTCGATAGATGCGACCTTCGTACCGCATCGAACCCTAGCTCTCGCAGGGACCGCGATGCGCGTAAGGCGCCGGCGGACACGAACCGCTGCCCTCCATCGTCTGTCCGTCGCATCCGCAGTACTGCACGAGATCGCGGGTGCACGGGCGCAGAGGCTCGCAGCTCCGTGGCACGTTGCAGCCCTCGGGCGTGCTGCAGCGCTGTCCCTCTGGACAGTCGTCCGACGAGATGCAGGTGATCGGGCCTTCGTCGACGGAGTCGGGATCGACCTGCTCGACAGTGACGACGGTTTCCCCCTCGCCGCCCGACGTCGTTTCTTCCTCGTCGCCGCCACCGCTCGGGGCTGGATCGCAGGCGACCAGAAGCAAAGAGATAGCCAGTAGGGTTCGCATCACTCCTCCAGAATCCGTGCGGAGCGAATATAGTCGAGCTCCGGAAAGCCTTCGCGCAGGAACGAGTTGCCCTGACGCTGAATGCGACCCTGCTGCGGTCCGCGGCCACCCGGCGGTCCATCGCCGTAGCCTTTGTAAAACGCGTCGACGGCGCGCATGTCGCGCACGCGACCGAAGGGAGTAAAGCCCATCGGATCAAGCCGCGAGTTGTTCCCGTAGTTGATGAAGAACTGGGTGGTTCGCGTGTTGGGGCCGCCCATCGCGTAGGTCACCATCCCTCGCGTGTTGCTCTGACCCGCCGCGGGGTCGTCCTGAATGTTGGCGTCGCGCCACGCTGCATTGACGCGTGGGTTTCCGTGAATCCCGCCCTGCGCCATAAAGCCTTCGATCACGCGGAAGAACGCGATGTCCGAGAAGTAGCCGATCTTGACGAGGTTGTAGAAACGGTCGGCGCCGTTTGGCGACCATGCGCGGGTCACGTCGATGATTACCGGTCCCTTGGTGGTATCGAGCTCGACGGCGTAGCGCGCCGGGGCTTGTTCGGTGGCGCCGCGCGGGTTGAGCAAGCGCGGATCGAGGTTGGCCTGCGCGGGCGGTGCTTCCACCGGCGTTGGCGTTGGCGTTGGCCTCGGCGCTGGCTGGACAACCTCGTTTCCGCCCGTGTTGCTGCGCTCTTCGTCTCGGTCGCGACGGCGGCTCGAGTCGTCGGGTTCAGGCGCGCGGCAGGCCGCGGTTCCCAGCAGAAAAACCAAGAGCAGACGTGTCATCGCGCGCGAGCATAGTGGGCGTAGGAGCCCTGCGCTACAGACGATTCCGCTACGATTTCATGGGGTCAGCCCCTCGTCAGGATTTCGCGACGCGCAATTTTGGTACAGCGTGGCAGTCTTCCCCCTCGTGTTCGTGACCCTCCCATTTTTCCTTGTGCTCCTCGAGAGCTTTGCGCCGACTGCGACGGCGCCGAAGCGAACGAAGCCCGTGACCGTCGAGGCGCCAGCGCCCGAAGTTCATGAGCTGGAGTGGGCGGAGCCTCTTCGCCGCTGCGGTCGACGTGGACGACGTCGCTTTTGCGATGGGCCGCGTCGCGTACCGCTCGCATGGGGCGAGGCCGCGGAGCGCGCGAAGCGCCTCGGTCTCGGGGATACCCATGCGTACAACGTGCTCGCGACGCGGGGGCCGTGGGACGAGCTTCTCGCCGAGGTGGAGCACGACGCGGAAGACACGCTCTTGTGGCCGGTGCCCGAAGGCACGATGGGGCGCGGCTTTGGGTACGTTCGGCGCCAGGCGCTCGCGAATCGCCTCCACAAAGGTGTCGACATTCCTGCGGCGGAGGGCTCGGACGTCCGCGCGGCCAACGCGGGGATCGTCGCCTATGCCGACAATGGAATCGTCGGCTACGGAAACATGATCGTGCTGGTGCACAAGAACCGCACGAGCACGGTGTATGCCCATCTTTCGGAGGCGCGCGTTTTCGCCGGGCAGCAGGTGGAGCGGGGCGAGACGATCGGGCGGATCGGGCGAACCGGTCTGACCTACGCGCCGCATCTGCACTTCGAGTGGCGTCGCGGCGCGCGTCCGCGAAATCCGCTGCGGCGCTTCGTCGATCGTCCGAGTCGTGAGCGCGCGTATCAGCTTCAGCTCGCGATGCAGCGCCGCCGGCAAGCCGCGCGCCGGGAACGCCTCGCTGCGCGCTCTCGCTGAGCGCTCTCGCTGCGCTTGCTACGCCGGGTGTCGCGCCCGAATCACGGCCGTTGCGAGCTGCGCCATCGCGTTGGATTCCCGTTCGAGGTTGATCTCGCTGCGGTAGAGCGCGCCGCTCACCATGCCGATCACCGCGTCGCAGACCACGACCATCGTCTCTTCGAGCTCGTGGAGATCGGCGTGAGGAACGAAGGGGAGCGTTCGCGCGGCGAGTTCGCGTGCGAAGCGGTCGCGTTCTTCGACGACGACGTCCACGAGGCCAAGGCGGGCGACGCCCACGAAGATCACCCGCATGCGGCGCGGGTGCTCGAGGTACGTCGCTGCGACGTGCGCGGTCATTTGTTCTGCGATCGTTTCGAGGGTGCCGGAGTGCGCCGTACTCTTCTCCGTCACCGTACTTTTCTCCCTCGTGCCTTTCGCCGTCGCCGTGCCGTCGTCAAAGGCTGCGAGCAGTCGTTGGAAGTTGTCGCGCGTAACACGTCCAATGAAAGCGCCGAGGAGCGCGTCGCGACCGGTGAAGTACTCGTAGAAGGATCCCACGCCGATGCCGGCGCGCGCGGCGACTCCCCCAAGCTTCGGTTCCTCGTCGCGGCGAAGGAGTTCGTCGAAGGCGTCGATCACGGCCTCCACGAGAAGACGCGACCGCGACTGTCGCGGTTTTCGGCGCAGAAAACGCCCGAAGATGTCTTCCTGCTCCTCGCCCACAAAACGAGGATACCGTGAAACTCAGAGCAGACAGGAGCGCACGAGCTCGGTGGCGAGGTTGTTGTCGCTTCGGCATTCCAGGGTGCCAGCGGCGACTTCCACTTCGGCGAAGAACATGGCGCTCCCGTCGGCAAAGCGCGCGTCCACCGGGAACGAGAGCGACTCGGCCTGTGCCGGGTAGAGCGCCAAGGTCGTGGTCATGGTTCCGAGCAACGCGCCGGGCATGGCCGGCGTGCCCGCGGTGAGTCGAACCGTCGCTCCGCGGGGCAGGACCGCTTCGCCCAGATTGCGAACCGTCGCTTCGATGAAGGACTCCGGTCCGCAGATCGGGATCAGGCTCACGACGGCATCTGCGGCGGCAAACTCATTGCCCGGCTGCCGATTGGTTCGAAAGTTGTTCAAGCCCGGCGTTCGAAAGTTGTCTGCCTGGCGCTGGGGGACGGTCCCGTCCTCTTCGATGTTGGTGATGTGGTAGGCGTGCTGGTTCCAGACGCTCCGGGTGCGCACCCACGTGCCGCGGTTGTTGCCGAAGACGCGTACGCCGCTGATGCGCCGCGAAGGGTCGTCGGCGCAGCGCTGGTAGCGCGCATTGGCGGCGACCACGATGTCGGCTTGGCCGTCCGCATCGACATCCGCCACGATGGGCATCTCTAAGATCGTTCCGTTGGTGTTGCAGGTCTCGAAGAGCACGCGCGCGCCGCTGCTCCCGTCGCCGCGGCCCTCGTAGATACGAAAGGTCTGCTCATCGGCGTAGAGCACCTCGGCGCGCCCGTCGCCGTTGAAGTCGAACACAGAGCTTCCGGTGCGCGCCGAGGAGCAGTCGGTGGTATTCGCCACCCAGAAAAAAGTTTCAGCATCGGTCGCCGCGCTGTCGACGAGCCGGGCGCCGTCAAAGACCGCGTAGCCAACGCCGCCTGCCACAGCGATATCCGGCACTCCGTCGGCGTTCACATCGGAGGCGGTCGGCGGTCCACCGCCTCGGGTGCGACCGTTGCTGCCGTCGGGGCAGCGCGTCGGATCGAGGGTGCCGTTGATGTCGAGGGCGCGGCGAATCCACTCCACTCCGGTGGGGGCGTCCTCGTCAAAGCGCCACACCCAAAGAAGATGCTCGTTTTGGTTGACGGTGATGATCTCGGGAAGGCCGCCGGCTTCGAGGTCCACCACGATCGCGTTTCCGCCTCCGTCGGAGCCTCCCATGTTGACGATTTCGACGAAGCTGCCGCCTTCCAAACGGTAGGCCTGGCGGCTGGCGATCACTTCGAGGCGCCCTTCGGGATCGCCGTCGATGTTGGCGAGGACCGCGCTTCGAATCGGACCGGGAAAGCTGTAGCGGGTCGAGCCGTCCTCGCCCGCAATGAAGAGTCCGCCCGCGAGAACCTCCGCGCGCCCGTCTTGATCGACGTCCGCGATCTGCGGAGTGACGCAGGGGTCGGGCGTGGTGGGAACGCGCCAGCGCTCCACCAGGCGACTGCCGCTGACGTGGTACGCGACCACGCCTCCGCCGGTGGCGCAGCCGACGATCTCGTTTCCGGGCGCACCGTCGATGTTGCCGGCGGCGAGGTAGGTCCACGGGTCGAGGGCGAGGGGCACACGCCACTTTTCCTGCAGCTCTCCGTCGAGTACGGCGAGAACGACGAGGTCGCCCGCGCGAGGAACGACCTGGTCCCTCGGGCTGGTGGTGATGACGATTTCCGCGACGTCGCGCGCGGTGATACGACCGTCGCAGTCGTCGTCGTCCATTTGAATCACGATCGGCGAGTTGCGCACGTCGGTGAGGTTGGGTTCGGCGTTGTCGCCGTCGAAGCTTCCCCATGAGTAGAGTTCCTCGACGTCAAAATCCGCGGCGGGCGGCGTGAAGCTGCACGCCGAAACGCATTCGGGGTTGGCTGGGTCCGGCTCGGTGCCATCGGGGCAGGCGGGGGGTCGAGGAAGGCAGCGTCCCGAGGAAACCGGTGTTCCGGCGCAGGTCATGGTGGAGTCGCCGAGGAGCGACTCGCAATATTCGCCGTCCGCGCAGTCGTCCTCGCTCGCGCACTCCTCGCCGATGGTCACGCAGCGCAGGAAGGAACAAACCTGTCCGCCGCCGCAGCAGCTGTCGCCACAGACGTTTGCCGCGTCGCAGCAGCTTCCGCCGATGCACTCCCCGTCGCCGCAGTCTTCGCTGCACATCGGAGGTGCATCCGCGCCGCCCGTATCCGACGCGCCGCTGTCGGTACCCGCGTCCTCGGTCGCGCGCGGGACACACTCGGAGTCGACGCAGATTTCGTCCGCGTTGCACTCGTCACTGCGCGTGCACGACGTATCGCCACCTCCCGCAGGACAGCCAAGACAAAGCAACCATGTGCTGACCACGACGACCCGTGGCGCAGACGACCCGAAAGCGGAATCAAGGAACACGACGTCTCTCCCCGTTGGAGCGTAAAAGGCTCCTACCACTCGCCGCGACTCGGATTCTTACATCTCGTTAAGTGCGGGAGTTTTCGTCGCTTTTTAGGGTCGTCTAGCGGATCGCGTCGGATTCGCGGAGCTCTCGGGGGAGCGCCGAAGCGATGATGTCTCGCACGTGGGCAACCAGCTCGTCGCGTCGTTCGTGTCCCCACTCCTGCGGATCCACCGGCGGGTGGAACTGAACTCGAACGGGGACGCGCTTACGAATCGTCGCGGCACCGGGAGGCACGACCCGGCGGGTGCCTTCCAGGGTGCAGGGAAGGATTCGGGTGCGCGTGTCGAGGGCCATGATGAAGCCGCCCTTCTTGAAGGGGCCGAGGCGGCCGTCGCGACTTCGCGTTCCTTCCGGCGCGATCCAAACGTTGACACCTGAGCGAATGCGCTGCTCGGCGAGGCGAATCGCTTTGAACGCCTGCCGCTTGTCGGTGCGATCGACGAACACAAACTCCGCGTGCTCCATCGCGGTGCCCATCAGGGGAATGCGGCGCATCTCCATCTTGGCGACCATGCGGAGCGTGTGGGGAAACGCGTAGTAGAGCGCGATGATGTCCCAGTTCGACTGGTGGTTGCTCATCACCACGTAGGTTTCGCGCTCGTCGATGTGTTCGAGGCCGAGGGTCTCCACCCGCATCTCCGAAAGACGCGCACCCTTTTGGGCCCAGCGCTCGATGCGGCGATCGACACGATGACGATCGGTCCCGCCCCGGAGCATTCCCTCCAGCATCGTGGGTACCGCGATTCGCGCGGTTTCTGCGGTTTGCAGGACAGCGGCGACGAACGACGTTCGACTCATCGCTACGAGATGCGCTCGAGCACGAAGAAGTTCGAGAACACCCGCGTTAGGCCGAGGTCCAAAAAGGCCTTTCCGAGGTAGAGCCCAGGGTTGCCGGGATCGACCTGCACGAGAAAGTCGCGGATCCGGGCCTCTGGGTTGAGAGCCGAGTTTCGTCCTGAGCCGTAGTTGAGCAGGACGGCGTTGGGAAAGTCGCCGTAGCGGCCGCCCGAGCGGACCGGAACCACGTCGTAGAAGCCGTGCCGGCCGCTTCCCTTTTTCGGTTCCCACGCGCGAGCGGGTCCGCCGCGGGGTGCCTCGACGAAGAGGTTGTAGCCGGCGACGCCCCGGTCATCGCGAAAGAAGCCCTTGATGAACTTCTGAAAGCCGAGGACGCGCGCAAAGAGTGGCGGGTTGTAGCCGCGAAACTCCGAGTCGACGAGATTTTCGCCTTGAGGCGTTGCCCCTTCGCGCATGACCCGCTCGAGCTCAGCGCGAGGAAACGCGATCACGTCATCGAAGGCGGCGCCAGCGAAGGGGTGCGTCATGGCGCGATTCTACGCGACGCTTTAGGCTCGGTCGATCGTAAGTCGCGGACGCGGGTGAAAGCCCGAAACCGTCTTGCGGGAAGGGCGTACCGACCGTCGTGAACCGCCTAAAGTCGATTTTCGTTAGTGTCTTTATCTCTGTTTCCGTAGGCATCTGCGGCTATGCGAGCTGGCAGCTCTGGGGGACGCGCTCGTGGGTTTGGGCAGCGCCGCTGGTGACGACCCTGCCTTTTCTACTCTTCCTTGGGCGGGCGCTGGCACTGGCGAATTTTGCGCGGACGTCCGACTCGCTGCCGCTTCTCAGCGTTGTCGCGCTTGGGGGCGTGGGAATCGGCGTGTACGGGATGCTCGCCGGTCTGGGTTCAGGGCCGCTCGCTCTCGCCGGGGTCGGGGCGATCGGTTTCCTGCTCTATAACTTCTGGTACTCGAAGCTCGATCGCTCCGCGCCGGTTCGCATCGTGGTCGGGGAGCCGCTTCCCACGCTTCAGCTCGCGCGAGGCGACGGGGAGCCTTTCGATGGCGCTGCGCTGAAGGGGCCGTCGCTCATCTTCTTTTTTCGCGGCAACTGGTGTCCTCTCTGCATGGCGCAGATCAAGGAAGTCGCCGCGCAGTATCAGGAGCTCGACAGCCTCGGCGTGAACGTGCTGCTCATCAGTCCGCAGCCGCACGGGCACACGCGCTCGCTCGCGAAACGCTTTGACGTTTCCTTCGAGTTTCTCGTCGACGAGAACAACGCGACCGCACGGGCGCTCGGAATTGCAGCCGAGGCGGGGCTTCCTCTCGGCATGGAGGTTCTTGGGTACGCGAGTGAGACGGTGTTGCCCACCGTGATCGTCGTGGACGCCGACGGCGTGGTGCGCTGGCTCGATCAGACGGACAACTACCGCGTGCGTCCGGAGCCGGAGACGTTCCTGCCGCTCTTGCGAGAACTCGCCGCGAGCTAGCGCTTCTGCTTTTTCTTCGCGGCCCTCTTCTTCGCGGGCTTCTTCTTCGCGGGCTTCTTCTTCGCGGGCTTCTTCTTGGGCGCGGCCTTCTTCTTGGGCGCGGCCTTCTTCTTG
>JBCDAA010000178.1:0-17508 GCA_039186435.1 Myxococcota bacterium | reverse complement strand
TTCGCGCTCGCGCGCCGCACCGTTGGCGCGGACGACGCTCGTGTCGACTTTCGCCTCCAGCCCGCCCGGCGTCTCGAGGGCTCGGTGGTCAACGTCGAACGTGCCCCCATCGCAAACGCATCCATCGAGCTCTGGTCCGTCAAGGACGACGGGACCCTCGACGAAGCACAGCCACCGCAGCGGACGTTTACCGACGCGCAAGGCGAGTTCGTGTTCACGCGACTCGAGGAGGGACCGCTCCACCTCCGCGCGTCAGCCACCGGACGCGCCAGCGTGGTGCAGCGTCTCGCGTCGGCAACCGACCGAACCTTGATCACGCTCGCGGCAGCCGCAGTGGTCAGCGGACAGGTGTACGGCGCGCGCGGCGGACCGGCGAGCGGTGCGGAGGTGCGCCTCGTGGGAAGCGGCCTCTGGCCTGGCGTCGTAGTCTCGAGCGACGACAGCGGCCGCTTTCGTTTCGACGACGTACCGCCCGGGCTCTACGAGCTCCACGCGCGGCGCGGAAGCGAGGTCGCCCCGACGTCCCAGGGTCTCGAAATCATCCCTGGGGAGAGCACCTTCGTCACCCTGCGCTTGATCGCGGGGGTGCGCCTCGCGGGTTTGGTCGTCAACGACGAAGGAGCGCCGGTCGAAGGCGCGGAACTCTCGTCATCCCAAGACGGAATCGCGGTGGTCGCGCAGACGACGACCAGCGCCGCCGACGGGTCGTTTGTATTCGACGGACTTCTCCCAGGACCCCGCTGGGTCTCCGCGCGCGCGGGAGGACACGTCGCAACCTCTCTTTACGTCGAGTCCATCGACGATCCCCTCACGCTCACCCTCCCGCGAGGCGCGACCCTCGAAGGCATCGCCCTCGATGCCCGAGACCGTCCCGTCGTGGGTGCGCTCGTTCAATGGCTTGGCCGCACCCGCGCGCAACGGCCCACCGGCCCAGGGCTCGGCGTGACAAGCGGACCGGTTCCACCGCTGCCCCTCGACGCCGTCGGCGAAGCGAACCTCTGGACGCCCTCTGGAATTCAAACGCGCACGGACGCGAGCGGCCGCTTTCGCCTCGACGGAATTGCCGCGGGGAGCGGCGAGGTTCACGTCGAGCGCGCTGGGTCAGCCCCAGGACGAAGCCCCGGCATTCGCCTCGCAGCCGGACAGCGAATAACCGACCTCCAAATCGTCGTTCCCGACGGAGGTCGCGTTGAAGGACGCGTTCTCGATGCGCGCGGCTTTCCCCTCGGCTCGGTTCTCGTCGAACTTCAATCCGAACGCGATCCTTGGCCGAGGAGCATGATGGCGCGCGAAGACGGGTCCTTTCGCTTCGACGGTGCGCTCGGCGTCACGGTGCTCACTGCCCGCCCCTACGAGCTGCCGCCTGCCCGGGCGCGCGTGAACGTCGAACGGGACACCAACGTCGATCTGATCGTGCCGACGGACCTCACGCAGCTCGCCCTGCGCGTCTTTGATCCGGACGGTTTTCCGATCGCGGATGCGTCGATCACGCTGCAGTCGCTTCAAGCGTCGACACCCTTCTCACGTCGCGGTCGCAGCGCGCCCGACGGGACCTTCGTCTTTGCGACGCTTCCTCCACCACCGTACCGAGTCGTCGCGGACCACTTCGAGTTCACGCCCACCGAACACGAGGTTCAGACAACCGGCGACGAGCTCCGAATCGTGCTCCGGCGCGGTGGTCGCGTCGAAGGACGCGTCGTGGACCAGTGGTCGAGGCAGCCCATTGTTGGCGCCGTCGTGTCGCTTGCGCCCCATGGAGAGCGGACGACCAACGAAGACGGCAGCTTTCTCTTCGAGCGAGTCCCCGCCGGCGGTCACACCGCGGAAGCGCGTGCACCGGGCTTTCTTCCCGAAACGCGCTCCTTCGACCACGGCGACGCCCGCAGCGACCTGGGCGACCTGCGTCTTGCCGCCTCCGCCACCTTCGTCGGCGTCGTCGTCGACGTCCTTGGCGACGTCGTGCCCAACGCAACGGTGGCAAGCGGCGAGACACGCACGACGAGCGGGTCGGACGGAAGCTATCGCCTTGAGGTTGCCCCCGGCTTTCACGTCCTCCGCACCACCCATCCGTCCGCCGGAAGCGCCGAAAGCGCGCGTCTCCAGGTCGACCCAGGGCAAGAGAGCGACGTCCGGGTGGTGCTCGACGGACGGCTCGCTCCGCCGGAGGAAGAAGACGCATCACCTCAGTTTCGCGTGGCCGTGCCCATCGAAGTCGAGCGACGCGGCGGAGACATCGTCATCGTACGGGTTGTCGGAACGGGCGGAACGAACGCGCTCCGGCCTGGCGATGTCCTCCTCGCCATCGACGACGAGCCGGTGTTCGCGGCGGCGCAGGCGCGAGCCATGCTTCGGGGGCCCGACGGGCAGCAGTCGGTGATTCAGGTTCGGCGGCGCGGACGGACCCGCCGCGTCGTGGTTCGAAGGCGCCGTTTTCAGGAGAACCGTTGAAGATGTATCACGACGTGTTACATAGTGTGTATGCCGGACGAGATCCCCGAAAGCTCCGAGGAAACCGCTGAAGAAACCGACGAAACCGTCGAGGAATCCTCCCGCAAGAAGTCTCGGGTGCTCCACACACGCGTTCCCGCGATTCTGGAGCGCGAGCTGAAGAACCTCGCCCAATCGTGGAAAGTGCCCGTGTCGAACGTCGTCCGGGCGATCCTCGAGGACGCGATCGAAACCATGGACGTGGCCAGCCACGCCGCCCAGGACGAACTGCGCAGCGTCGCCGACCGCCTGCGACCGCGCCGTGCGGCCAGCCGTCCAGCCACGCGCCCACCGCTGGCCGGCGCGATCGGAGTTAGCGAACTTACCCTTGTCCGCGATTCGACCTGCGGTCTCACCGGGGAAGCCCTCGCCTCCGGTGCGAAGGGCGTCCTGGTTCACTTCGACGACGGCCGCGCGCCCCTCCTCGTTGCGCCGGAAGCGCTTCCTTCGTCCCTTCAACCCTCGGGCTAACGCGCGCGCCAGCCGCCGTCGTCAACCGCGTCGCCGTCGCGAACGAGCTTTTCGAGGTGTGCGCGAAGCGAGAGCGCCGCGAGGCCCCAGAGCGCGCGCGGCGTGTCCGCGTACACAACCGCAACGAGCGTCTCCACCGACTGTGGCTCGGCGGTGAGCGCGGCACGCACCTTCGCCTCCCGCGCCAGTCGATGCGCCACGTAGTGGTCGATCCAGGCTGCCGGATCCGCGATCACGCCGCCGTGCGCCGGGAGCATCTTGCGCGCCCCGACGCTTCGAAGTTTGCGAAGCGAGTCGAGGTAGAGGCTCATGTCGCCCTCTCCTGGCTCGACCAAAATCGTTCCGACGCCTGCGACCATGTCGCCGACGATGGCTGTGCCGCTCTTTGGCTCGACAAAGCAGAGGTGACCCGGCGCATGACCGGGCGTAAAGACCACGTCGAGAGCGAACTCGCCGAGCGCGATGCGCTCCCCGTCGCGGAGGAGGCGGCCGACCGGCGCGGAAACTCGGCTGGCGGTCTCCTCGTGGGCCCAAAGCGGCACGCCAAGTTCCGCCGCGAGCGAAGCCCCGCCCACGTGGTCGTGATGATGGTGCGTCGCGAGCACGGCCTCGCAGCGGCGGCCCTCCTTACGGGCGTCGTCCACCCAGCGCCGCAGCAGATCCTGCTCCGCCGGGTCGACCGGCGCGGGCTCGATCAAGACGAAGACGTCAGCGCCAACCAGGAAGGTGTTCGTATGCGTTGCCGGGGGCAAGGTCGGCGTGCGCACGGGGAGCATGCGCACCGAAGGCGCGACCTGCCAGCTTTGCACCTCGTCCCCGCCGAAGGCGTGATGAATCACCCACGGCGGGAGGACGACTTCACCGCGCGCCCACGCTTCGCGGAGTGACTCGCGCCGCCAGCGAACGCCCGCGGCCTCGCCCGTGCAAAGGGTCACTTCGTCCCGAATCACATCGCCGCGCGCCGGCCAGGTCTCGATGCGTTCGTCGCCCTCGCCTTCCGGGAAGTCCCAACCGAGAGCACCATGCGCAACGGCTAGCTCGCGCTCCTCGAGCACGATCGAGTCGCCGTTTGCGTCAACGACTCGGCTGCTCATCGACCGATCCGATCACGCTAGTCCTCATCGAACGTGGGTACGAGCGGCGCGCGGGGGACGCGCACCTCCATCGCCTCTCCCTCCGCGAAGCGGTACATGCTCGCGCGACGGCCCGGGAGAATCGACGGCGAGCGTCCTTCGGGAAGTTTGCGCGGGTCTCCCACGAGGTGGAGACACGCCTTCGTGATGTGCTTCAGCGTTTCGAAGACGCCCCACCCTTCGAGCGCGGACGCCTCCACCTGAACCACGTCCTTCGGCACACGAAGCGCTTCCTGAAGGTCCTCCACCATCGCAGGGTTTTCGAGGTCGCGTTTGTTGTACTGAACCACCAGCGGAATGCGGTCGGGGTCGTCGCCCTGTCCTCGAAGATTGGTCGCGAGGTTTGCGATCGCTTCGACGTTCGCTTCCAGTTGACCCTGCTGACTGTCGACCACGAACACCACGCCATCGACGTGACGAAGGACGAGACGCCGCGTCGCATCACGGGCGAGCTGTCCGGGGACAGTGCAAAGATGAAGGCGCACCGCGTACCCCATCAACGATCCCAAGTCGACCGGGAGGAGGTCGAAGAAGAGGGTTCGCTCCGACTCTCCGATTAGCGAGATGAGTTTTCCACGGCGACCGGGGTCGCTGTTCTTGTGGATGAACTCGAGGTTCGTCGTCTTGCCGCCGAAACCCGGGCCGTAGTACACGATTTTCACGTGTAGCTCCCGCTTGGCGTGATTGACGAGCGGCATGCGCGCCCCAACACGTACGCCTTCAGGGTTGGCGGGTCAATGGGGCTTGCCCGGTCGGCCACCTTCCGGTAGCCCGTCGCCGTGCGTCTTTGGATTCTTCTAGGGGTCTTCGTGGTGAGCTGCGGCGGGACCTCGCCGGGCCCGGCAACCCACGCTCATTTTCAGGCGATTCAGCGCCACGAGGCCACCCTCGACGAGGCACGAACGCCAGCGCTCGAAGGAGAGTGCGCGGAGCAGTGCGAAGCCGTGTCTCGCGGTTGTCGGGCCGCGGAACGCATCTGTGAAATCGCGGAGGGGACCACGGACGCCGACGCCCAACTTCGCTGTCGTGCCGCCCGGGAGCGCTGCGCGCAATACCGCGCCGCATCCGAGAGCTGCGCGTGCCGCTAGAGGAGCGCAGCGGCGCTCGGGGTCCCTTTCCCTGGGTTCGACTCGCGCGCGTGCTCCTTCTCCTCGCCTTCGTCGCCGTCATGATCGCGATCGTGCTCTGGCGCGAGGCCGACGCCGCAGCGGTTGATCCGCCGTCGATGATCATGCGCCTTCTCGCGCTTGGCGCGGGTGCACGTGCGCTCCTCGAAGGGGCCCTTTTCCTTGGCCGCACGCGTCGATGGGTTCAGGCGCCGAAGCACCGCCTTCACGTGGACGAGGACACCCTCACCTGGCAATCGCCCAAGGGGACCGTCGAGCTCGCTGCCTCCGAGCTTCTCACCGCAACGCAGGTGGAGGACGCGCTCTTCCTGGTGACCCGCACCGAGCTGGTGCGTCTGCCTGCCATCTTTGGCGATGTGACTGAAGCGATCCAATCGTGGGCGCGTGCATCGATTCCCCCGACTGCGCCTTCCGAGCGGCCGAGTGAACTCTACGACAGCGCTGCGCGCGGACGGGCCGAAGGGGTCGTCGTCCTCCGTCACGGATGGGCCTGGCTTCGGCGCGGCCCCTACGCGTCGCTCTTGATCGGAATGGTCTTTCTCGACGCGTCGCTGCGGCTCCCCGAAGGTGTTTCGCTCGGACTGCTTCCCTACCTCGGTCTCGGGGCGTGCGCGGCCGTTCCCCTTGGCTGGCTGGCCCTCGCGTTTCGCGACATCGCGCCGCGTCGTGGACTCGCCCTGGTGATCACGCCAGCGGAAGCTCTCATGCGGACGCGCGGCGGCATACTTCGCGCCCCGTGGACGCGCCTCGAGGACATCACCATTCAAAGTTCCCTCGGCTGGAGCGTTCTCGGCGGACGTCACGCGCGCCGCCGCCTCGTCCTCCTCCGAAAAAACGACACGCCGATTCGCTACGACGAGGCCTACCTCGGCGCCCCTGCCGAAGCCGTGGTCGCGCTCATCGACGCGTTTTCGTCCCAAGGCTCGGGGGGCGGCGGAGGAATCTCGGACTGACGAGGCACCACTGCAGCGGCCACCGCGCGCACGTCCCCGGTTGTTCGAAACGTCGCGCCAGAGACCAGGATCAGTTCGGCCTCACCTCGCACGTCGACCCCTTCCTCGGAGTGCACCACCGTGCCTGTGCCGCGAAAGAGCACGACGAGCTGGTGCGTCTCGTCCTCCATCGAGAGCGTCCCCTCACCGCTGCACCCGTCTTCATCGCAGCGCAAACCCGCCGTACGCGCGCCGTCCCATCCGTCGCCGAGCGCGCCGGTCTCGTGCAGGAGCGACACCCCCGAAGGAACCGGCGTATCCATCCCGAGAAACCGGCGAATCAAGGGCTCGGCGCGTCGGTCACGGAGTCGCACGAGCGCTTTGGCCTCCACTTCCCGCGCCGGGAGGTAGCGCTCGGTCTCCATCGCCTCTGCGATGGCGTTGGCCGCAGAACGGGTTCCGATGTCCGCGAGCGCAGCCACCGCATGAGGGCGGAGGCGCACGTCGGCGAGCGCCTGCCGCAACTCCGCTTCGCCTTTTCCGAGCGCACCGAGCGTCTCGAGCGCGCGAACTCGCTCCGACTCCTCTCCCTGTGGATCCGCAACGATGTGCGCGAGGATCGCCGCAGCACGTTCGTCGCCGGACTGCCCGAGGACAAGCGCGGCCCGGCGGCCTCGCGCACTTTCGTTCAATGCGTCTGCCACCGCGTCCTTCGACTCCGTGTCCCCGAGCGAGAGCGCCGCAATCGCGCACTCCTCACGAACCTCGAGCGACTCGTCTCCTTGCTGAAGTCGCTGCAGGGTCGGAAGCGCCGGCGCAACCTCGAGGGTTCCAAGGGACCGGGCCGTCGCCGCGCGAACCTCGGCTCGCGCATCGCCGAGGAGCGGAAGCAAGTCCGCCGCAACGCTTCGGTCCCCGAGCTCCGCGCGGGCGAGTGCCTCCGGCCACCCCGCATCACCCATCGCCATCGCTTCAATGCGCGGAACCGAAGCCATGAAGGCCCCGAGCGCGCCCCGCATCTCCTCCACGCGCGCCGCGTTCTCCCCCGCCAGGTTTCGCGTTTCTCCAGGATCGTCTTCCAAATCGAAAAGTCGGCAGCCGAGCGGCCCGCAGATCAGTTTTTCGCGATCACTCACGACCATTCGCTCCTCGCCGATCTCCGCGAAGCCGTAGGGTGGCGCGGCCGACGCACCCCGAAGAAGCGGGCCCAGGTCGTCGCCCCGCATGCGAGCGTCCCTTGGAATTCCGACCGCCGCGAGAAGCGTCGTCGCAACGTCGATGATCTCGACCGGTGCATCCACGGCGCGCGCGACACTGGCCCCCGGTGACGACCACAAAAGCGGTACACGCACCTGCTCATCGTAGAGGGTCGTTCCGTGGTACCAGCCGCCGTGATCGCCGAGCTCTTCGCCGTGATCGGCGGTCACAATCACCGTCGCGTTCGGGCGTCGCGCGCGAAAGGCCGCAACCAGCTGACGAACCGCGTCATCGGCGGCGGCAACCTCTCCGTCGTAGCGTTCGCTACGGCTGTCCCCACGCGCGAACTCCGGCGGCGGCTCGTAGGGTTCGTGGGGCTCGAAGAGATGCACCCACGCAAACACCGGGTGCGCGGCATCCACCTCCCCGAGGTAAGTCTCGAGCTGCCGTGCCCGCGCGGCGGCAGGCGCAAACATCACCTTTCGGTACTCGAATCCAAAATCGCGCGCGGCAATCTCCCGAAAGCGATGGGCGTCGACGAAGAAGATCGCCGGCGGGTAGAACGCCGCGGTGCGATAGCCGTACTGCCGCAGAAGCTCCGGGAGGGCAGGATGCTGGGCCGGCGCGTTCGGAAGCTCGAGCACCGGCCGAAGAAACTTCCCCGTCAGCATGCTCGAGAGCGCGTACGACGTGTGGGGCGTTGGGGTGTACGCCCGCCGAAACACAACCGACTCTTCGGCAAACTCATCGAGAAACGGGGTCGTGCCGCTTCCTCCGTAGGCGCCCAGGCGGTCTGCGCGAAGGGCATCGATGGTGATGAGGAGGATGTCCTGGTCCCGAAGATCGATCCCCGCCTCGAGGAGCGGCGTGGCCTCGACCTCGGCCGCCGCGAGCTGAGGCGCGCGCGTTTCAAAGAGCGGCATCCACTTCCCCAGCCACGGTCCGCCCTCCGCCACGACGAAGCGAGCGTTGGGGTGCTGGCCAAGCCGCGGCACGAAGACGAACGCGGACGCCGCAACCATGAGGGCCACGCCCGACACGATGGCGCGCGCGGTCCGCGCTGGTACACGATCGCGAAACACCGCACTCGCAGCGAGGTTCGAAAGGACCAGGGCGAAGAGCGCGAGAGCCCAATGAAACGCGGGGTAGAGCCGCGGAAGAATCAGCGCGTCCGCGAGGATTGCGAGCGCCGCAGCGACGAAGCCCACCACGCCAAAGAGGCGATGAGGCGACCCTTGAAGTCGGCGAAGGAGCTTGGCGCTCGACCATGCGATCACCACCGCGCCGCCGACCACGGCGAACTCGCGCCACGAGGCCTCGCGAACCCGGCGCCCCTCCGTCAGGCTCCAGCCGATCGCGGCGCTCAGAAAGCAAGCCACCGCTCCCGCGACCCCCGCCGCCTTCTCTCGCGCGAGCCGCACGACCAGTTGGGTGGCACTCCAGAGCAACACGCTCGCCGCCACGGCGCCACTGACCACGGCAAAGACGTAGCGCCATCGCTCGTCCACCGTGAGGAAGAGGCCCCAGGTCTTCGAGAGGCCGAGGGCGAGCGAGACTCCTGATATCCAAAGCCCCGCGAGCAACGGCGCGCGCAGGCCGAGAGCGGTGGCTCCCGGCGTGTCGTTCCCGCTCACGCCCAGCGGACGTCGACGACTTCGTAGGTTCGCACCCCGCCCGGAGCCTTCACCTTCACCTCATCGCCGACTTCGCGACCGATGAGCGCGCGTGCGACCGGCGAGGTCACGCTGATCGTGCCCTCTTTGATGTCGGCTTCGTCCGCGCCCACAATCTGGTACGTGACGGCTTTGCCCGAATCGATTTCTTCGAGCTCGACCGTCGCGCCAAACTTGATCCGCTCGCCGGAGAGCTCCGTCGGATCGATGACCTGCGCACGAGCGATGCGATCTTCGATCTCCGCGATACGCGCGGCAGTGAGACCCTGCTTTTCTTTCGCGGCGTGATACTCGGCGTTCTCTTTGAGGTCGCCGTGTTCCCGAGCGACGCCGATCTCCTGCGAGATCTTCGGCATCTCGGCCTTGAGTCGGCCAAGCTCGTCTTTCAGCGCCTGAAAGCCCTTCGGGGTGATCGGTACTCGCTCCATAGACCCGCAGGACTAGCACTTCCGGCGCCTGGAACAAATGCATTCCCGTGCGCCGAGCTCATCTAGCGGGCGTGATACTCCTGGAGCGAACACACCGAAAAGGTGCCCTCGTGGAGCGCCTCGATAGCCGAGACCGCCGCCGCAGCACCTGCGATGGTGGTGAAATAAGGCATTCCCGCGAGGAGCGTCTCCCGGCGCAGAGAGCGACTGTCGGTGATGGCCTTTGCACCCTCGCTGGTGTTGATCACCATTCGCACATCGCCTGCCTGAAGTCGGTCCACGATGTGAGGTGAACCCTCCATGACCTTCGCAACGCGGGTAGCCTCCACGCCGTTTCGCGCGAGCGCCTGTCGGGTTCCCTCTGTCGCAAGAAGCTCAAAGCCGAGCTGCCGCAGGCGATAGCCGAGATCGCAGGCGGCTTGCTTGTCTGCGTCGCGAACGCTGATGAAGACCACCCCCTCGCTCGGAAGGTCGGAACCTGCCGCCCAGAGCGCTTTGAGGAACGCTTCGGGGAGCGTGTCCGCGAGGCCCATCACCTCGCCCGTTGAGCGCATCTCCGGACCGAGAATCGTGTCCACGCCGGGGAACTTGTGAAACGGGAACACCGACTCCTTGACGGCGTAGTGACGCGGCACGATTTCGCGCACGAGACCAAGTTCCGGAAGCGAGACCCCCGCCATCACCTTCGCGGCGACCTGGGCGAGCGAGACGCCGATTGACTTGCTGATGAAAGGAACGGTTCGCGATGCGCGTGGGTTAACCTCGATGACGTAGACCGCGCTTCCGCGCACCGCGAACTGCACGTTCATCAGGCCCACAACCCCGAGCTCCAAGGCGAGCGCGCGCGTGGAACTTCGAATCGCAGCGCGGACTTCTTCCGGAAGCGCGTGGGCGGGCAGCACCATCGCCGAATCGCCCGAGTGGACGCCGGCTTCCTCGATGTGCTGCATCAGCCCGCCGATGACGACGCGCTCTCCGTCGCAAACCGCGTCCACGTCGACTTCGATCGCATCCTGAAGGAACTCGTCGACAAGAATCGTTTGCGTCTCGGCGCCCTGCACCGCTTCGAGCGCCTTGTCCATGTAGGACTTCAGGTCGTCTTTGCTGTGCACGATTTCCATCGCGCGGCCACCGAGGACGTAGCTTGGACGAACGACGACCGGAAACCCGATCCTCTCCGCGACCCGAAACGCGTCGTCCACGCCGGTCGCGATCCCGCCGCGCGGCCGGCGGAGGCCGAGCTTGCCGAGAATCTCATCAAAGCGCTCTCGGTCTTCCGCACGGTCGATGGCGTCGGCGCTCGTACCGAGAATCGGTACGCCGGCTCGGTCGAGGGCGACCGCCAGCTTGAGCGGCGTTTGCCCACCGAACTGCACGATGACTCCGTCCGGCTTTTCTTCTCGGACGATGTTCATCACATCTTCGAAGGTCAGCGGCTCGAAGTAGAGACGATCCGACGTGTCGTAGTCGGTGCTCACCGTTTCCGGATTGCAGTTGACCATGATGGTCTCGAAGCCGAGCTCCTTGAGCGCGAACGCGGCGTGGACACAGCAGTAGTCGAACTCGATGCCCTGACCGATGCGGTTCGGTCCGCCGCCGAGGATCATCACCTTCTTGCGATCGGTCGGGGTCGACTCGGAGTCTCGCCCCCAAGTCGAGTAGAGGTAGGGCGTGAGCGACGCGAACTCCGCGGCACAGGTATCCACGCGCGCGTACACCGGCTGAAGCGCGTGTTCTTCGCGACGCTTTCGCAGCTCGTCCGCGGAGCCACCGCGAAGGCGCGCAATCCGCGCGTCCGAAAACCCGAGCTCCTTCGCCCGGGCGAGAAGCGCATCCGGGAGCTCTTCCTCAGCGCCCTCGATCGCGCGCTCGACCTCGACGAGCTCCTCGAGTTCCGCGAGGAACCAAGGGTCGACGCCGGTCGCTTCGTACAGCTGCTCGATCGTAAGACCGACCCGAAGACCATCCACGAGGTACCAGAGGCGTTCCGCCAGCGGCGTCTTCACGACCTGCAGAATCGCCTCTTGAATCTCCTCGGTAGTCGCCGCGCCGCGTTCCTTGATGGGGCGATGAAGGTTGATGGCCTCGCGGGTCTTTTGCAGCCGCTCCACCTGCGCGGCGAGTTCCCGGTAGTCGATCGAGTCGAGGAGCGACTCGACTCCGTCACGGCCAATCTCCAGACTTCGTGCGGCTTTCTGAAGAGCCTGCTTGAAGGTTTTGCCGATGGCCATCGCCTCGCCCACGGACTTCATCTGCGTCGTGAGGCGCGGGTCGGAACCGCCAAACTTTTCGAAGGCGAAGCGCGGCCACTTCACGACGACGTAGTCGATGGTCGGTTCGAACGCGCTGCTCGTTCCGGTGATGTCGTTCCGCAGTTCGTCGAGGGTGTACCCCACCGCAAGCTTCGCCGCGACCTTCGCAATGGGATAACCGGTCGCCTTGGAAGCCAGTGCGCTCGAGCGCGATACACGCGGATTCATCTCGATCACGACCAGGCGACCGTCTTCGGGATTGACCGCGAACTGGATATTCGAGCCTCCCGTTTCAACGCCAACCTCGGTGATGATCTTCCGGCCCGCGTCACGCATTCGCTGATATTCGCGGTCCGTTAGCGTCATCGAGGGCGCCACCGTGATCGAGTCGCCCGTATGAACCCCCATCGGGTCGAAGTTCTCGATGGTGCAGATCACCGCGAAGTTGTCGGCTTTGTCGCGAATGACCTCGAGCTCGTACTCCTTCCAGCCGATCGCGCTTTCCTCGACGAGACACTCGTGCACGGGGCTTTGGGAAAAGGCCCAGCGAATCGCCTTGTCGAACTCTTCGCGGTTCTCCGCGATGCCGCCGCCCGATCCACCCATCGTGAGGGACGGCCGAAGGATCACCGGATAGCCGATCTCCTCAGCAGCCTCGAAAGCATCCTCGAGGGTCGACACCGTCCGAGCGCGAAAGGACTCGAGACCGATCTTGTTCATCGCCTCACGAAAGAGCTCGCGCTCCTCGGCTTTGCGGATGGCGTCAACGTTCGCGCCGATGAGCTCGACGCCGAGGCGCTCTAGCACCCCGCTCTCGTGAAGCGCGAGGGCGAGGTTCAGCGCGGTTTGCCCACCGAGGGTCGGCAGAACCGCGTCCGGTCGTTCGCGCTCAAGAATCCGCTCGACGACCGCAGGCACAAGCGGTTCGACGTACGTGCGATCCGCGAACTGCGGATCCGTCATGATCGTCGCTGGGTTCGAGTTGACGAGGATGACCTCGTATCCCTCTTCGCGGAGCGCCTTCGCGCCCTGGGTGCCCGAATAGTCAAACTCACAGGCTTGCCCGATGACGATCGGGCCCGATCCGATGAGAAGGATCTTTTGGATATCGTCGCGGCGCGGCATACAGCCGCGCGGTATCACCCGTCGATGATCGCCGCAAGGACGCCTTTGGCTTCGCCCTCGATTGTCGCAATGCGGGCCTCGTCGCCGACCATGCGCATTCGCACCAAGAGGGTGAATGGCCCGAGAAAATCGGCGAAACGCTCCCCCCACTCCACCGCGACCACCGCCGAGCTCCCGATCGCTTCCACGAGCCCAAGCTCCCGAAGCTCCTCGGGATCGCCAAGGCGGTAGAGATCGGCGTGGACGAGACGATCGGGGCCACCTTCCGGAAGCGCATACTCGTGAACCAGCGCGAAGGTCGGGCTGGTGACCGGCTCTTCCTCTGGCACACCAAACGCCCGAGCGAGCGCGCGGACGAGAAAGGTCTTTCCCGCGCCGAGGTCTCCCTCAAGGACGAGAAGGTCTCCCGGGCGGAGCGCCTTTGCGAGCTGCCGCGCAAATTGTTCGGTTGCCGTCTCGCTCGGGAGCGAAATCTCCATCCAAAAGGGAAACCACAAAACGCGCGGCCTTGCTACGGTCCTGGCTGCGGCGTGCCCAAGACTTCTTCCATCCTCCGCGTTCTCTGGGCTGCAAGCGTCTGTGCCGCTCTCCCCTCCGAAGGACGCGCGCAGCACACGTACGAGCTTGAAGCGCGCCTCGACCCCGCGAGTCATGAAGTCGAAGGCCGCGGGACGATCACCTGGACCAACCAGAGCTCGAGTCCCCAGTCCGAAGTCTTCTTTCACCTCTACCTCAACGCCTTTCGCGACGAGGACTCCGTGTTCATGCAGGAGTCCGGACGGCAGCTTCGGGGCGTTCGTTACCGGGGACGCGGCTCGATCACGGTGCACGCGCTCTCGGTTGCAGGGGAAGACCTACTAGCGCGCGCGGACGACGAGGTTATCGAGGGCGACCATACCCAGCTACGGGTGCCTCTCCCGTCCCCGGTGGAGCCCGGCGGTTCCGTCACGTTTGAACTGCGCTGGACCTCCGAACTGCCCCGCGTCTTCGCTCGAAGCGGTTACCACGGTGACTTTCACATGGTCGCCCAGTGGTTCCCGAAACCGGCGCGCCTCGAACCCGACGGAACGTGGGCGAGCTTTCCCTACCACGGACACGGGGAGTTCTACGCTGACTTCGCGCGCTACTCGCTTCAGATCACCACCCCTGCTGGATGGGTGGTTGGCAGCAGCGGCATTCAAACGGGCGAAGTCGAGCGAAACGGAGAAGTCGTCCGCTCATTCGAGATCGACCGCGTTCACGATGTCGCCTTCGCTGCAGCCCCCTGGTTCGAGGAGCGATGGTCGCGCTACGAGGATCCGACGGGTCACGAAGTGCGCGTCCGCGTGCTCTTTCCGCCCGGCTTTACGAGCTCGGTCGACACGCACCTCGCCGTGACCCTCGAAGGCCTCGCCCACTACGGCGAGCATTTCGGTGAGTACCCCTACGACCAGCTCACGGTGATCGTTCCACCCCGCGGCGCAGCAGGTGCCGCCGGCATGGAGTACCCCACCCTCTTCGTCACCGCCGGTCCGTGGCCTCGTCTTCCGGGGCTTCCCATCGCGCTCCATGACGAAGTCACCGCGCACGAACTCGGCCATCAGTGGTTTCAAGGCCTCGTCGCATCCAACGAGGTGGAGTGGCCCATGCTCGACGAGGGCCTCACCGAGTGGATCACCGGGGACCTCCTTCAGCGCCGTCACGGTCGCCACGCCTCGGGAATCGCTACGCTCGGGCTTCGCCTCGACGGCTTTGAGCTTCGCCGCGCGTTCGCGCTCCACGGCGTCCCAACCATTCCGCCCGGCCGACCGGCGTACGACTTTAGGAGCGGTTCCTACGGCCGCTCGGTGTACGGACGAACGGCCGCCATTTTGGAAACCGTTGCGCGAACCTGGGGACGACCTCGGTTTTATCGCGCGCTCGGGCGCTACGCCCGGACCCAGCGTTTTCAGCACCCGACGCCCGACGCGCTCTTTCGTGCCTTCGACGGAGAGTACGGCGCGTGGATGTCCCGACGCGTCTTAAGACCCGCGCTGATGGACGGGGCGGTCGCGTCCCTTGAAGTGACGTCCCTCGAACACGCGAACGGCCGTACCCGGGTGGTCGCGAATCGGCGAGGCGGTCTTCCCGTTCCGAGTCATCTGGAGCTTCGCCAAGGCGACCAGCGTCGGCGCATCCCGTGGCCCGGAAACGAAGCGCAGCTGGTCGTGGACGAGGAAGGGCAGTGGGAGCGCGCGGTCGCCGACCCGGACCATCACAACCTCGCGGACCCGGACCGCCGCGACGATGGCCGTGGGACCAACCGAACGCCCACGCCTTTTCTTCGCTGGCTTGCGATTGCCCAAGCGCTTCTCGGCGCGGTCGGACCGTGAGCGTGCTGCACTACTGGAGACGCGGCCTCGGTGCGACGTTCGCGATTCACGTGGTGCAGACGGGCATCGCGGCGCTGATCGCGTCGCTTTGGGCGAACGCGTTCGCGACCGCCTTCGCAGGCCACCCGGGTGGAATCGTCGAAGCGGCGGAGGGCGGTCGCATCGCGGTCGAGACCGCGCGAGGGCTTGGCGACACATCCGAGTTTGCGCTCGGCTACTTCCTGATCGTCGTCGCGATGTGGTGGGTGCTCTCCGTCCCCTTGGAGCTGTGGTGGCTCGACCGAATGCGCGGAGAAGGCAGCCTCGCCCGTACCGCCCGACGCACCCTTCGAGGGGTCGCGGCAAGCGCCAGCGTGTGGGTTGCCCTCTCGCTTCCCCTCGCCGTCCTCGGTGCCCTCCCGTGGCTTTGGTACGGCGGCTTCTACGACGACCCTGATCCGCGCTGGAGCGACCTTGGCGCGATCGTGGCCGGCCTTCCCGTCGCACTTCTTGGCGCGAAGGCGATGGCCTGGGGAGACGGCGTGAGAGCCGCGGTCGACGACCAGCCCCTCGGCGGCGAGTGGCTCACGAAGGTACTGCGGCGCGGATGGCGCGCCGGCTCTCTTCGCCGCTACCTCCCCTTTGCGATCGGGGCGCTCGTCCTTTCCGTGGCCGCTGTGTCACTCCCCCGAGCCGCGCTTCTGGTCAGCCAGATCGTGCTTCTCTTCCGGACGCTGCTTCGAGCGGGATGGTTGGCGTCGGTCCTCGGTGCCCTCGACGATGAGACCTGAGCGAGCCCCGCTCGGTTCACGGACCTACCAGCCGTGCAAACTCAGAATTTCTTCCTCGCGGGAGGTGAGATCGCTCACCCAATCGGATGGTATTGCGTCGCCCTCACGGGGACACTCCGCCCTCGCTTTTCGAAGCAGGCTTTCTCAAAGGACTTGGTGGATGAACAAGCTCGTGCCCCTCACGCTACTTCTTGCCCTTGGCTGCGGTGACGACGACGGCCGCATTATGTTGATGGACACGGGCCCCGGCCGCGATGGTGGTGTCGCGGACTCTGGTGGCGGTACCGATGCTAGCGGTGGAGTCGACGCCGGTGGCGGTGGCATGTGCATGCAACCCACCCCAGACCTCGCGGTCCTCAACATGGACCCGGCCGCGATGGGAATGCTCCTTCCCCGCTGCGCGCCTGCGACGCGAACGACCCTTCAAGCCTGCACCAACGTCGATTGTCTTGTCGGCGCGCTCAACGGCGATACAACGCCCGGCGTCGACATCGGCGGGGGCCAGATCATCAACTGCAATGCATGCTTCAACATTCAGTTCAACCGCTGCTTGGACGAACGCTGTGGCACCCAGTTTGCCGCGTTCCGTTGCTGCGCTGAAGCGAATGGCTGCGCTGACATTAACAACTGCCCCGCATGTTCGACGGAGAACGACGCGCTCACCTCGTGTGCGATGACGGCCGGCGTCACCATCCCGAGCTGCACCGCGTTCACCGACCCGTGCTTCGACGGTTGATCAACGGCAGCGGTTCCGCTCCTGAAACGGCATTCCCGTTCCGAAGCTGAAGCATTGAACGGGAGTCGACGCCGTACAACTCCCTGAAGAATCCGAACAAAAGCAGATGTCGCCCAGCTCGCCGCACGGCGGGGTGGCATCTGCCCAGTCGTTTCCGGTGCACCCCGGTAGGACGCATCCAAGTCCTACACCGGATTCCTCGACCCGATCGCAGTTGTAGTCGAACGAAAGCGTTCCCCCGGGCGACATGTACCCGAGTTCCTGAAAGTCGCCGGAGAAGCCTGGGTACACCTCGGGAATGTTGTCCGCACAGTCGAACTCGCCGTCGCCTCGAATAGGGATAAAGCCGTCGTCACAACGGCAGCCCTCCACAAAGTCGACCGCGTTGGGATATGAGTCACCGTCCGCGTCGCGATAGCAGCGAATGGTGTCGAGGTCCTCGTCCACTCGCGCGTCGCAGTCGTGACTCACATCGTCACACTGTTCCGGCGCCCCAGGAAAGGTGGACGGGTCGTCGTCGTTGCAGTCACGGCTAACCGCCGCGTCGCCACAGGTCCCAAGCGCGGCGGGCGCGAAACCGTCGCCGTCTTCGTCGATGAGCGTGTTGACGCACCCGCGGCTCGCTTCGCATTGGTCCATCGTGCACGCGTCGCCGTCATCGCAGTTGAGTTCGGTCCCTGCGACGCAGCTACCGTCCACGCACTGCTCCAACCCATCGCAACGGTCGCCATTATCGCAGTCCAGGTTCGACATACAGCCGGCGTCTTCTGCACCCGCGTCCCCCCCGTCGGGCATGGACCCGTCAAGCACGATCGTTCCGCCGTCT
>JBCDAA010000177.1:0-17536 GCA_039186435.1 Myxococcota bacterium | reverse complement strand
CTCCGCCCCACCGCCGGCCTTGGCCTTCGCATCGCGACCCCGGTCGGTCCGATCGCCCTCGACTACGGATTTCTCCTCGCGCGCCGAGAGTTCCTCAGCGAGCCCGTCGGCACCTTTCACTTCAGCATCGGCCTCTTCTAAGGGAGCGCTAAGGGAGCGTACCGAAACGACGCAAAACGCGGAGTAGGAGCTAAATAAGCCAACCTGATTTTGTTGACATCCGAATCGCCGGCGCCGAGAACAAAATCAGCCGACCTGATTTTGTTGACATCCGTGGTTCTGCCGTCGGGTGGGTAAAGTAGCGGTAAAGTAGCCAACCTGATTTTGTTGACATCCGTGGTTCGTTCGGGTAGTTCTTGCGTATGCCGCAGCTTCGCTCTGAGCGTCTCAACGTGGAGTCGACGCCCTACTACCATCTGATGTCGAGATGCGTGCGGCGCGCGTTCCTGTGCGGGAAGGACCCCGATACAGGGAAGGACTTCGACTACCGGCGCGAATGGGTGGAGGAACGACTCTTCGAACTCACGAGCATTTTCGCCGTCGACCTACACGCCTACGCGGTGATGTCGAATCACTTCCATCTCGTGCTTCGGGTCGACAAAGAGCGCGCCGAAGGGTGGAGCGACGAGGAAGTGATTCGACGCTACGGAAAGCTCTTCCGCCTGAAAGCAAAGGAACTCGCCTCACTGCCCAAGCCTGAACAAGCGCGGCGCGTGGCCGCCTGGCGTGAACGCCTCTGGAGTCTCTCGTGGCTGATGCGCTGCCTCAACGAGTCCATCGCTCGACGCGCCAACGCCGAAGAAGACTGCAAAGGCCGCTTCTGGGAAGGTCGCTTCGTTTGCCAACCTCTGCTCGACGAAGCGGCGCTCCTTACATGCATGGCGTACGTCGACCTCAACCCCGTTCGCGCTGGGATGGCGAAGTCTCTCGAGAAGTCGACGCACACTTCCGTCGCGAAGCGAAGTTCACAACTCACCAAGGCACTCAAATCCGGCGCGCCGCCGGTCCCCCAAGGACTCACACCCTTCGCCGATCAGGTGCCGCCGCGTTCCCGTCGAACCACCGTGCCCATGCAGTACGTCGACTACCTCGAGCTCCTCCACTGGATCGGCCGCTCCCTCCGTCGACGAGGAGGTGGCGTACTCAAGCACAAGCCGAAACTCCTCACGGACCTAGAGCTCAACCAGAACGCGTTTCTCGCCATGATGCGGAGCCACGGCCTCCGGACCGCCAGCGTCCTCGGCAGCCTCGACCTGGTCGACGCCTTCGCGGAATCCCAAGGCAAGCATTGGGTGCACGGGAAACGAGAAGCGAAACACCTCTACCGGTAAGCCGAGTTCGAAACGCGCGCTATGCTTTTGGCGTGCGTCTCCTCCTCGTCATCGGAACGTTTGTGGCCTTCGGGATCGCTCTCGCCTCCCTCCGGTCGCGCGCGCAGGAGCTCTCGACGGTCGAACGCGTGGACCGTCTTGTCGTGAATAAGTCCGAACACTCGATGGAGGCCTACGATCAAGGACGCCTCGTTGCGCAGTACCGCGTCGCGGTGGGCGGCGGACGGCTCGGTCCCAAACTCTACGAAGGTGACCGACGTACTCCAGAAGGTCGGTACCGCATTGATGGACGCCACCGAAGCCGTCACTTCCATCGATTCCTTCACGTTTCGTATCCCAACCGTGACGACCGTCGGCGCCATCGAGCGGCCCGACGACACGGGTCCATACCCACCCATCGCGGTATCGGCGGCTCGATTGGGCTTCACGGCTCACCCCAGCGCGGTCTGTCCACGTTGGCGCCGAACGTGAGGTGGAACTGGACGGACGGGTGTATCGCTGTGACGAACGACGAAATCGAAGTTCTCTATCGCGCTGTCATCCGCAACGCGATCATTGAGATTCGTCCTTAGGCCCTACCGCTCCTCGAAACGGAGTACGTGCCGGTAGATATAAGTGTTGCCGTCCTGCCCAACCCGCCAGGGCACATCCTCGCCGTCGATGTCCGAACTGTAGTTGTAGATGACGAGCTCCTCCCCCGATGCCCCTCGATCTTCGACGCAAAGCAGGTGTCCCCGCGGCTCGGCAGATCCATCACATAGGCGATGCGATCTTCGTCCTGGACGTAGCGCCAGAGCGAGCAACGCTTCGGCGTGGCGACGTACGCGGCCTGGTAGCGCACTGATAGCGCAGTCATGGTCGGCGCCATCATTTCCAGGTCGTAGTGGCCCGTGTCGGTCACGTTGCGGCGCCGGATCAAATACGCTTCCCCGTCGTGCCAGAACATCAGCGGCGAATCGTATTTCTTCGGATCGTGGCGACAGTTCCAGGCGCCGAGATCGTCCGCCGGTGCGCGGCAGACGAGGCTGCCAAAACCGGTCTCGTCGCCTGCCTCGTTTCGAATCACCGCGAGCAGGTCGCCCTCGTCGGTGAGCGTGAAGTCCATCTCGCTCCCGCCGCCACGATAGACGTGCTGCTCCTCGCTGCCCGCGGGCGCAAGAGGCGTCCATGAAATGCCGTCCGTGCTCGTGCGCAGTTCTACGTCCAGGGGTTCTCCGTCAAAGAGATAGATGTGCTCGCCGCCGAGGTACGTGCTCATGTACGCCGTTCCCCGCTCGACTTTGGTGCGCCACACCACGTAGCCGGTGAGATCGATGTCGACGGGCTCGGACCAGGTGCCGTCGCCCTCGCGCTCGGTCACGCGCACGCCCATCGGGTCGAAGGTGAACGCGTCCGTCCCAAGAAGTGAAAAGTAGAAGCGCAGCCGTCCGTCCAGAACGAGAAAGCGCGGCTCGCGGATGTCCGTCGAAAACCCAAAGGTCGCTTCGTGATCCCAGCTGACCTCGTCGCTCGAGGAGACGACGTGCATCAACGTCTCGGCGCTCGCGAAGTGATCGGGCGCCGTTCGAAAGGCGAGATACACGCGGCCTTCGTGACGGATCACGTCGAGGTTGTTGTTCGAGTGCATCGGCGCGACGTCGCTCGGAAGTCCATCGCTCGGAACAACGCGGCGCGTGTCGATGAGCTCGACGGTGTGGCGCCCGAGTTCCGGCGTCGGTGCTGGCGGTCCGGCATCCCCATCGGCCGCATCCAAGCCGACCGCCGCATCTTCCAACGCGGCATCAAGCGCCGCTCCATCGTCATCCCCGCACGCAAACGCGCACGCAAGCCCCACCCAAAGCCAACGCATGGCGGCAGCATAGCCAGAACGCCGCGCTCAGGGCGTGACAACTACGGTTCCGACGACTTCGCTCCGCCACTTGCAGCGCATCGCGTCTTTGATCTCGACGAGCGGGAACGAGCGCCCAACCACTGGCCGGATCTCGCCGGCGTTCGCCCAGCGGTGTATCGCTTCGAGGCGCTCCGTTCGCAGCGCTGGATTTCGATGCACGCTGATCACTGCCGGACAGCCGCGTACGTCGAGGCTCTTCATCATGATCAGGTTGGTAGGCAGCTGATTGACGTTCGGCGCACCGCGACCGCCTCGGCCTTTCGCGACGTTTGGCGTTGCGGACCAACCCACGATCAAGAAGCGGGCGCCGAACCGAACGCAGCGCAGGCTCTCGAGGGAGATGTCGCCGCCAACAGGATCGTAAACCACGTCGACGCCCTTTCCGTCCGTGAGCGCTTTGACCTCGTCGCGAAAACGCCGAACCCCGTTGCTGTCGGTGGTCACGATCCCATGGTCGGCGCCGTGGGTCTTAACGGCTTCGAGTTTGTCTGCGCTGCGGCCCGTCGCGATGACCGTTGCTCCGATGCGCTTGGCAAGCTTTACGGCGGCGAGCCCCGTGGTTCCCGACGCGCCATGAATGAGGACGGTTTCCCCGGCCTGCAGCTGTCCGCGGTGCACCAGGCAGTGATACGCCGTCTCGAAACCGCCGTAGAAACTCGCCCCTTCCGCGTAGCTGTAGTCCTCGGGAAGAGGGAAGACGGCGTTGGAAGGCGCGATCGCGTAGGTCGCAAAGCCACCCCACTTCCGGTGTTCGCCTTTCGAGCGAGGTCCGGTGCGAAAGCCATCGGCGATCACGCGCGCGCCAACTTCGATCGACGCGTCACTCCCGGTCGCGACGACGTCTCCCGCGAACTCCATCCCTGGGCAATACGGCGGGTCGGGCATGTGCTGGTACTGCCCGCTCATCATCAGGAGATCGACCCAGTTTACCTGCGCCGCGCGCACGCGAATCAGTACGTCGGTTGGTTCCAGGGAAGTTGGCGCGGACTGCGCTTCGAGCCGCACGTGGTGTTCGACGGCGTCCATCGGGTTTTCGCCGTAGCGATCGACAAGAACGCGGGTTCCAGGCTCCATCGCGCGAGCATAGCCCACGCGCCGTGTTACCGGCAGTTCGAGAGCCAGCTGCGGGTGGTCGCGACGAAGTTCGAAAACACCTCTGGTGGGATCGTGTGGTCTCCGTCGAACGCGACAAACTGCTGCCTGACGCGAGACGCTGCGAGCGCTTCGTGAAGTTCGTTGCCGTAGCGGAACGGTAGTTGTGAGTCCCGACGGCCATGCGAGAGGAAGACACGCAGGTCACTCCACGAGTTCGACCAGCGATCCTTCGCGATCAGAGCGCCCGAGAACACACCAACACCTGCAACCGGTGGATGCCGAACCGCGGCGTCCATGGCGACAACGGCGCCTTGGGAAAACCCAGCGATGACGATGCACTCCCGCCGGAGTCCACGTTCCTCGAGAGTCTGAAACACGGCATTGACCGACGCGCTCGCGGCCTCGAGTCCGGGAGGCTCGGCTTGGGAGATGTCCCCGGTGATGCGGACACCTTGAAGGTTGAACCAGCCCCGGCCAGGAGGAATCGCGAGCGGTGCGTCAGGAACCACCACGCGAAGACGCGGTCCCGCCAACCGCCGAACCAGTGGCATCGTTCGGTCTGCGTTGGCGCCGTAGCCGTGGAGAAAAACGAGCGCGGCATTGCCGCTTCCTTCTTCGAGTACGCGAAGGCCTCCCCACTCCTCGCGGGTTTCCGCCGGCGGTTCTGTCTCCTCGACCTGCGCTTCCTCAACCTGCGCTTCCTCAACCTGCGAGGGGCTCTGCGAGGGGGCGACCGGCGCGGGCGCGGTCTGAGTCGCGCAGCCGAGAAGGAGAGCAGCCGCAAGTTGTGCAGCGATGTGATTTCGTGGATGGTTCATCGAGGACTTCCGTTGCGGCAGAATGCACGAACTCTTGCTGGCGCGCGAAACCTGCGAAGGAAGGATGACGCCGCGTGAGCGTAGCTAAAGCGATGCGCGGGCTTTTCGTATTCCTCCTGAGTGTTGCGGCGATCGTCACGACGCAACGAAGCACCGCTCAGCGGAACGCGTGGAGCGAGGTTGCCGCCCAGTATCGGGGGTGGGTGCGCATGAGCACGATGCCGAACATCAATCGGTTGGACTGCCCCTTTGCCGATGGAGAACAGCCCACCCACCAGCAGCTTCGCCGAAATGGGATGGAGGTTCACCGGGTTGTTCGATCCAACGCGGCGTTCGGCAATCATGCGCAGAAGCTCTACTTCATCTACGTCAGTGATGTCGGCGCCTATGCGAACGTTCTCAGCGGAGCACGGAGACCAGTGGAGGGGTTGACGGTGGTGAAGGAGTCCTTTCGACCTGCCGACCTCGGCGAAGTCAGGGGCACGTACAACTATTTTGATCTGCCGAGTCTGCGTCCGGAGCATCACCGCGAGCGTTACGAGGCGATGGCGGTCGACGGTCGCCTTGTGGGTGTCGGGGAACCAATCGGTCTCTTTACGATGCGCTACCAGCGAGGCGAGTGGCGCTTTGCGACGGTGAACTTCGACGGGACGATCGAGGCGAGCGGGGAGATGCCGCGCTGTGCGACCTGTCACCAGAGCGCGCCGCACCACGGGCTCTTTGGTCCGCACGGGTGATGCGCTGGTTGATCGGCGCTTCGGTAGTCCTCGTCGCGATCACGACGACGACCGCGCAGCGAAGCGCATGGACTGAGGTTGCGGCGCAGTACCGCGGCTGGGTGCGCACAAGTCAACTGCCGCAGTTCAACTCGATCGTGTGTCCCTTTGCCGACGGAGAGGCGCCCGCCCGATCCGTGACTCGTTCCGCAGCGACGCACGGCGGTCATGCGCGAAAGGTCTTCTTTGTCTACAGCAGCGATGCGGCGGCCTATCACGCGGTACTCGCGGGGGCGGCACCGGTTGAGGGCCTGACCGTGGTGAAGGAGTCGTTCTGGCCCGCCGATCTTGGTGCAGTCGGGCAACGCACCACCCGGACGGCAAACCTTCCTTCGCTGCGACCGGAGCACCGCCCGGAACGCTACACGCCGGTGCACGCCAATGGCCGCGTCGTGGGGATCGGGGAGCCGATCGGTCTTTTCACGATGCGCTACCAGCGAGGCGAGTGGCGCTTTGCGACGGTGAACTTCGACGGGACGATCGAGGCGAGCGGGGAGATGCCGCGCTGCGCTGCCTGTCACCAGAGCGCGCCGCACCACGGGCTCTTCGGTCCGCACGGTAGTCCGGTAGCCCGCACAGGTGGTAGCCCGCGCAGGTAGCTCGCACAGGTAGCTCGCACAGGTAGCCCGCACAGGTAGCTCGCACTCGGAATTTCTCTTGATCCGGAATCTTTGTTGACCCCCGCGATGTCCCGTCTCACAACGGCGCATCCGTGGCGAAGTCACCGGCGAATGAACCGAAACGTGCGGGACGCGGCCTGGTCGCGATCGCGGGCGCCAAGGCGTGGTTCATCCTCACGAGCTACGCGATTCAGCTCGGGCTTCCGCGCCTTCTCGACAGCGCCGCGGAGTTCGGTCTCTACAAGGCTGCGCTGAGCGGCGTTTCGATTCTCAACAACGTACTGATCGTCGCGACGATTCAGTCCGTTTCGAAACAAGTCTCGGAACAGGAAGACGCGGCTCCGGCGCTCCTTCGACAAGCGCTTCGAATTCAGCTGGTCCTCGGCGGTGTCCTCGCCGCGTCGCTCTACGTCAGCGCGCCCCTGCTCGCGGGCTTTCTCTTGGACGCGTCGCTCGTTCCGCTCCTTCGCATCGGCTGCGTCGTCGTGCTCGCGTACGCCGTCTACGGCGCACTCGTCGGGGTCCTCAACGGAAGGCGCCTCTTTAGCCGCCAGGCGACCCTCGACGTCTCGTTCAGCACCCTTCGCGCGATCGGCATTATCGGGGGCGCGGCGCTCGGTTTTGGAGCCTTTGGTGCTCTCGCTGGTTGGGGTTCCGCGGCGATCGCGGTGACGCTCCTCGCGGTTGTCCTCACGCGCAGCGACCTCTTCGGATCCGGTGGGAGCGCACTCCCCCTTCGACGCTGGCTGAGTTTCATGGCGCCGATCTGGATCTACCAGGCGTGCCTCAACGGTGTTCTTCTCCTCGACCTCCAAGTCCTCAAGCGCACCCTCGCCGAGATGTCTATCGCCGCGGGGATTCCGAGCGCTGAGGCCGCGCTAAACGCGTCCCAGTACGTGGGCTACTACGGGGCTGCGCAAACCTTCGCGTTCGTTCCCTACCAGCTGATCCTTGCGCTCACCTTTGTGATCTTTCCGATGGTCAGCCGGGCCACGGCGGCGGGCGATCGAGAGGCCGCGCAGCACACCATCAAGCAGGCGATGCGTTTTTCGCTGCTCGTGCTTCTCTCGATCGCCGCGCCCGTCGCAGGCGCCGCCGACGGGGTGATGCTGATCGCCTACCCGGCCGAATACGTAGTCGGAGGCTCGGCTCTTGCGATCCTCATCTTTGGGGTTGTCGCGTTCGCGCTCTTCGTGATCTGTGCGACCGTGCTCTCGAGCGCAGGACGGCCAACCCTGGCCGCCATCGTCGCGGGTGTAGCCGTCGCGGTCGTCGTTCTCTCCGGGCGCTTTCTGATCCTCGCGTCTGGAGGCGGCGCGGCTTCCTTACCCGCGGTGGCCACCGGAACCAGCGTCGGAATGGGCGTTGCGTTCGTTCTCGCCGCGAGCGTCGTCTACGCACAGTTTCGCGCTCTCTTTCATCCCCTCACAGTTCTGCGCGCGGCGATCGCGGCCGCGCTCGCATGGGTCACCGCGTACGCGATTCCGCACCAGACGCGCTTGATGGCTCTCGTTGCCTTGGTCGTGGGGTTTCTCGCGTTTGGTCTCGCCCTCGCACTCCTGCGCGAGATCACCCGTCGCGATCTCGACGGCATTCGAAACGCGCTCCGCTCTCGCTAGCGACTCGTCGGTACCTTGACTCCCCGGTCCCCATGGGCGAAGTCCCTAAGGCGCACTGGATTCTCGCATCGCCACCCCTATGATTCCTCGTGCTGAAACCCCCGCAATGCGGATCTGCCGGTCACGCACGAGTCTAGGAACCCCTTGGTGAAGACCCCCCGAAAGATCGTCACCTCCCCGGCGAGCGACCCGCGCCGCAGTGTCTACGCACGCTTATTGAGCTCGGCGTTTTTCCTCGTGTGCATCGTCATTCTCGGGGCGACGGCCTACTACCAGCTGGGCGATGGGCGCTGGAGCTTCTTCGACTGCGTCTACATGACCGTCATTACCCTTTCGACGGTCGGCTTCGGCGAGACCCTCCAAGGGATGAACGATGTCCCCGAGGCGCGGGCGGTGACGCTCATCCTCATCGTCATCGGCAGCGGAACCCTTCTCTACTTTCTTTCCAACCTCACAGCTCTGGTGGTCGAGGGAGACCTCCAGGGTATTCTTCGGGCGCGACGCATGCAGAGACGGATCGATCAACTCGAACAACACATCGTCGTGTGCGGCGCTGGCAACACCGGTGAGCACGTGATCGGCGAGCTGATCGACGCCGGCGTTTCCTTCGTCGTCATCGATCAGAACGAAGAGCGCGTGCGCGTTCTCGGCGAGGACCTCGGTAGCGAAATCCTCCACGTCATCGGTGACGCCACCGACGATCACAGTCTTGAACGAGCAGGCGTCGAACGTGCCCGCGGTGTGATTGCGGCGCTTACGACCGACAAGGACAACCTCTTCGTCACCATCTCGGTAAAGCACCTCAACCCGCGCGCGCGGATCGTCGCGAAGTCCATCGACGGTTCCACGAACCCGAAGCTTCGCCGCGCCGGTGCGCACGCGATCGTCTCGCCGAACTACATCGGTGGCCTTCGCCTCGTGAGTGAGATGATTCGTCCCCAGGCGGTGCAGTTCCTCGACCGCCTCCTTCGTGAGGACAACAAGCTCCGCATCGAGGACGTCGAGGTTCCAGCGTCGGCGAACATCGTGGGGCACACCCTTGCGGATTGTTCGATTCGGCAAACGGGGGCGCTGGTCGTGGCGATTCGAACGGCGCAGGGCCGCTACGTGTACAACCCCGGGCCAGAGGTTCAGCTCGAAGCGGGCTCGCACCTCATCGTGATCGCCCATGCCGAGGATCTCCTGCGCCTGCGCGAGGCGATGGACAAAAACGAGCTTCTCCGCGACTAGAAGGACCAGGGGAAACATGCGCGGCCGCACCACGAGCGCTTGACCGGAATGCCCCGGTGATTATGGTGCGCAGCGTCGGCGATGGGGCCTGTCGCCCCCAAATGTCAGAACGCCGACAACCACGTTACGCGCGACGTCGTCGACTACGGCGAGGGACGCGCTGATCTATCGCGAGAGGACGCAGAAGAATGGGCAAGATCATCGGCATCGACCTCGGTACGACCAACTCGGTCGTCGCGGTGATGGAAGGCAATGAGCCGAAGGTCATCGTCAACGAAGAGGGCGATCGACTTACGCCATCGGTGGTTGCATGGGACGACCAGGGCCAAGTCCTGGTGGGGCAAATTGCAAAGCGCCAGTCCATCACAAACCCCGAAGGCACCATATTCTCGGCGAAGCGCTTCATCGGCCATCGCTTTGAAGAAGCGGACCGCGACATCGCGCGCATGCCCTACAAATGCGTTCGTCTCGACAACGGCGGCGTGGGCTTTGAGATGCGCGGCGAAAAGGTCGCGCCCCCTGAGGTGTCCGCGCACGTTCTCCGCAAGCTTAAGAAGGCGGCGGAAGACTATCTCGGCCAGCCGGTCACCGAGGCCGTGATTACCGTTCCCGCCTACTTCAACGACTCCCAGCGTCAGGCGACCAAGGACGCCGGAAAGATCGCGGGTCTTGAAGTTCGGCGCATCGTGAACGAGCCGACGGCAGCCGCGCTCGCGTACGGCCTGGAGAAGAAGGGCGAAGAGCTCATCGCGGTCTACGACTTCGGTGGCGGTACGTTCGACATCTCCATCCTCGAGGTTTCCGAGGAGATGGTGCAGGTCGTCAGCACGAACGGCGACGTTCACCTCGGCGGCGACGACGTCGACGAAAAGATCATCGAGTACCTCATCGCGGAGTTCAAAAAGGACACCGGGATGGACGTTTCTCGCGACAAGATGGTGCTTCAGCGCCTCAAGGACGCGGCGGAGAAGGCGAAGATCGAACTCAGCTCGAAGCTCGAGACCACGATCAACCTGCCGTTCCTGACGGCGGATCAGACGGGTCCGAAGCACCTCAACATTCGCCTCACGCGCGCCAAGCTCGAGTCCATGATCGAGGACCTGGTGGAGCGCACGCTTCAGCCCCTTCGGATGGCACTCGCGGACGCGGGTGAGAAGCTCAGCAAGCGCGTCGCCGCCTCGGACATCGACGAGGTTGTGCTGGTGGGTGGTTCGACGCGCATTCCGCTTGTGCAGGAAAAGGTGAAGGCCTTCTTCGGCAAGGATCCTCACAAGGGCGTGAACCCGGACGAGGTTGTGGCGCTCGGTGCGGCGGTGCAGGCGGGTGTGTTGAGCGGCGACGTGAAGGACATGGTTCTTCTGGACGTTACGCCGCTCAGCCTCGGTGTGGAGACCCTTGGCGGCGTCATGACCGTCATGATTCCGCGCAACACGACGATCCCCGTGCGCAAGGAAGAGACTTACTCCACGGCGGAAGACAACCAGACCAAGGTGGAGATTCGAGTGCTTCAGGGCGAGCGCGCGGAAGCGTCGCACAACCGTCTTCTCGGGCACTTTCACCTCGACGGCATTCCGCCCGCGCCGAAGGGCATGCCGAAGGTGAAGGTCATCTTCGACATCGACGCCAACGGCATTCTCTCGGTGACCGCGAAGGACGAGGCGACCGGCAACGACCACAGCGTCACGATCACCTCGAATAGCGATCTGTCCGAGGAGGATATTCAGCGGATGGTCGAGCAGGCGGAGAAGTACGCCGACGAAGACCGGAAGCGCCGCGAAGAGGTGGAGACGCGCAACAAGGCGGACTCGCTCGCGCACGGCGTGGAAAAGAGCCTTGAGGATCTCAAGGGCAAGGTGCCGGACGAGAAGCTCGATCCGATTCGCCGGAAGGTCACGGAGCTGCGCACCGCCATCGAGGAGCGGAACCACGACAACATCGTCGAAAAGATGACTGCGGTGGAAGCCGCGATGCGGGAGATCGCGTCGGAGGCGTACAGCTCGGCTTCGGGTGGCGAGGCGCCCCCGAGCGGTTCGGATGGTGGTGGCGACGATGATGACGTCATCGACGCGGAGTTCGAAGAGTCGAACTAAGCGTTCGCCTTCGGCTGAGTGGAACGGCGCGCCTTCGGGTGCGCCGTTTCTCGTTGGGGGCCTACCCGGCTCGGGGCAGCCCATTTTTTGGGTCGGCTTCAATTTCCCGCTCCAATTTCTTCGGCTGAATGGAACGGCCGCCTTCGGGTGCGCCGTGTTTCGTTGGGGCCTCCCGAGGTCAGGCCAATGTCCATTTTTTAGGTTGGCTCCAATTTCCAACCGACGGCGGCTTCGCTTGCCGTTTCTCGTTGGTGCTTCCGACCAAGGCGGTGTCCACTTTTTAGATCGGCTATAATCAACTTGGTTGAGCGGGCTCTGATGAGAGCCAGCGGGGCCGTTCGGGAGTTCGCCCCACGCAAATGCTGCGCTGGCAACGGCGGAGTTTCATGAAGCAATTCAGCGGGATGCGCGCCCTGTTGTCGCGCCAGGAAGGCGGAGATCTAAAGGCTTTTCTCGGTTGATCCGATCGCAGTTTCGAAAGCTGTAGAGCACCTTTGCTGTAATTATGCCCAAATGCTGTATTAAAGTATTTGCGGAAAGTTAAAGTTGCACTAGAACTAAGAAGAATGCGATTTATTGCACTGCTATTGCTGATTTCGTGCAGCGAAGGGTCAGCTCCCTCGGCGCCCGTGCCTGGCGATCCGGGCCCTCGCCCTCGGCCCGTTCGCGATTCGGCGGTTCCGGACACCTCGACGCCCTCCGTCGACGCCTCCTCTCAGGCTGTCGCCTGCGAGTCGTTTCCCGTCGAACTCTCTCTCGACCCGATCAGCCGCGCGCGCCAAGTCTCCGTCGGCACCAACGAAACCGGTTTCGTCTTCGCCTGGAGCGATGCCCGCTCGGTCACCGAAGACGTTCGCATCGCGGACCTGCCCTCGGACGCAGTCGCGGTGATGGAAACGCGCCTGACCGAAGACGGCGCATCGGTTCGCTCGGTTGAAGTGACGGATGGACTCGCGGTCTGGCTGGACGACGCGGGACGCGGCGCTCCCTACGGCGTTCGCGGCGCTGAGGTCGGCCGACCTGCCGACGAGGTTTGGGTCTTTTCCGATGCCGAAGGCGATCATGCGAGCCCGCAGGTGGTCGCGGTCGAGGATGGGTGGATCGTCGCCTGGCTTCGGCGCCCCCCAGGTTCGGATCGATGGCAGGTGGAAATGCGCCCCGTCGACAACGCGGGCGAAACCGGCGACGTGGTTCAGCTGCCCTACGAAGCGACCACGCCGTCGCTGAGTTTTTCGAACGCGAGCAACCTCCTCTATCTCGCCTGGGTCGATGGCGACGACGTCTTCGTCGGCCGTACGAGTTTGACCGGCGAGAGCGCGATCGACGCGTCCCAAGTCAGCACTGAGTCCAACGCGGCAGGTGACCTCAGCATTGCGTTCGGGCCGGACGGCGGAATCGCGACGTTCGGGGTTCGGGTCGCTGGGATTCGACCCGAAATCCGTTCGCGGCTTCTCGATGTCAACGGCCGTCCCCAGCGCCCGGAGGAAGTGGTTTCCCAGGCGCCCCTCAAGGGAAGCGTGCCCTCGGCGATCGCGTTCTCCGGCGGTTTCGCGGTCGCGTATCGCGCAGCCCACAACGACGAAGAAGATCACATTCGCCTCGCGTTTGTGCATGGCAGCGACGGTGATGTCGTTGCCGAGTACTCCTTTGGGGAGTCCGCCATGGACGACGGAGCGCCCGGCGTGGCCGTCGATGAAGAGGGGCGTATCGGTGTGGGCTGGGCCCACCGTTCTGGATCTGGCACCGCGATTCGTGGCGTTCGGTTGGTCTGTGCTGAGGCGTGGTTGCGCTGTGGAGTGGAGCGATGAAGCGGATTTGGTTGCTCATGGCGCTTGCGGCGTGTTCGGACCCGACGGCTCCCGCCCCGCAGCAGTTCTTCGCGGACTCCGCGCCGCGACCTTTTGACGCCGCGAGTCCGGATGCGGCGGTCGACGTCGATGCGGGTAGCGACGCCTCGATGGATACCGGGATCGCCGATGCGGGCGAGCGCGACGCTGGCTTTGAGATGCCGCCGGATCCTGAACCGGAGCCGCTCCCTCCTGTGTGTGATGAACTGGCGGAGCCTTCGACCTGCGACGCCTGCGAGGCGGGCTTTGTTTGCGTCGAAGCGCTTTGCGGCGGCGAGGTCTGCATGCCGGGACGTTTTTGCGCAGACAACAGCGACTGCGGAGGCCGCGCCTGCGTGATCGAAGAGGAAGGCCTCGAAGGCGTTTGCTCCCCGATCGTGGGCGAGTGCACCAGCAGCGCCGAGTGCGCGCTCGGTTTCGCTTGCGAAGCAGGCGCCTGCGTCGACCGCCGCGTGCCCTGCGGGATCGTCGAAGACGGATGCCCCCGCGGCTACCTCTGTTCCTTTGCGGTCGTCCTCGACCTGCCCGTCTGTGTTCCAGCCTTTGCCCCTTGCGCGCGGGATTCCGAGTGCGAGCCGGGTGCTCGCTGCATCGACGTCAATGGCGACGGAGCGACCGAATGCCAAACCGCGGGCCTTTGCGACACGAGCGACGATTGCGAGGAAGGACTTCACTGCGGTGTGGATCCTGGAACGACGCAGTCGGCCTGCGTCGCGGACGGACCCTGCAACGAAACCTGCGGAGAAGGGCTCGAGTGTGTCGACCTCGGCGTTGGAACCACGACCTGTGTTCCGACTGGCGGCGAGTGCGCGAGCAACGCGGAGTGCGCAGCGGGAATGGTGTGCGCCAGTCCCCGAGAGGGCGCGTCCCCGCGCTGCCTAGGAGTCTGAGATGAGGATCGTTGCCCTCACGCTTGCGTTGGTCTGGAGCTGCGGAACCCCGCCGGAGGCAGCGCCCGGGTGTCTGCACCCGGAAAGCGGCTGCTTTTGCGACCAGGAAGGCGCGCGAAAGCCCTGCTTTCTCGACCCCGAAATGCGAGGCGGCGACATGGTCTGCCACGTGGGAACCCACGTCTGCGACGACGGAGTGTGGTCGGCTTGTGAAGACGTTCACGAGGAAGTTCGCGGGAGCGCCGCGGCGCTCGTGGGCGCGCCGTCGCAGTGCAATCCCTGCAATCCAAACTGCTTCGTTGCCACCAACGGTCCCATCGTCGACGACGACCTCGACGACGAGAACTCGGACAACGTCGCGTACAACCCCGAGACTGGTGCGCTCGAGAGCACGGGTCGCGAAGCGGGGACCGAGACCCGAACGGTCGGACCGGGCGGCGACGAGCCTTTCGACATCGATGGCGATCACGCCGATGGCGTGGAGCTCACGCCCGATGGTGCCATCACGCTCGGCTCCTCCCGCAACACCGCCGACAATATTTGGATCGCGAACACCAGCGAAGGAACGATCTCGCGCTTCAACATTGCGACGTTCGAAGAGACCGGTCGCTTCTGGGTTGGCCCGCACGGGCGTGGAAATGATCCGTCCCGTACCAGTGTTAACACCGCAGGCGACGCGTACGTTACCGGACGACGCGGCAACTTCATCAGCCGGATTTCGACCCTCGGCGAGGTTTGCCCGGACACGAACGGGGACGGCGAGGTGACCACTTCGCTCAACGGAACCGCGCTCGCGTGGGGACAAGACGACTGCGTGGTTTGGACCACCGACCTGCGGCCGGTGTTTCCCCGCGGCTACATTCGCGCGGTCGCTGCGCAGGATCTAGTCGATCCGGACACGGGGGACGTGCGGGAGTTTGTCTGGGTCGGTGGTTATGGCGACCGCCGGATCGCACTTCTCGACGGCGCGACGGGTCGACTCCTGATGGTGACCTACGTCGGCGTTCGTCCTTACGGTTTCGCGCTCGACGGAGCTGGCAACCTCTGGATTTCAACGATTCACGACCGCCGTTTGGTTCGCGTTGATACAAATCGCTGCAACGCCGACGGGTGTCCGTGGGACGCGCGCTGCATCGAGCGACGTTCGGACTCCACCGCGTGTGACGGCGCGATCAAGCAGTTGATTCCCACGCCCGATAGCAACCGGCCCTACGGTATTACCGTCGACTCGGAACAGCGTATCTGGGTGGGCGGTGACCGCGATGTGCAGCGTTACGACCGGTCCGCACGAACGCGGTGGAGCACGGCGGGAATCGGACGCAGCGGCGGCTGGAAAGCGGGCGTTGCGGCGGACGGCAGCGGGAATGTCTGGACGACTGGTAGCTTTGGTGTTTGGCGCATCAACGCTGACAATCCGCGCCAGCGTTATCTGATTCGGAGAAACTCAGCGAGCCGTAACGCGCGGGGATGGGGCGTGGCGATCGACGCGCAGGATCGCGCGTGGGTGATCGGTCGCTGGGAGAACTTTGCGTGGGTGTTTGAGCCGGGCGATCGACTCGACGAGTTTTCCGTGGAGCGGGTCGCAAACACGGTGCGCAACCCCTACACCTACTCCGACATGACCGGGCAGCAGCTCCGGCTCGCGGCAACACCGCGCGGAACCTACATCATGACCTTCGAAGGCTGCGGCGGAAGCACCGAGTGGCAGTCCCTCGCTTTCGACGTGGACACTCCATCGACGACCACGGTGGGCTTTCGAATTCGAACCGCCAGCACGCAGGCGGAGCTTGCGGGGGCGCGCTGGGTTGGCGTGGGTGTCGCGCCCTCGGCGGGATCGCCGATCGATGTGCGTACGCCGCTTCTTCGCGAGGGCATTCAGCCCGGGCGCTTTGCGCAGGTTGAGGTCGCGCTGCAGTCGACCGTGACGCGCGAGGAAGTGTTCACGCCGACGGTGCGCTCGGTAAGCCTGGAGCACAGCTGCATTCGCGCCGAGCCCGGACACTTCGAGCGCGATTACGATGCGACGACGACCTGCACGATTCCGCCCGAGCGTCCCTTCTGGGGAGCGCTCGAGTACCGCGCCGAAACGCCCGGCGACAGTTTCATCGAGGTGCTCGTGCGCACTGCGGAAACGGTCGACGACCTCGACGGTGCTACCGACACGGCGGTGACGATTCCGGCGCTTCCGGACGAAGGCACGGTCAGCGTCGACGAGCTCCTTCGAACGGCGGGGATGCCGATTAGCGAGGCAGCCCTGCGCGTGCGAATGCGCCTGATCCCGGACTCCCGGAGCGGACAGAGCGCGAGGCTCTACGACATGGCCATGCAGTGGGATTGCATACCCAGTGAGTAGTGGTGACCCCGAGGAGATTCGAACTCCCACACACCGATTTAGAGTCGGCCGCTCTATCCATTGAGCTACGGGGTCAGGGTTAGGAACGCTTGGTTACGAAAGCGCGAGCGGAAGCCCCCGACATAGGTTGCGTCCGCGAGGTCCAATCGCGACGGCGGTGAGGGATCCGTCGAGATCGGGCTCGTGAAAGCGTGACACTTCGACGCGGTGGTCCTCTGCGTCCGCCGCCAACTGTTCGAGTGCATCCACGTTTTGAACGCGCAGGCAGACGAGCGTATTCGACTCGGTGAACCACGCCTCCTCAACGCCGCGATGTTCGTCCACGAACGCACGCAGGGCGTGACAGAGCTGCGCAGCCTGAAGGCCGGGGCGCAGATCCGCACGCACCACGAGATACATCTTTAGGCGTCGAGCCATCGGACGAGTTCGTCTCTCTCCACCGTCCAGCTCAACTCCCGAAATGGGCCGGCGAGATGGTACGGCTGGACAGGATGGCGCGGATTTCGTTCGAGGGCCCGGTAGGGAACGCCTCGAAGAAACGCATACACAACGAGTTTGGCGCGAAGCGAGGCGCGAAGTCGCGCCACCTCTGCCTGCATCCTCGCGTGCTCGTCCGGATCGGAGCGCGCGGCATAACGGCGAGCCTTCGCTCGCTTTTGTTCGGCCGCCTGGCTGACGATGGCGGCCTTCAACTGGCTCCGGGCGCGACGCACGTCGGCCTCGGAACGATTTTCTTCTTCGTTCATTGTTCTTCTCCTCTGTTTGAATTCGATGGAATGGGTTCGTCATCGAACGAGAGGAGGTCCACGCGGTTCGCCCGGCGCAAACGATCGTAGCGATCGCAGTTCGGACGACTCGGACGATCGCGGCCTAGGTTGCCAGCGTTCACGCTGCGGGGCCGCGTATCGAGGGTGTAGCTAGGTCCAGGTCACGGCAGGAAGGTGAGCACGACGAAGCGGAGCGTCAAGAGCGTCGG
>JBCDAA010000176.1:0-17554 GCA_039186435.1 Myxococcota bacterium | reverse complement strand
GGCAGTACATTCTTGCCACCCTCGAAGACACCGGCTGGAACATCTCGCGCGCGGCCGTCAAACTCGGCGTCGAGCGAACAAATCTGCACAAGAAGATGCGCTCCTACGGCATCCGCCGCGAAACCCATCAATAGCCCTCGGACTTAGTACGCTTCGAGCGAGTCTGACGACGAAGGCGTTGGCGCGGCACGTCGCTGCGCGCGCTGGAGCGTCTGAATGCGTCGGCGCTCGCGCTGCGCCCGCTCCCGCGTGCTTCCGTAGCCCTCCGCGCGGATGAGAATCGTCTCCGCTCGGTTGAGGTTCCCGACGCGGCGATAGCAATCCGCCATCTCGAGCAGCGCCTGAGGCAGGTCCTGATACGCCCGATGCTGATCGATAAGCGTCTCGTAATGGGTGAGGGCGGTTCGGCAGGCACCGCGCGCTTTGTGGCTTCGTGCAAGGTGATGGATCGCGTTCGGAAGCAAGCGTCGAACGTCTCGCTCCGGGCTGCGAACGACCCGCTCAAACTCCTCGGCAGCGCCCCGGTAGTCTCGCTCGCGATAACGAGTCATCGCTCGGTCGAAGGTCTGACGATCGCCTCGTAGGGGTTCGATCGAGTTGACCTCGCGCTCCGCTTGTTCCTCTTGGCGAATGGGGACGTCCATCGGGACGCTCGCCGCTTCCACCGCCTCGTCGGCCGCCTCTGGGGCGAAGGCTTCAAGGGCACCTTCGACGACGGGACGGCGGGCTTGCGGCCGTCGCGGAGCTTGGGCCTGGATGGGCGGTTGGTCCACAACGACCGAGTTCGGGGCATCCGCGAGATCGAGGTCCGCGACTTCACCGGCCCGCTGCGTGTTCGACGTGCTGAACCGCTGCGCGCCAAGCGCCTCGTTGTTGCTTCGCTCCAGGGCGCTTCGCCGCGTCGAGCGCACTTCCCGGGCAACTGTGCGCTCCGCCGGTGGTCCACGCACGGGGTCCTCCCGCAGCTCGTCGATTGATTCCCCTTCGGCACTTCGATCGGCAACTGGCTCTCGCTCCGGCGCCGATTCCTCTTCCGATTCCTCCTCAGGTTCCTGTTCGGTGGAGACCGTCTCGATCGCAGGATCCGGAAGCATCTCGGTCGTGAGCTCGTCGGCTTCCTCCTCTGGACTGTACGAAACACCCACCGCAACCACGACGAGCATCACCGCGGCCATCGCGATCTGAGGCGCCGCGCTTCCCTGGAACCAACCGCTGAGCGCCGCCCACCAGCTCTTCCGGGGCGGGGCGACCTTCTTCTTGGCGGCCGCTTCCGAGGCTGCCGCCATGATTAGGTTGTGCGCGGTGAGGGGCATCGGCTCGAGGGGAAGGGTGTCCGCGAGTCGCTTGGTCTCCTCCAGCTCACGCAACTCCTCGCGGCACTGCGCGCACTCCATCACCAGCCGTCGCAGCGCGTCGGCTTCGGCAGGCTCCATCTCCCCGTAAACGAGGTCGATCAGCCGGTCTCGGTGCTCGCAATCCATCAGAAGGTCAGCTCAGTTCTTTAGCGTAGTCACGGTACTCACGGAGCGCTTCCTGGAGCCTTTCGAGGGCGTAGCGCATCCGACTTTTCACAGTGTTTTCAGGGACTCCGATCACCTTCGCGATCTCCTTGAAGCGCATTCCCTGCACCTGACGCATCAAGAAAACTTCCTTTTGTTCGTCGGGAAGAGACTCGACCGCCGTCGCGATCTCTCCCTGAAGCCCTTGGGCGATGGTGGCCCGGTCAGCGCCAGCTTCCTTGGACTCCACGCGATCGACCATTCGGCCCCCGTCCTCGTCTCCAACTGGGGCATCCAAGGAGCGGTGGCGCCGAAAGACCATCTTTCGGCTATGGTCGATGCATAAATTTCTAGCAATGGTGTAGAGCCAGGTGCTGAATTTCGCGGTTCCCTTAAACTGGTCCACACGCTGAATGACTTTCATGAAGATTTCCTGAACAAGATCGTGGGCTTTTTCGCGATCTCGCACAGAGCGAAGGACAAAATTGTACATAGGCCGTTCGTAACGACCGAGAAGTACTTCGAAGGCGGACGCGTCCCCATTGGCGAATTTCTCCAAAAGGGCTTCATCTGCGAGGGATGCGAGCTCGGTCACGGGCACCCCCCGAGCTCGCGCGGAGGGAGTGGGTACTGAGAATAGAGACGCGGGAGGCAGCGATTCGATCTGTGGATTCGCCGCGGCTCCATCGCCGGCCGAGCATACCCATTCTTTCACGATGCGCAGACGTATCTGCGCGGCCTTGTCAGCGCGGGCCGATCCTTTGCCCCAGGCCGTCTCCCAACGGGCGCCGCTCGGTTGCTCTCGCCCGGGTACCAGACCTCGCATGTCCCCGAGATGCGGTCGCTTTCTCGGCTTTCGCAGCGTTGATTTCGCCCAACCCCGTTGCTATAAGCGGAGAGCTCCAGCAGGAGGGGCGTCGGTTTCTGAGCCGTGGGCTCGGGGCGGGGTCACTTGGAGAAACGATGAGTCCTAAGCCGGGACACTCAAGAGGGGAAGCAATGCGCAGCACGATGGCGCGTCAATTCATTCTCGTCGCGATGGCGACCATGGTCGGTCTTTCAACTGCGCACGCGCAGGCGGAAGGAACCACGGAAGGCGAAGCGGCTCCGGAAACGGAGACGCCCACCGAAGCGACCGAAACGCCGACAGGTGAAGCAACCGGCGATTCGGAAGAGAACCCGATCACCGTTCCCGAGGGCCAAGAAGGTCAGGTCGAACAGACCGCAGAGCGAGAGCTCGATGCCGGAACGTACGCGGTTCGTCTTCGTGATCTCGAGCAGCGGATCAACGAACTCAAGGAGCAGATCTTTCGCTCGAAGGCGCGGCTCTCGCTCCTCGCGGAAACTGTTCTTCAAGGAGTCGTTGCCGGCGCGCAGGCCGTCATCATTCATGAGAATCGGATGTCGTCTTCCTATCGCCTCGTGAAGGCGGTCTACGCCCTCGATGGTGCGCCTATCTTCAACAAGGCGGACGAGGAAGGCTCCCTTTCCGAGCGCGACGAATTCCAGGTCTACAACGGCAGCATTGTTCCCGGCGAGCACACCGTGACCGTCAACCTCGAGTATCGGGGCCACGGCTACGGCATCTTCAGCTACCTCAAGGGGTATCGCTTCAAGGTTCGGTCGAACTACAGCTTCACCGCGCCGGAGGGCCGGGCGGTCACGCTTCGCGTGGTCGGCTACGAGAAGGGCGGCCCGACGGCGCCGCTCGAAGAGCGACCGGCCATCCGCTACCAGGAGCGAGTCTCCGACCGCGGCCGCCGGCGTAGTGCGGAAGAGACAGAAGAAGGAGACGAATAATGCGTCGCGGGCAGCCTCTCCTTTGGGGGGCGCTCGCCGCCATGCTCCTTCCGGGCGTCGCGGGGGCGCAGAGCGTCGAGGCGCTCAATCGTGAACTCACCGACGTCGAAGGACGTCTCGGCGAGCTCACGCGAGATCCCTTGTCTCCGACCAACGTTCGGAGTCCGACCTTCGTCGAGGAGCGTCTCACGGACGGCGAGCTCTTTTACCGCCTGCAGGACTACCTGCGGGCGAGCATCATTTTTACGGACATCGTCGACAACTACCCGAGACACCGCGCCTATCCCGACGCGCTCTTTCTTCTCGGCGACAGCCTCTTTCAGGCAGGCGATTACCTCGGCGCGCGAAGCCGTTTTCGGATGGTCCTCGATCGCGCGAGCGAAGCGCCCTTTCAGCCGTACGTGCAGCGTTCGCTCGGCCGCCTGATCGAGATCGCGATCCACATTCGCGACTTCGATGGCGTCGAGACCTACTTTCAGGCGCTCAGCCGCCTCCCGCCCACCGAGGTCGAGGCGACGACCGCGTATTTCCGCGCGAAATATCTCTACAATCGCGCGGTTCCCTTCGAGGAGACGATCGAAGGTGAGGAGGGCAGTCCGCAGATTGACCTCGCAACGCTCGAAGAAGGCCGCGTCGCGTTCGAGGCGGTGCCGCAGGGCAGTCCTTACTACCCACAAGCGCGCTACTTCATCGGAACGATTCACACTCTTCGCGGCGAGTACCCGCAGGCGATCGAAGCGTTTCGTCGCGTCCTTCGTGTCGACGCCACCTCCCCCGAGCAGCAGGAAGTCGTCGACCTGACGCAGCTCGCCCTCGGCCGCCTCTACTACGAAACGGACCAGCTCGATCAAGCCATCGAGGCGTACCAGGCGGTGCCGCGAACGAGTCCCAGCTTTCACATCGCGCTCTACGAAATTGCGTGGGTCTACATTCGACTCGGCGATTCGACCCGCGCCGAGCGGGCCCTTGAGGTCCTCAGCGTGGCCGCGCCGGACAGCCCGCACATTCCCGATGGAAAGGTTCTTCGCGGAAATCTTCTTCTTCGAAACGGTCGCTTTGAAGACGCCAACGAAGTCTTCCGCGAGGTTCGTGCTGAGTTCGGACCGATCTTTCGCGAGCTCGAGGACGTTCGCGACAATCACACGGACCTCCTCGGGTACTTTCGTCAGCTCGTTCGCGAGAACATGGAAACCTTCGACGCGAACCACTTCCTCCCGGAGAACGCGCGACGGTGGGTCGACCTGGAAGGCGGCGACATGGAGCGTGCGCTCAGCGTTCTTTCCGACCTAAGCCAGGCGCGCCGTCTCGTTCGCGAGACGAGCGACCTCATCGACCGCCTCAACGCGGCGATCAACGCCCCCAACCGGGTGAGCATCTTTGCGGACCTTCGTCGGCATCGAGAAGGAACCACCGCACTTCGCAATCGCCTCGCACGGGTGCGCCGACGCCTGGTCGCCATGGACGGTTCCTCCGGCGGCAGTGGTGAGCTGGCGCAAGTGCGTGAGGAGCGTCTTCGGGTGGAGCGCGCGCTCTCGTCGATGCCGACTTCGGAAGACGATTTCATCTCGCGTGACGATCAGCTTCTCGGGCGCTACCGGGGCCTTCAGCAGGAGCTCAGCCAGCTCGAGGTCGAGCTTCTCGGTATGGACGCGCGCATCGTTGCAAGCGAGCGCTTCCTCGAGCAGACCGAGGACGAGCAGAACAACCCGGAAGCCGTTCGCACCGAGCTCGCCCAGCAGCGACAGGCGGTCGAAAACTACCGCGAGGAAATCACCGAGATTCGGCGACTGATCGAGATTGCCCGCATTCAAGTCGGTGTGGGCGACGCCCGATATCAACGCGATGAGCGTCTCCGCGACGAGTACGCGCGACTGGTCGAGCGCGAGCACGAGCTTGGCGGAGGCAACAGCCGAACCGATCCACTCTATCGTCGCATTAACACCATTGAAGGTCGCATCGATGCCCACGACGGTCGCATCGACCGCGCCGTCGAGGAGCGTATCGCCGACATGCGGCGGGTCATCAGCGAAGAGCAGGGCCGTCTCGGCGGCTACCGCGAAGCGCTGGCGGGTCTTGAGACGGAGACCGAAGACGTGGTGGGTGCGGTGACGTACACGAGCTTCAGCGACGTCCGCGACCGCTTCTACGATTTGGTGCTACGCGCGGATGTCGGCCGGGTCGACGTGGCGTGGGCGCGGCGCGAGGAGCACCGCATGCGCGTCGACATGTTGACCCGCGACCGTTCCCGAGAGCTTCAGGCCCTCGACGACGAGTTCCGCGACATCATGGACGAGAGTCGTCCAGGTGAGGACGAGGGGAGCGACCAATGATCCGTTGGTTCATCGCGATCACCTTGATGGTCGGTAGCGCATCGGCGTTCGCCCAAAACGAAGCGGATCCCAACGCCCCTGTGGATCCGAACGCGGACCCCAACGCACCGGCGGATCCTGCCGCAGATCCAAATGCGGACCCGGGCGCCAACCCCGCAACCGAACCCGCGCCGCAACCTCGCGACCAGCCGCGAACCGCGACGGGCGAGGTTCCGCTTCCTTCGTTCCTGGACACGACCGACCGGCGCATTGTGGACGAGCGTCCCCCGCCGACGCCGGAGCAGATTCAAGCGCTTCGGGAAATGGAAGCGGAGGTCGCGCGCTTTGACGGTTCCGGCGGTTCGTACCGCAACACCGTCGTGTCGCTTCTTCGCCGCGAGTACCTGCGTCAGCGCCGCGGTCGCGACCAGTGGTACGGCCGGCAGATTCGCGAAGAAGAGCGTCTCCTCGACGAAGCCCGCGAGCGCGCGATTCGCCAGTTCGAGCGGTTCATTCGTCGTTACCCGGACGACCCCACGTACACCCCAGACGCCATGTTTCGTTTGGGGGAGCTCTATTACGAGCGCAGCTCCATCGACTTTCAGCGGGCGTACGACCAGGCGCAGGCGCAACGCGATGCCGGCGAAACCGAGGTTGACCTTCCCGAGACGCCGGACTTCAACCCGACCATCGAGCTCTACCAGCGCCTGGTGCGAGCGTTCCCGGACTACCGGCGTTTGGACGGCGTCTACTACCTGATCGGGTACTGCCTCAACGAGATGGGGCGTCTCGAGGAAGCCCGCGACGCGTGGCTCGCCCTCGTGTGTTCGAACCGCTACCAATACGATCCTGACCGGGTTGCACGCGAGGCGGCCGAAGCCGCAGCCGCGGAAGAGGCCGCAGGGGAGGGTGAAGATCCGGCCGAGGAGCATCCCGCCCTCAGCCTCGACGTGGGCGAAGACGGCGAAGCGGCCGAGGCGGTTGGGTTCGTCAACCCGTACTCCGAGTGCCGTCCCATCACCGACGAAGCGCAGTTCCTCAGCGAGACCTGGTTCCGCATCGGCGAGTATCACTTCGACGACTACGCGGATCCCCACGCGCTTGAGCTCTCGATCGCTGCGTACAACCGCATCCTCGAGGATCCGGAGGACCGCAACTACAACCTCGCGCTCTACAAGGTCGCTTGGGCGTACTACCGCGCGAGCCGCTACCCCGAGGCGATTCAGAACTTCGGCCGCCTCGTGCAGTGGTCCGACGACGAGCGCGCCCGCACGGGCGAAGCGGGATCGCAGCTTCGACCGGAAGCGATTCAGTACCTTGGTATCGCGTTCGCGTACGACGACTGGAACGAAAACGGACTGCCCGACACGATCGACGGGATGCCCGACGGCATCACGCGCATCCAGGACGGACAGCTCCTTCCGCAGGACCGCGACTGGACGCCGGAGGTCTACTTCCAGCTCGGTCAGGTCTACTTCGACGAAGCGAAGTATCCGGAAGCCGTTCGCGTCTGGCGCCTCGCCCTTTCGCGGTGGCCGAACCACCGCATGGCTCCGGCGATCACCAACCAAATTGCTCAGGCCCACCAGCGCAACAACGAGTTCAACGAGGCCATCGCAGCTCGCTCCGAGCTTGCGCAGTTTCTTCCGGGCGGCGAGTGGTCGCAGAACAACCTCGACAACCCCGCCGAGCAGCGAGAGGCCGAGCAGCTTGCCGAGAACGCGCTGATCGCGACCGCGATTCACGAGCACACCTCCGCGCAGCGCGAGCGTCGCCACTCCGTCGAGATGGCCAATGCGGGCGATGCGGAAGGCGCGCTTCGCACCTTCGAGGTCGCCAAGCAGCACTACCAGCGCGCGGCGACCGCGTACCGCGAGTACCTCCGCCGCTATCCGAACAACCCGCAGGCCTACGAGCTTCAGTACAACCTCGCCGATGCGCTCTACTGGTCGTCCAGCTACGAGGAAGCCGCTCGAGAGTACGCGGCGGTTCGCGACTCGAACCTCGACGACGTGCATCTCTCGGAGTCCGCGCGACGGGTGGTGGAGTCGCTGAAGAATATTCTCGACGACGCCGAGCGAAACGGAACCATTCAGATTCGCGCCGATCCACCGACGCCCGAAGGCACTCCTCCTTCGGTGCGCCCGGTCGAAATGCCCGAGCTGCTTCAGCGTATGGCGCAGGCCCGCGAGCTCTACATCGCCCGCGTTTCCGATGCGCAGGACACCGAAGGCGTGCGCGCGGCCTACGACTACAACAACGCCGTGCTTCTCTACCAGTACGGGTACTGGCCGCAGGCGAAGGAACGATTTGAGCGGATCTTCAACGAGCGCTGCTCGGGTCCGTACGCGGACGAGACGGGACAGGTGGCGTGGGAGTCCATGCTGAACATGGCCGAGGCTCTCCAGGACACCGAGGAGACTCGGCGTCTTGTGACCTTGCTTTCGGAGCGGCAGTGCACGTTCAGCAGCGACGGCGAGTCTTGCCCCCCTCGCGCTGAGCTCCAGGAGTTTTGCCAAGACGAGGAGAACCTTGGAACCCCCTGTTGCCGGATGATGGAAATCCAGGGTTCGCTCGCCTATCGCGACGCCCTCGAGATCTTTCAGCAGGGCGAGAACGCACAAGGTGAGCAGCGCATGCAGCTCTTTGAGCGTTCGGCGACCATGCTGATCAACGCGGTCAATCGCGACCCCACGCACGAACAGGCCCCCATCGCTCTCGAGTACGCCGCCCGGGCTCTCGAAGAGACGCAGCGCTTTGATTCGGCACGCCAGATCTACCAGCGCATCATCGACGAGGTGGCGCCCCGCACGTCGGAGGATCCGAGCGAGCAGCAGAACCTCGACCGAATCGTGGGCAACGCGTATTTCCGCGTCGCCTACAACGCGAACCGCGGCTTTGAGTTTGAGGAGGCGGTCCGAAACTACCGGATTCTCGTCGACTCCCCGCGCTTCCGCGCTTCGAGCGACGACCGCATCAAGGAGTTCCGTCGAGACGCCCTCGCGAACACCGCGATCATCTACGAGCAGCTTCAGCGCTACAACGAGGCCGTTCGTTACTACCGGAACCTGTATGACTCGAACGATGCGAGCGCGGACCTGAAGCGCACGGCGCTCTACCGCATTGCCGAAATCGCGTTCAATCGCCGCGACTGGAACCGTACGATTCGAGAGATGCGCGCGTTTATCTCGCGCTACCAACGCGAGGCGGCCGCGGGCGAGCTCGTGGTTCAGGCGTACTGGCGAATCGCGCAGGCTCGCAAGAACATGCGACAGACCCGCGACTACCAGAACGCCCTTCGTGATGTCGTACAGGCCTTCGGCCGCTCGGGGCAGCCGCCCTCGTCGCTCGCAGCGGAGTACGCAGCGAACGCGGCGTTCCTTCTTGCCGACGAGGGCTCGGACGAGTTCGAGCGCTTTGCGATCAGCGAAGGACGACCGCGAACTCTCGAGGACTACGTTCAGTCGCTCACCCGCCAGATCGACGAAGGCGCGGTGGAAGCCCAGCGTTTTGTCGATGGGTACAACACCGTCCCTCCGTATCGTCGCCCGCGCTGGACCATCGCGGCGTACGTGCAGCAGGGCCGAATCTACGAGCTTCTCGCGCGTGCAGTTCTCAACGCCCCGGTGCCCTTCGTGCTCCCGGCGGCCATGCAGCAGCAGCTTCGCGGTCGTCGCATGAACCGTGACACCCGCGAGGAGATTCGCATCGTCATCGAGGACACGGTTCGTCAGGTCCTCGACCAGAAGACGCGACCCATCGAGTGCTTTGCGGTCGCGCGATACGCCCTTGCGGCACGAGCGGCTCGCGTCGGCTCCATCGATGACGAGTACACGCGCTCCGCCATCGACCGACTGCAGGCCTATGGCGACGAACGCATCGCGGAGTGCATCGCCGAAGCGCAGGCCCGCGACAACACCTTCCAGGCCTACCAGCCCGGTGAGTTCAGCCGCGCACCTCGCGGTCAAATCATGTCCATCGACCCCGGCATCACGCCGCCGGCACTGGATCGCTGATGACGACAACTCGATCGATCTTGTTTGCGCTGCTCGCCTTTGGGTTGAGCGTGGGTCCCGTCGGATGCGGGGATGACGACGAAACGACAGCCGGCGATGACGAGGGAACCTCGGGCGACGAAGATACGGGCGGCGGAACGGCGCGCGGCATCGACGGCCCCGAGGGAAGCGTCGAGCCGGATGATCGCGGCGACGAGTGGGACGGCGACGAACCCGATTCCGATCCTGAACCGGGCGGCTCCGAGACCGCAGAGGGCGGGTCGGAGGGTGGTGCGGCGGAACCCGAAGAGCCGGCGAATCCGTGGGGCGCGACCCGAGCCGAACAATGCCGTCGCCCGGAGCGCCGCGCGATGAACGGAGCGGCACGCCGGGCCTTCGATCAGGGAGTCCAGGCGGCGAGCTCAGGTCGCGTAGCGGACGCGCGCCGATCCTTTCAGCGCGCCCTGAGCGAAGACCGTAACGCCTACAAGGCCGCGTACAACCTCGGGGTTCTGGCGGACCGATCCGGGCAGGCGAACCGCGCGATGGAGTTCTATCGTCAGGCGCTTCGCATTCAGTCCGACTACGAGCGGGCCGTCGAAGGCATGGTGACGATTCACCTTCGCCGAAACGCCGTGCCCGATGCGATGGCGCTCGTGGAACCACTGGCGCGCGCCAACCCCACGAACCTCCATCTTCAGGCGCTCTACGCCGAGGTGCTCGTCCGCGCCGAACGGTACGAACAAGCATGGAGTGCGGCCCGTCGTGCGCTTCGTTGCGACGAGCGGTTCGTTCCCGCGCTGATCGCCGTGGTGAAGGCGTCGCTCGCGCAGGGCCGCAAGGAACTCGCTCAGTCGATCCTCAACCAGGCGCTCACGATTCAGGACAACAACGCGGAGCTGCACTTCATCAAGGGCAGCCTCCTGCGGGACGAGCCTGGGCGTTTCCGCGATTCGCTGACGGAGTTTCAGCGGGCGGTGCAGCTTCGGCCGGACTACGCTGAAGCCCGCATGGCGCTCGGCGTCGCACAGCTCGCTGGCGGCAACTACAACGAGGCGCTTCAGAGTTTTCAGGCGGCAGCAAACCTCGCGCCGACGCTCGTTGCGGTCCACCTGAACCTGGCCGACGCCTACCGCGCCACCAAGCAATGGCAGAAAGCGAAGACCGCGTTTGAAAAGGCGCTGAGCATGGAGAGCAACCTCCCGCAGGCGCACTTCAACATGGGCTTGATGTACATGAGCGCGTCCGCGGACTTTCCCGGCTTGAACGAGCTCCAGGCGCTCGAAAAGGCGAAGGAAGAGTTCACGCGCTACCGCAACCTGCGTGGGCCGCGCATTCCGCGCGACGATCCGTCCGCACAGTACCTCGAGGATCTCGATCGACAGATCTCGCGAACCCGTCGCCGGATGGAACGCGAGGAACGTCGGCGTCAAATGGAGGCTGAGCGCGGTGCGCGCGAAGGCGAAGGAGGGGAAGGATGACCCGTTGGTTGATCGCGTGCGCGCTGTTGTTTGCCTTTGCACTGCCTTCCTTTGCGGAAGACAGCGATGAGTCCTACCGCGATGCGGACGGGGTGATTCACGTGCGCCAGGTCCGAGTGCAGGGGCGCCGACAGCGTCCTCTCGCCATCGTGCTCCCGCCGCCAGGACGAGTCGTTCGGTCGCGGCAAGCCCCGGCAAAGCGTTTGGCTCGTGAGATTCCCGCCGCCGTCCGGCGAGCTCCCTTTTGAGGTTTGTGATGCGCTGGCTTCTTTGTGCGTTTGCGATTTCGATGCTTGGGCTGGTGGCGAGCTCCTCGGCTGAGGCCCAACAGCGTCGGCAGCCTCGCGTGATCCAGCTCGAGGAGATTCGGATTGAGGGACGCGTTCAAAAGCCCAACGCGTTCTACATTTTGAACCGCTCCAACCTCGGCTACGAGGTCCTCGATCTCCGGACGAGTTTTCTCCGGGAGATCATCAGAAGCGTCCGCCGAGAGCCGTTCTGACTCTCGTTCAGGGTCTTCAGCTCGCGGTTGGGGCCGCGATCGCGTTCTTCGTGGTTCGCGTCGTCCGGTGGCATCTGGAGGGGCGCTCCGTCGACGTGGAAGCCGTCGGCCCCGCGCTTCGAAACGCGATTCGAGGCGGGAAGGGCGCTCGCCTGGCCGACGCGCTCGGACCCAGCTGGGCTGGTCAGATCGCGCGGGCAGGTATCGAGGCAGACACCCTCGGCGCGGACCCCGGGATCGCGATGGCCGCTGAGTTTCGAACCATTCGCGTTTCGGTCAATGAGAACCTCCGCGCCCTTCGGATGGCGGCCCGGGCGAGTACCTTTCTCGCGCTGCTCGCCGCGATCTGGGAGTTTGCCCGGATTCAGCTCGGTGGACTCAGCCTACGGACGCTCGTCGCGGGCGTCGCCGAGGCCGAAGCCGGCGAACACGCCTCGCTCTCCATTGCGATCGGGCTGGGCTTTGCCGCGCTGGCGCTCGCCGCTCGGGCCATGCTGCGGCGACCCGCCCAAAAGACGATTCGCCAATGCCACAAGCTCCGGGAACGATTGGAGAATCTCTTCGAGAACGCGGCTCCTTGAGCTGGACCTGCCGCCAAAGCTGGTGATATCTTCCGCGCGACGAAACTTTCGGCGCTGAGTGGGGTCCAACTTGTGACCCTCCGTCTCGGCGGAGCGCGAGCCCACCACTCACGAGCACCTTCCAGGAGCCCCCACAGGAGCACCGCCACACCATGGCAACACCTCAAGGACAACCGCCCAAGGCCGGAGGCAACAAGCCCGGCGCGATGACCATGGCAATGCAGGCCGTCGGGAAGAAACCCGTTGGCCCGAAGGTCCTACGGATCGCTCTCTTCAAGGGCGGACGTGGAACGGAAGAGCGCATTATCCGGCGTCGCGAGACGGTCTCGATCGGAACCTCCGAGAAGAACCATTTCATCGTTCAGGCGGCGGGCGTTCCGGCGAAGTTCGATCTCTTCCAGATCGTTAACGACGAGTACATTCTCAACTTCACCGATCAGATGGGGGGCCGTGTTGGGCTTCCTGGGGGCGTTGAGGATCTAAAGACCCTTCGCTCCAGTGGGCGCGCCCGAAACGCGGGGGGCTACTGGCAGATCAAGCTCGACCCGAACTCCAAGGGAAAGATCCGCATCGGCGATGTGATGCTTCTTTTCCAGTTCGTCGTGCCGCCGCCCATCACGCCGCGACCGCAGCTTCCGGCTGCTGCGCGAGGTGGTTTTGTCGCTGGAATTGACTGGCTTTTCACGGCGTTTGTCGTGTTCAGCTACATGACCTTTTTCGGGTTCGTCATCTATCTCGAGAACGCGGACTGGGAGATCGACCAGGGTCTATCCGCCGTTCCCGAAAGCTTGGCGAGGCTCATCTTCGACGAGCCTCTCCCACCGCCGGATCCGGTGGACGAGCCCGACGAGCCGACCGACGAGCCCACTGAGGAGCCCACGGAAGAAGCGCCTCAGCAGACGAACAACACAAGCAACTCCAACAGCAACGACAGCAGCAGCAACTCGAACGACGTCAACACCAATGCTGACGCTCGTGCGCGAATCGCAAACGAGGCTGCGGCGACTGCAGAAGCGCTTATTCTCGGTGCGTTCAGCGACGAGGGAGGAGCGCTCGCTGACGTCCTCCAGGGCGGTGCCGCGCTCGGTAACTCCGCGGACATTCTTGGACAGACCGAAGGTGTCTCTCAGGCGTCCTCCGCTGGCGGAACGCTTCGCACCCAGGGCGGTGGAGGCAGCGGTTCAGGCGGCGGTATGCTCGGCGAGCTCGCAAACATGGGCGGCGGCATGACGGTTGCGACTGGGTCCGTCATGGAGCGGCGTATCCGCGGTCGTATCAACCTCCAGGCAGGCGGCGACATTGGCGGCTCCGGTGACTTTGACTCGGCGATCGTGGTTCGAACCATCCGAGCCCGGCTCCGGGCGATCCAGCGCTGCTACGAGACCGAGCTTCGGCGAAACCCGACCCTTCAAGGCAAGGTGACCGTTCAGTTCACGATCGTGGAGCGTGGAACCGTCTCGAACGCTCGTTCGACCGAAAACACCACCGGTAGCCCCGCGGTTGCAACCTGCGTCGTGAGTACCGTGCGGCGTTTCCGGTTCAATCCGGGGCCGGACGGGGGCAGTGTCCAGTTCAGCTACCCGTTCGTCTTCGCACCTCAGAACTGACGGCTTGAATGTCGCTGGGGGCGGCAGCAACAGAGCCGTAGGATCTCAAAATCAGGGGGAGTTTCGGGCTTCTGTCTTCGTTGACTTCAATTGGTAGCCCGGTATACTCCCCCCCAACTTTGGAGGGGACCGTTCGATGAGGTTGCGTGCATCTAGCGATGGTTACGTGCGCGTTGCAGCTCAGAACGGGGTCGTTTCGACTTCCCCCGCATTGGGCTCGCGCTGAACTCTCCGGACTCTCCACGACCTCATGAAAAAGCTCATCCTTATCGCCGCGGCAAGCGCTGTCTTTGTACCGAACGTTGTTGGCGCACAGGGCGCCGCGTGGCTTCAAGACCGCTCACGCGCACAGGGCCCCGGCTTCCGCGTTGGAAACCTCGAGTTGCACCCCGGCGTCGGCGCCGAAGTCGGATACGACTCCAACGTCTTCTTTGAGGACAACGACGACGGTCCGCGCGAGCCGACCGGAAGCGTCATCTTTCGAATCACGCCGCACCTTTACCTCTCGACCTTGACCCGTCAGCGTCAGCGTGAGGGGGAAGGACAGGACGACCAGGACGCTCCGGCGCCGCGAGTCCAGTTCAGCGCGGGTGTCTCCGGCGAGGCCTACATCTTCCTGGAGGATGAGGCGCGGAGTAACTTCGCCCTCAACGGCGACTTCGACCTCCACATCAACCCGAAGGGGCGTTTCGGGTTTCGGATCTACGACAACTTTCAGCGGGCGATTCGGCCGTTCACGGGCCGCGTCGGATCGGGCGACCGTAACTACGGTGTCGACACGAATACCGCGGGCGTTCAGCTCATCGGGCAGAGCCGTGGTGGGGTCGTCAAGACGTCCCTCGGCTATGCGTTTCGCCTTCAGTATTTCGAGAACCAGGACTTTCGCTACGCGAACCAGTTCGGCCATCAGGTGAACGCGGACATTCACTACCGCTTTCTTCCGAGCACCGCGATCTTCTGGGACGCGACCGCGGACTTCACGGACTTCTACAACGCGGACGACTCTGCCGCGCCGCTCTCCCTCACCAACAACTGGCGGCTTCGCACTCGTATCGGTCTCAACGGCATCATCACCCCGAAGGTGTCCGCAACCGCTGCGGTGGGTTACACGGCGACGTTCATCGACAGTCCGACGGTCGACGATTTTGAGTCGGTCCTCGTCTTGCTCGGCCTCAAGCTCCGCCTGACCCCGACGGTCACCGTCGACTTCGGGTACGAGCGTGAGAACGCTGGCTCGGTCGTGGGTCTCTACCGCACCCAGGATCGCGGGTACCTCAACTTCCAGTGGCTTCTCGGCCGTTCGTTCCTTCTCTCGCTCAACACCTGGGTGGCTCGCATCCAGTTCGGCGAGATCTTCGACTCGGCGGGAACGTCGCTCGGCGAGCGCGACGACATCTACCTCTCTCTCCGCCTCTTCGGCGAGTACCGTTTCACCGACTACCTCGCGATCAATGCGTCGGTGGGGTACTTCGGAGACTTCACGGACTTCGAGTTCCAGGTCGAAGACGGCATGGGCGGCCTCATCCCCGACCCGGCGGGCTTCAACAAGGTCGAGGCATGGCTCGGCATTCGCGTCTTCTACTAGCGCGCATTCGAAACACGCCACTGCTGCTCTTGCTCCTCATGGGTGCATGCGGTGGCGCTCAACAAGTCCCGTCGGAGATCCGAAACGCCGAGCCCGTCGCACCGGGTCTGGGGACCGGCGACGTCTTCGAAGTTCGGGTGTTCGGCGAAGACGAGCTCTCTTCGCAGTACCGCGTTGAAGCCGACGGCACGATCGACTTTCCCTTTCTTGGGCGAGTCTCGGTGGAGGGCCTGGACTCTCGAGGGGTCTCGACGGCCATCGCTGACGGGCTCCGTGAGCGCGAGATCCTTCGGGATCCGCAGGTCACGGTCTTCGTCTCGGAGAGCAACTCGCTTCGCGTGAGCGTGATGGGGGCCGTGGCGAACCCGGGGACCTTTCCGGTGGCGCCAGGGATGACCGTCGTGCAGGCGATTTCGACGGCTGGAGGGTTTACCGCCCTGGCCAGCCAAAACGGCACGGTGCTGACGCGCCGAACGGACGAAGGTGTGCGGCGCTATCCCGTTCCCGCACGGCGCATTAGCGACGGTCGCGAAGAGGACGTCCCGATTCAGGGTGGGGACATCATCTTCGTCCCAGAACGCGCGTTCTAGACCGAGTACTTGAATGTGTGGGCGGCTGCTTGCCACGAACGCTCATGGAGTTTCGAACACTCGGGCTGATCGTGCTTTTGTGCCTTGGATGCGGCGGGGCGCAGCAGGTCCCGGCGGAGATCCGAAACGCAGAGCCCGCGACGCCAGGGCTTGGAATGGGCGATGTTTTTGAGGTTCGAGTGTTCGGCGAGGACGAACTCTCCTCGCAGTACCGCGTCGAATCCGATGGAACGATCGACTTTCCCTTCCTCGGTCGGGTGGTTGTGGAGGGCTTGGACTCTCGTGCGGTCTCGACGTCCATTGCGGACGGGCTGCGCGACCGAGAGATCCTCCGCGATCCTCAGGTCACGGTCTTCGTTTCGGAGAGCAACTCCCTTCGCGTCAGCGTCATGGGAGCGGTGGGCAACCCAGGGACCTTTCCTGTGATGCCAGGGATGACGTTCGTGCAGGCGATTTCCATGGCCGGCGGCTTCACAGCCTTGGCCAGCCAGAATGGAGCGGTGCTCACCCGACGGGCCGATCAAGGGGTTCGGCGCTACGCTGTTCCCGCTCGGCGAATCAGCGATGGACGCGAAGAAGATGTCCCCATTCAGGGAGGGGATATAATATTTGTGCCCGAACGAGCGTTCTGATGAATGGATGCCGTCGCCGAGGACACTCAAGAACGAGATTTTCCCCGCGTTGACAGTGATTTCGGGGACTCGTATCTTCCCCCAAAGGACCATCACCCATGCGTTTTCTACGTCATCGAGGCTTTCAGCTCGCCGGCATTCTCGCCGTGTCGGGACTTGGACTTGCCGTCGCTCAGCCGGAAGAGACCGAGACCGAAGAAGTCGGTGAAGTCGAGGCTCGCGCGAACGCGGCGCTGACGCCTCAAGAGCAGGTCGAAGAAGGTCAGGCCATCCGCCAGCGCGGAACGGATCTCAGCCGCCGGGTTTCGTCGCTTCTGGACGAGGCTCGGCAGGAGCGCGACATCATTCGCGTCACCTGCATCAACGACAAGCTCACTCAGGTGAACGCAAACCTGCGTACGGTCGAGCAGCGCCTCAGCAACCTCGAGGACGCGATCGAGGCGCAGGACACGAGCCGCGGAAACCACGAGTTCACCGTCCTTGCGGTGTTGCGACAGAAGTTCGTGGTGCTCGATCGCGAGGCGGCGCAGTGCATCGGTCAGGACATCTTCGAGACGGGCAGCACGCGCGTCGTGACGGAGATCGATCCCGAGACGCCGGAAGACGATCCCACGCTTCTTCCGATTCCGGAGATTCCGGTGGTGCCTTTCGTGCCGCCGCCCGCAAGCCCGTCGATCTAACGACGACATCGTCCGAAGGTTTGAAAAGGGTCGCGCAAGCGGCCCTTTTTCGTTGGTCCCAACGGAGCCTCGCATCAGCGAAGGCAAAGCTTGAAGTGAAGGGCAAGAAGGGCAAGAAGGTGACTGGCAGCCTCGAGGCCCAGCGCTGACTTGAACGACGCCGACAGCAAAGTGCTGCGTTACCACGCGAAACGAAGACCGGTGAGTTCCTCAAGACGTCGGTTGTGAGGCGCGAAGTGCGCGCGGAGCTCTTCCCGGAGCGCGGGCGAAAGCGGCGGGTAGCCAGGCGTACG
>JBCDAA010000175.1:0-17673 GCA_039186435.1 Myxococcota bacterium | reverse complement strand
CCTTCGCCCCGTCCGCGAAGCTGCCCAACGATGTTGGCAAGACGGGTCACAGCCCGCCACGTATCGCATCGTCGGCGAGGGCGAACACGGCCGCGTCGAAACGGTCACGCCGCCGGATCCCTGCGTCATTCGCGCGCTTCGCCAGGTTCGCTACGGATGGTCAGGCGCCTTTCGAGTCTACGTCGGACCGGTGGGGCTTTCCGAGGCACCGATCGACGAGGTGCTCCTTCAGCACCGAGAACGGCTCCGCCTCTGCTTCGACGGCAACCGTCCATCGGTTTCGGGACTGGTCGTCTTGGAGTTTTCGATCGCGCCGGACGGTGGCGTCGCGCACGTCGACACACTCGTCGACGAGGCGGGAGGAGGCGCCGCGGACTGCTTCCGGGAAATCGTGGGCGCGCTGCAATTCCCCGAGCCCGCGGACGGGACCACCGTGGTGCGGTGGATGCGCGTCGACTTTCGCCGCTAGTGAATGGTCGTCTGAAATTCGCCGAGGAGCTCGAGGTCCGACATCTTCGCCTCGAGATGCTCCTCGAAACGAAACACATCGCTGACCTCGAAGACGTTGACCCGATCGTCGAGCTCCTCTTCCCAGGTGAGGAGCGTTTCCACCCACACCATCTCCGGCTCGGTCGGCGGCAAGCCTTTCGGCAGGGGCGGAGGCAACCCGCGGAGCGCCTCGCGCAGGAGCTCCTGCACGTCCCAGGGTGTGTCGAGAAGCTCGATGCCCAGCCCTCCACCCCGCTCCTCGTCGGCACGGCGTCGCATCTCCACGCGGCGAACACTGCCGAAGAGGTAGAGCGGCTCGTCGCAACCGGGGGGAATCAGCTCGAGCACTAGCTCGGTCCCTGGGTCGACGGGAAGCGGCGTGTCGAGAAAGAGCCCCTGGGGACTGAGGTCGCGAACGCGGTGGGCCACCGGCTCATCCCAGAGATCCGAAACGACCTCGCAAATGAGATCGACGGCGCGGCGAGTGGACTGACGGCGCTGGACAAAGACTTCGACGGGTTCGAGCATGGCTCCTCCACCCACATCATCCGACACACGCCTACATCCAGCAAGATTTCAACGAAGGCTTAGACGCTCCCTGCGGAGGAATATTCTTCAATATTTTCGTACGCTTGCACGTCAAATCTGGGAAGGAGACTCCCATGAATCAAACTCACGACTCGGGCCTCATCGACCTTTCTCGCTTGGCGGCGGCCTCGACAGCGGACCCGCCACATCCGGATTCACGTCCGGATCCGAGCCTTCTTGGCATCGGGCTCGCCGGACCGATTCGCGCTCGCCCGGAGGAAGCGCGCCGCTCCCTTTCCGGCGCAACCCTTCTCGCCGTGCTCCTCGCGTTCGCGTCGGGCGCGTTCGCCCTTCACGTTCACCATCGCGCTGCGAGCACCTCCGACGCTCCGATCGAGGAGAGCATCGCCGTCGCCGAGGCGCCCGAGGTGCCGGAAAAGGTCGCCTTGGAAGAACCGGAGCCAGTCACCGAAACCGTCGCCCCCGAAGCGGTCGCGGAGGCCAACCCAACGCCGACACCCGCGACGCCCGCGACTGCACGACTCGCGACGAGTAGCGCCCCCACGCCGCGCGCGACAGCACCACCTCGCCGCGCAGAGCGAGGGGCGGACACCCGGTCGCTCGACGAACGCTCTCTCGATGAGTTGATGCGGCTCTCAGGCGGCATTCCTTCTGTCTCAACGGATCGCGACGATACGGTCCGCGTCCTTCGACCTTCCCGCGACGCCGTCGCGGGCGCCTTTCGGGCACAAAGCGCTGCGGTCCGCCGCTGCGCAGAGGGACATGATGGGGTGGTTACCGCGCGCGTGTACCTAAGCGGTGACACCGGCACGCCGCGGTCGGTGCGCCTCGACGGAGCGCCCCCCGGAAGCGAGGCCTGCATCGAAGATGCGCTCGAGTCCATCGAGGTCGAGCCCTTCCTTCAGGACCGTCTCGCCATCACCTTTCCGTATCGCTTCTAGGCGGCGGTTCGGATCGCCGGCTCGCGTCAAAACGACTGCGGCGGAACCTCACCACAGGGCCCGCGGTGCCGCTCCGAACAGAGCTGGCACACCGGGCCCAACCCAATTCGTTCGAACGAACGCACGATGGCGAGAAGCATCGGAAGGCCAACCATCAACCCAGCGGCGATGGAGAGCCAGAACCCGACGTGAACCGTAAGCCCCACCTCTTCACGGTGGCAACGACACGCGCCGACGTCAACGCTGGACGACGACCTGGCGGTCGAGGAGCACGTAGCGACCGTCGCGATACACCCCTGGGGTCGCGACGACTTCGTCGCCAACCTCGTAGAGCCAAAACCCCTCGTGGCCCTTCATCGTGGTGCTTCCGGAGTTAAAGAGATGCATCGCGGTTTCCGGAACGCTCACGTCGTACTGATGATGAACGTGCCCAAAGAGCAGCGCGCCGCGAACCTTGCCCGTGGCTTGAAGCAACTCGTCGGCGTTTTCGAGACCGTGATTTCGCTTGTCGGGGCGACCGTCGCCCAGGCGCGGCGCGTAGTGCGTGAGCAGAAAAACAAAGCGACCCTCGCACGCGTCGAGCACGGCGGGCAGCGCGGCAAGCTGCGCCTCTGGAACTCGACCCGTGGAGCGCACGACGTCCGGCTTCGGGCGCGCGCTGTTGATGCCTACGACCGCAACGTGGTCCCCCAGAAAACGCACGAGGGGCCACACGCCATCCACCGCGAGATCCGGGCGATCGGTTTTCAAAAACTCGCCAAAGTGCTTTTCAAAGACGCCGAGCGAATCCGGCATGTACACGTCGTGGTTGCCGAAGATCGTGACGAACTCCGGGGCCGCATCCACGATCGGCTGCACGCAGCGACGCGCAAAGGCGAGCTCCGGCTCGAGGCCAACGATCGTGTAGTCGCCGGTGCAAAGGGCGACGTCCACCCGCAGGTCGTGGATCGTTTCGGCGAGCTCCTGCAATTTTCGAGGCGCGTCGAGGTAGCGCTTTCGTCGACGCAGTCGATAGTTCAGGAGCCCGGCGAGGCGACGATTGGCGATCGCACGAAGCGGTACGCCGCGAATCGGCGAAGGCACATGAACATCGCTGAAGTGCAAAAGGCGCATTAGGGCCACGTAGCGGGCGCTTCGAGACCGAGTCCCTCCGCGAAGCCAAAGCGCACGTTGGCCGCCTGCACCGCCTGGCCCGCCGCGCCCTTTACGAGGTTGTCGATGACGGCCATGGCAAGAATGCGGCCGGTGCGCGCGTCGTGATGGTAGGCGATCTGCGTGCGGTTGCTGCCGCGGACCCAGAGGGTGTCCGGATGCGTTCCCGGATCGCGCACCACCACGCTCGGCGATCCTTCATAGAACGCGCGCGCTGCGTCGGTGCACGCCTCGGCGGTGCCTTCCTTCAACGCTTTGGTCCCCTCGCTCGCCATCGCGTAGCAGGTCGCCAAAATGCCGCGAATCATCGGAACGAGATGGGGCGTAAAGGTCAGCGCGATCGGCGCGCCAGCGATCGCGGAAAGCTCCTGTTCGATCTCCGGCGTGTGCCGGTGAAGTCCCGCCGCTTTGTAGGGACGCACCCCTTCGGAGGTTTGGGAAAAGTGAAGCGCCGCGCTCACCTTGCGACCTGCACCGGACGTTCCGGTCTTGGCGTCGACGACGAGGCCGGCAGGATCCACGAGCTTGCGATGCAAGAGCGGCGCGAGCGCCAAGAGCGCAGCCGTTGGATAGCACCCTGGCACAGCGATCAGGTCCGCCGTCTTGAGCGCGTCGCGGTAGAGTTCCACCAAACCGTAGACGCCGCTTCCAAAAAGCGAGGGCGCGCCGTGTTCGCCGTACCACTCCTCGTAGGTGGCGCGATCGCGAAGGCGAAAGTCGGCCGAAAGATCGAAGACGACGACACTGCGCTCGCGAAGCGCGGCCACGGTGGGGGCACTCGCGCCGTGGGGAAGACCACAAAACGCGACCTTTGCGCGATCCGCTACCGCGTCCGCGTCGAAGGCCTGAATCGTTCCGTCCACGAGGCCCGCTAGCGAAGGAAGGATCTCCTCCACACGCTTTCCCGCCGTGGAATGCGCGACCAGGGGCCCGACCTCGAACTCTGGATGACGGTGCAGCAGACGCACCAGTTCCGCGCCCGTGTAGCCGGTGGCGCCGATGATGGCAGCGGTGAGAGTCATCGCGCGGAGCTTGCCGCCCACGTCCTCCACCTGCAACGCGGTCCCGTAAAAAACCCGCCCACCAAAGAGCGCCCCAACGAAAAAACGCCCGCCGAAGCGAGCGTTTCTTCCCAAAGCGAAGGCGCGAACTAGCGCTTCGAGTACTGGAACTTCTTACGAGCGCCGGGCTGACCGGGCTTCTTACGTTCCTTCTTACGCGCGTCCCGGGTCATCATCCCGGCACGCTTCAGCGCGCTCTTCAGGGTCTCGTCGTAGTTGACGAGGGCGCGCGAGATCCCGTGACGAATCGCCTCGGACTGCGCCGCAATACCGCCGCCGGAGACGTTGACCTCGACGTCGAACTTGCCGCGCTTTGCGGTGACGTCGAAGGGCTGCTCCACCACCATGCGGAGGATGTCGCGGGGGAAGTAGTCGTCGAAGGTGCGGTTGTTGATGGTGACCTTGCCCTCGCCGCCTTCCCGAAGGAACACGCGAGCGATCGCCGTCTTACGCTTGCCGGTGCCGTAGAAGCGGCCGTGAATGGTCTTGGGCTTCATAGGATCCTCAGAACTCGAAAGCTTGCGGCTTCTGGGCCGCGTGGGGGTGAGTGGGGCCAGCGTAGACCTTCAGCTTCGTGAAACACTTTCGTCCAAGGGAGGTCTTCGGGAGCATGCCCTTGACCGCCTTCTCGATGACGAAGGTGGGACGACGCTGAAGAAGATCGCCGTACGCCTCGGAGTAGAGGCCGCCGGGATAACCGGAGTGGTGGTACCAGCGCTTGTCGGTGAGCTTCTTGCCCGTGAGCTTCACCTTCTCCGCGTTGATGACGACGACGAAATCGCCAGCGTCGGCGTGGGGGGTAAAGTCGGGGCGGTGCTTTCCGCGAAGGACGGAGGCAACCTTGGACGCAAGGCGACCGAGCGACTGGCCGGTGGCGTCGACCACGTACCAGTTGCGCTGGACCTCAGATTCTCTGGCGCTGTGCGTGCGCATCGGAACAAACCTCAACCCGCCAAGCGCGGGCGTTCAGGGGGCGGGACTCTTAGCTTCCGGGCTGAGGGGTGTCAAGCAGCGCTGGGCCCCAGCAGACCGAGCGTGACACCATCGAGGCCGAGCAAAGGGCAAAAACGCGGTAATCTCGGGCGGTGGACTCCCCGAAAGCACCTGCGGAGACCCCCCTTTCGGGGTCTCCCCGGCCGTACGAGCCGAACGCGCTCTTTCGGTGGATCTACCGGCGCTATTTCAGCCACATCACCGTCGACGAGGCCTGGAGCGGCTCGGTTCGCGAGTCGGCGCGTCAGGGGGTCGTCGTCTATGTGATGCGGTCGATCTCCTTTTTGGATTTCCTCTGCCTCGACTTCTTGGTGAAGCGTTTTGGGCTGCCGCTGGTCCGCTTCGTCAACGATCTCGGCCTGTGGATTCTCGAGCCCTTTGGCAAAGGCGATCGTCGACTTCGGCTCAAGCGACAGCGACCGGAAGACGAGGCGCTCTCCGAGGTCGTCGAGCAACAACACAGCGCGCTCCTCTTTCTTCGCAAACCTCCGCGCATCGGCAGCCGGGCTCGCAAAGGCGAAGACCTACAGACCGACCTCATTCGCACCCTGGTCGAGACCCAGCGGCGCATGGACAAACCGATCCTGCTCCTGCCGCAAACCTTCGTGTGGAGTCAGCGACCGCCCAAACGGCGGCGCGGTTTCGTCGACATGCTCTTCGGCCCAGTCGAATGGCCGGGCAAGGTGCGCGTCTTTCTCCAGTTCCTGTTCAACTATCGCAACGCGCGCCTTCGTTCCGGCGACGCCTTTAACCTTCAGAGCTTTCTCGAAGAGCAGCAGGACCTCACCGACGCTGAGATCGCCGACAAGATTCGCTACGCGCTCCTTCGGCGAATGGAACGCGAGCGCACGCTCGTTCTCGGTCCGACGCAAAAAACACCCACGCGAATTCAGGACGAGCTCCTTCGCAGTCCACGCGTGCGCAAACAGATCGAAGAGGCCGCGCGGCGCAGCGATCGTTCGATCGCCAAGGTGGAAAAGGAGGCGCGCAAAGAGCTCCGCAAGCTGCAGGCGCGCCAGACGCCCTGGATGCTCGCGACCCTCTCGCGGGTCCTGAACTGGGTGTTTCGGCGAATTTACGACGGCGTGGTGGTCGATCGCGAAGGCATCGAGCGCGTTCGCGAGGCGGCGCGGCAGGGCACGTTGATCTATTTGCCGAGCCACAAGAGCCACGTCGACTACCTCGTGCTGAGCTACGTGCTCTACCACCACGCGCTCAGTGCGCCGCTGATCGCCGCCGGCGAAAACCTCGGGTTCTTTCCCCTCGGCCCCATCCTTCGGCGCGGCGGTGCGTTTTTTATCCGGCGAAGCTTCAAGGGACGAAAGCTCTACGCGGCGCTCGTCGACGCGTACATGCGGAAGCTGATCGTCGAGGGCTTTCCCATCGAGTTTTTCATCGAGGGCGGCCGCTCCCGCACCGGCAAACTCCTCTCCCCGAAATACGGACTCCTGACCATGGTGGTGGACGCGGCACTGAAGCTCCGAATGAAGAAAGTCTTCTTCGTGCCCATCTCGATTGGCTACGAGCGCGTCATCGAAGAGCGCTCCTACGTGCACGAACTCGGCGGCGGCGAAAAGCAGAAAGAGGACATCGGCGGGCTCCTCAAAACGCCGCAGATCCTCCGCTCCAAATACGGACGTCTCTACGTCCAGTTCGGTGAGATCCTCACCCTCGAAGACGCCATTCGCGATTTCATCGGCGAGGAAGCGGTTCGCGATCGCTCGACCATCACGCCGCCGAAGCGCCGCGCTCTCGTCCAGCGTGTCGCGCACCGGATGACGCACGAGATCGATCGCGCGACAACGATCACGCCCGCTGCCCTCGTCGCGTCGGCGCTTCTCGTTCATCAACGCCGCGGGATTTCACGACGTCATCTCCGGGATCGCGCGCGCATGCTCCTCGACACCCTGCGGCGTATGGGTGCGCGGCCGGCGGAGTCGATTCTCGCGAGCGACGGGAGCCTTCGAAGCGAAGCGCTCGACGAAGCCATCGCCCTCTTTGAGGATGCCAAACTCCTTCGCTCCGTCGATGCGAGCGGCGAGGTGATCTACAACGTCCCCGACCAGCGACGCCTCGCCCTCGAGTACTACCTCAACAACCTCGTGAGCTTCTTTGTGCCGCGGGCGCTCATTAGCGCCGCGATGCGCGCCAGCAGCGATGAGGCGCCCACCGTTCGCTCGCTCCGCGAACAGGTGCGCTGGCTTTCGCGCCTCTTTAAGTACGAGTTCATGTTTCGCGCGGACGCGCCCTTCGACTCGATCTTCGGCGACGCGCTCGCCGGCATGGTGGACGACAACGAGGTTGAGTGGACCGGCGACACCGTGCGCTTCGGGGAAGCCGCACGGCACCTCGACGTCTACGCTGCGATGCTCAAGAGCTACTTCGAGGCGTATCTGCTTGCTGTGCGATCCCTGTCGAATCTCGACGAAGACGGGATGAGCCGAAAAGAGTGGGTTCGCCGCGCTCTCGCGCTCGGGCAGCGGATGTACCTCGCCGGCGAGCTCGAGCTCCGCGAGTCGATGTCCAAGCCGAAGCTCGAAACCGCGCTCAAGGCCCTCAAGGATCTGGGCTTCGTCGTCTTTCCTGCGAACGACAAAGTCGCGCGGGCGCCTGAGGACGAATCCGCGGAGGACGACGGCCTCACTCCAGCAACCCGCCTCATGATGGCGCGGCGGCTCGAGGATTTTTTGAACTAGACCGCGCTTCTTCTAAACGGACCGTGCGATCGCGCCGAGCTCGGCGTTCACATCTAGCGGGGCCCGACCTTCACACGGCGACGCCACAGCAGGTACGCAATGCCGAGCAGGATGAGACCGGCGGGAATCGCGACCCAGCGATAGTTCGTCGGCGGCGTCCCCGGATCGATCGGCGCCTCTTGTTCGCATTCCCACGGCTCGGACGGACGAAAGGAACAGCGCTCCATCAGCTCCCCCCCGAGACGAATGGCGTCCATCGAGAGTCGGTCCCCCTCGACGCGAAAGCGCAGGTAGTGATGCACAACCTGAAAGCTCAGCTGAGACGCGTGTTGCCGATTGACGTCATAGAGCGGGGCGCCTCCGCCTCCGGTGACCACGTACTTGAGGCCGTCGTAGTCGCCGCGTTCGTACATGTGGTCGTGGCCGCTGAGGACGAGGTCCACGCCCGCGTCACCGAGCAGCTCAGGAATCCCAAGGGCCGCCATCTCCCGCTGATCGCCGTGGCGTCCACTCGAGCGCGGCCCGTGATGCACAAAGACGATCACGAAGGTCGCACCCTTCCGGTCGGCGAGCTCGGCCTTGAGCCACTCGTGCTGGGCCCCGCCGGGAAGCCAGTCGTCGTTGCTGTCGAGCGAGATCAAACGGAGCGGCCCGTAGGTCCACGCCTGCCACGCTTCGCGGCGCTCGGGCGTGTTGAGGTAGCGGTCGTAGCGCATGCGACCGCCCGGCCCGTAGATCTCGTGATTGCCCAAGGTCGGATAGATCGGGACGCGGCTCAGGAGCGGGCTGGCGATGCGAAAGAAAATGGACCAGTCGCCCGGGCGGCCGCCGACCTCGACGTAGTCGCCGGTGTGCAGAACAAAACGGGGATCGTCCTCCTGCTGCATCTGTTCCACGAGCCGCCGATGCACCGCGTGGTTGGTCCGGTCGTCGCCGTAGACCAGAAACGAAAGCGGCGCATCGCCTTCGGGCGCGGTGTGCAGCGAAACCGCCGCGTCGATTCCGCCACCTCGAACTCGCCCCTCGTAGCGGGTGTTCGCCTCGAGCGTGCGCATCTCGACAACGTGCAGCCACTTCCCGTCCGGCCCTTCCGCGCCTGCGGACGTTGCCGTGATCGGCTCGCCGCCTTCTGCGCGGAGCTCTACGGAAAGCTCGGAAGGGGACGCGACTTCCGCGCGCAAGACGCCGCCGCGCGTGTCGACATCCGTCCACCAGGGGCCTTTCGTCTGCGCGTTCGCGGACGCCGCAGCAAGAAGGGTCACCACCGGAATCAGGGCGCGCGCCATGGGCTGCTATACCACCCTCGTGACCGTCCGTGGCCACGACCTTCGAGAGCGCCTGGAAACGCTGATCGCGACCCAAGACGTGAACACGCGGCGCGCCTCCGATCCCGTGTCCTTCGTTCATCGTTACGCGGACCCAGACGATCAGGAGGTCGTTGGCCTGATCGCCTCAAGCCTCGCCTTCGGAAACGTCACCGCGATTCGGCGCAGCGTAGAACGGGCGCTCGGTTCGCTCGGTCGGCATCCAGCGCGCACGATTCGCCGCGGACCGAAAGAACTCAACCGGCGCCTCGACGGCTTCGTTCATCGGGTCTACCGAGGCCCGCACCTCGCGGCGATGCTGCATCACGCCGCCCGGCTTCGCCGCAGGCACGGCACTCTTGGGTCCGCGTTTGCGCAGTCTCTCGACACGCACGGCGACCTTCGGGAAGCCCTTTCGGAGTTCGCCGACTCTCTCCGCGGGTCGAACGCGCCGCGCGGGCTGCGTCACCTCGTTCCAAACCCGCGCGCAGGAAGTGCCTGCAAACGTCTCCTGCTCTATCTGCGCTGGATGGTCCGCCCCGCAGACGGCATCGATCTCGGCCTGTGGAACGTGTCGCCCTCCGTATTGGTCATTCCCGTCGACACCCACATTCATCGCATCTCGACCAATCTCGGACTGACCACCCGAAAGGACGCCAGCTGGCGCACCGCCGAGGAGATCACGCAGGCCCTCCGAAGGCTCGATTCCGACGATCCGGTCCGCTACGACTTTGCCCTCTGTCACCTCGGAGTTTCGCGTGAGTGCCCCTCCCGGCGATCCTCGGAAAAGTGCGCGACGTGTGTGCTCAAGTCCGTCTGCCTCCAGTGGCGATCACGCATCGACGTTTCGGCACGGCGACGGTAGGCTACGGCTCTTCCATGGATGCGCCCAAGGAGCGAGATCTCAAAGACCGCTGCGGCAGCTGCGGCTGGTTCATCAAACTTCGAACCGACGACGCGGGCGCGGCCTGGGGGGAATGCCAACTCGGCTGCTGGCACCCTCCCCTCAAGGACACCAACACCTGCTCCAGCTACAAGCAGTTCGGCGCGTCCTTCGAAGGCTCCCTCAAACGAAAGAAAGCGGCGGGAACTCCGCGACGCTACCGGGACGACGAAGCGCCGGTGGTTCGGCGCCCCACCATTCCCAAGGAGATCGGAATCGATATGGACCAGGACGAATTTCGCCAGGTGCTTCGGGAGGTCCTCCTCGACGAGCTCGGCATTCGCGATGTGCCCATCGGGGAGCGCTGGAGCGGCGGTGAGGTGGTGCTCAAGCCGGGCAAGGAAGACACGCAGGAGAAGACGATTCCCCTCGATGTCTTCTTTCGTAAGATCGTGATGGTGCGCGACAAGCTCCGTGTGCTCGAGCAAAAGGTCAACGGCAGCAAGAGCCTGAAGGACGACGAAAAGGTTCAGCTGCAGCAGTACATCACCGCTTGCTACGGCTCACTCACGACGTTTAACGTCCTCTTCAAGGACAAGAAGGATCACTTCGTCGGTCAGAAAAAGTAGCGCGCTTCTGCTCGTGCTGGCGCTCGCTTGCGGCGCTTCGACCTCCGGAGCAGTCGGCGAGACGCACGCAGAGCGCGGGCCCCAAGCCATCGAGCTCGCGCTTCGTCGCCCCTCGGGAGAGTGGATTCACATCGGCGATCTTCGCGGTCGCCCGGTGCTGCTCTTCGTCTTTGCGACCTTCGACGGGGTCAGCCAGGCAGCGCTGCGGCCAACGTCGCGCTTCGCCCGCAACCACCCTGAGACACACGTTATCGGCATCGCCGCACAGCCGGATGCGGCCCCGCTGCTCGATCCCTACGAGCGCGCGCTCTCCCCCAACTTTCCGCTCACCTACGACCCGGCTAGAGACGTTCACCACGGCACCAGCACGCTGGGCTCCATCGGAACCGTGCCGACCTACATCATGCTCGACGCGCGCGGGTTGGAGGTTGAGCGCTGGGTGGGCTTTCCGAACTCGCGCACCCTCGACCGTTTGCTGGAACAAGCCCTGAGCCGGGGCGGGGTTCGGGAAGAGCCCGAAAACGTCCCGCTCTTGGCGGAGTAATCATGCGTTCTCGATGGTTTCACCGCCCGGTCTTGCACAGCCCGGCACCCGGTTCGGAAAAGCAGGCCACCTGGCTTGAGCTCTTTTACGACCTGACGTTCGTTATCGCGTTCGTGCAGCTCGGGGACGCGCTCGGCGGTCAGGTTGGCAACGTCGCCTCGTTCGCCGAGGGCTTTCTCGCGCTCTGGATGGCCTGGTCGGGGTTCACGTTCTTCGAGAACCGCTTCACGGTCGACGATTTCACGCATCGTTTGTTGGTGCTCGCGCAGACGTTCGCCGTTGGCGGGATGGCGATTCACGCGCCGGACATGATGAAGGGGGACACGGCCGCGTTTTCGATCGCGACGGGAGCGGCGCTGGGCGTGGTGGCCCTCATGTACGCGCGCACCTGGCGTCTCGCGGGGGCAGCCCAGGACTACTGCCTCTATTGGGGCTCGATCTTCGCGGGCGCGAGCGCTGCATGGTGCACGTCTGGGTTTCTCGCGGCGCCCTACTGCCACTACGTTTGGCTGATCGCGATTGGAACCATTCTCACCGCGCCCCTCGTCCCGCGATCACGTCAGCTCACCGACCGCTACCCGCTGGACTTCAGTCATCTTGGCGAACGCTACGGCCTTCTCACGATCATCGTGCTGGCGGCGTCGTTTGTGAAACTCGTCGGCGAGCTCATCGAAACCGGAACCGACGTCTACGTTCGCGCCGGCTCGGTCCTCATCGTGACCTGGTCGATCTGGTGGATCTACTTCGACGATGTCGCCGGCGCGCGAATCCGCAGCGGTCGCGGCCGCTGGATCGTCTGGCTCTACTCGCACATCCCGCTGCAGATGGCGCTGACGGCCGTCGGCGGCGCGCTCGCCACCACCAGCACGCTGAGCTGGGACGAACCTGCGCCGACCGCGTCCCGTTGGCTCCTGTGCGGGTCGCTCGCGGCGGTCTATTTCGCCGTTGCCTCGATCGACTCGGTCACCGAGCGAAAGCAGGTGGAGCTCAGCGACCGCGTTCGCGTCAACATTCGCATCGTCTCTGGCGCGGCGCTCCTCGTCCTAGCGCCCGCCGGCGACGGAATGAGCGGCGCGGTATTTCTCGGCCTCGTCACCGGCCTCAACGCGCTTCAGGTCGTGATCGACATGATCCTCGCGCCCTTCCAGGAGTCGGACGGGGACGAAGTTCAAGGGCGCCTCACCTCGGACCTCGCGCGTGAAAGCCGTGAGGCCGGTCGCGTCGCCGCCGCCCCACGACGGGACATCTCCGAAGCGGTTCGCAAAGGAACGCCCGCCGAACTTCGACGCGACCTCTACTTCTACTTCATGGAGGGCAGCTGGTTCCGTGTCTTTATCGGCTTCGCGCTCATCTTCGTCTTCGTGAATCTGATCTTCGCGGGTCTGCTCATGCTGGAACCGGGCGCGGTGGAGGGAGCCAGCCCTCGGTCCTTTGCGGACGCGTTTTTCTTCAGCGTGCACACCATCTCGACCATCGGCTACGGCACCATGTCGCCGGGCACCACCTACGGCGATCTGATCGTGACCCTCGAAGCCGCTGTCGGCATGATTGGCGTCGCCATCGTCACCGGGCTTGTCTTTTCCAAAGCGAGCCGGCCCAAAGCGAGCGTCCTCTTCAGCCGCTGCGCCGTCCTCACGACGATGAACGGGCGGCGGACGCTCAGCTTTCGCGTTGGAAATGCCCGCGGAAACGAGGTGGTCGACGCGAGCATGGCCGTCACCGTCATCAAGGACGAGCTCTCCCCGGAAGGGCACCACTTTCGGCGAATTCACGACCTAAAACTCAAGCGCGACCGCCAGCCGATGTTTGTCCTGAGCTGGGCGGTCTTTCACGAGATCGACGAGGAGAGCCCCCTCTGCGACGTGAACTGGGAGGACCCCGAAGAGTCGCTGATGGGCATCATCATCACCCTCACCGGTCACGACGGTACGTACGGGCAGACGATCTACGCGCGCCATATGTACTACGCCGAGGATCTCCGCGTGGGGCACCGCTTTGTCGACGTCATCAGCCAGCTCGACGACGGCCGCTTGATGATCGACTACACGAAGTTTCACGACACCCTCTCCGACAACGACGCGCGCGCGCAGCAGGAGGAGTGATCAGACGCCCTGCTCGCTCCAGAGTGAGCCGAGGGTGTCTTCGAGCTGCGCCCGCACGTGTGCGCGGCTCGCGACTGCGGACTCGAGATCGAGCACCTCGGTCGCGAGCGCCGTGAGCTGACTCGCGTCGACTCGGCGAACGAGCTCCTGCGCAAAGGGAAGGCTCACCGTCGGCACCGAAAGTCGGCGGTATCCGAGTCCTAACACCACCGGCAGCGCGATCGGATCGGCGGCCATGTCGCCGCACATCACAACGGGCGTCCCCACCTTGTCCGCGCACTGCACGATGTGGGCGAGAAGCCGAACCACCGCCGGGTGGAGAGGGTCGCCGAGGGCCGCAACGTCCGCGTTCGAGCGATCCACCGCAAGCGTGTACTGCACGAGGTCGTTCGTCCCGACAGAAAGAAAGTCCGCCTCCGTGGCGAGCTCCTTGGCCAGAAGCGCCGCCGAGGGAACCTCGACCATCGCGCCGAGGCGAACCTCCCCGTGTTCGACGCCCTCCGCGTCGAGCTCCGCCTGCCAGGCAGCGACGAGACCGCGGAGCGTTCGAAAGGTCGACGGACCTTCCACCATCGGAAACATGAGCTCCACCGGCCCATGCGCCGCCGCTCGAAGGGCAGCACGCACCTGGGAGCGCATGACCTCCGGCTCACGCATCATCAGGCGAACCGCGCGAAGACCGAGGGCGGGGTTGGGTCCGGCGGAATGCTGCATCGAGCGCGGAAGCTTGTCGCCACCGAGATCGAAGGTGCGAATCACCACCGGCCGATCGGCGCACGCCTCCAGAACACTTCGGTACACCCCGACCTGCTCGTTCTCTTCCGGCGGCGCATCACGCTCGAGAAAAAGAAACTCCGTGCGATAGAGCCCGATCCCGCGTGCGCCGTGAGCCCTCGCAGCGATGGCTTCCACCGGGAGCTCAATGTTCGCCATGAGGGTGACCTCGGCGCCATCGAGGGTCGTCGCCGGCTCGTCCGCCTTGGAACGCAGCTCGCTCGAAAAACGTCGGAAGCGCCGCCCTCGCTTTTCCGCGTAGTCGCGTTCTTCGTCGCGAGGGTCGAGCACCACGCGACCGCGAAGACCGTCCACGATCACATCCACCGATGCGACAACGCGATCGACCAGGGGGCCCGCGCCGACAACCGCGGGCACCTCAAGGGCGCGCGCCAGAAGCGCGGTGTGACTCGTGGAACTCCCAACTTCGGTAACCAGGCCAAGGACGCGGTGGTCGCCGAGAAGGCGCACGGCGTCGGCGGGACTAAGGTCGGACGCGACGAGCACCACGGAGGATTCCGGCAGCGCGAGGCGGTCGTGCTTTCCGCGAAGGTGCCGAAGGATATGCTGCCCGACGTGCTCAATGTCCTGGGCGCGCTCTCGAAAATAACGCGACGAGGAGGCCTCGAGCGGCGCCTTGAGGTCGGCCACCGTCGCTTCGATCGCCCACTCCGCACCCATGCCCTCGCTGCGTATCCGCTGCGCCGCGCCATCCACGAGAAGCTCGTCGCGATGCATGAGAAGCTGCGCGTCGAGGACCAGACCCGTTTCGCCTGCGCCCGCAAGGGACTCCTTCGCGCTTTCGATCTCGGCGCGGGACGCATCGATGGCGCTGCGAAGTCGCTCGACCTCCGCGTCGCGATCGCTCACTCGTCGCCGGGTCACGCCACCCACTCGGGCGATCACATGCGCCGTGCCCACCGCGATCCCGAGGGAAGCGGCGATGCCGGGGACTTCGAATCTCACCGCTCTTCCCCGAAGCGATCCGCGATCAGTTCACCGATGGCACGGACCGCCTCTTCCGCGTCCTCACCTTCGGCGTGCACGGTCACGTGAGCGCCCATCTCGCCGCAGAGAAGAAGCACGCCCATGATGCTTTTGGCGTCGGCGCGCACGCCGTCCTTCTCAAGCTCGATCTTCGCTTTGAAGCGGCTCGCCGTTCGCACGAGCTTTGCCGCCGCGCGCGCGTGCAACCCGAGTTCGTTGATGATCTCAAAACGCGCTTCGCTCACGACACACTTTTCTTGCGGCGTACGTCGCGGTGCGAGACGTGCACGTCCCGAAGCTCCCGCAATCGTTCGCCGAGGGCTTCTGCGACCGCCACGCTGCGGTGCCGCCCGCCGGTGCATCCGATGCCGATCGTCAGGTAGGCCTTCCCTTCGCGCTCGTAGCGGGGAAGCGTGTGCCGGAGGAGCTGCTCCACGTCCGCCATCAACTCGACCGCTTCTTCCGTCGCGAGCACGTACTCGGACACGTCCTTGTCGAGACCAGTTTGCGGCCGGAGCTCCGGAACGAAATGCGGATTGGGCAGGTAGCGGAGATCGAAGACGAGGTCGGCGTCGACCGGAACGCCGTACTTGAAGCCAAAGGAGACGATACGGGCGACCATCGTGCGTTCCGCGCCGGCACGCTCGAGCCATTCCACGAGCGAACGTCGAAGGTCGTGAACGGAAAGTTCGGACGTATCGAGCGTGTGCGTCGCCTGGGCGCGAAGTTCGCTCAAACGCTCGCGCTCCTTGCGAATCGCGGCAAAGACGTCTCCACCCGGCGCGAGGGGATGAGGACGGCGTGTTTCCGAGTAGCGGCGGACCAAGACGTCATCCACGCAGTCGAGAAAGAGGAGCTCGAGCCGATGACCCGCCTGGCGGAGTTGATCGAAGACCTGGTCGGCCCCCTCGAGAATCGCCCCGGTGCGAACGTCGATGCCGAGTCCGAGGCGCTCGATCTTTCCGGCGGAGGCAAGATCCGTCAGCGACGCACCCAGCGAAGGCGGGAGGTTGTCGACGCAATAGTAGCCAAGGTCCTCGAGGACATGCAGGGCAGTGGAGCGCCCCGCCCCGCTCATTCCGGTAACCACTACGACCTGAAGACTCACGCCAATCCTTTTGTGCTGGCGAAGAGGATACGTAAAGCGAGGGCAAAATACAGGGCGAGACCGCGCTTCCTTTGAACTAACCGCGCGTTCGCTTGTTCTCGACCTCCCTCGCGGCGTTGCTCGTCTCAAAATACCGCCAGTATTCCATCGACTTCGCGCCTTGCGTGGAACGCCGAGCCCTGCGCGATCGCACAATCAGTTCAAAGTGCGCGCGGTATAAACGCGCCTCTATTCGCCGGGGTTGAGCTTTCCGGAGAGTTTGGCCACAAACTCCCGCGCCGCGTGGGTGCCGCCGCGTTTGAGGAGCTGATTTCGAGCCGCGACTTCGAGAATGACCGCCATGTTACGGCCGGGTTGCACGGGAATCCGTAGCATCGGGAGCTCGAGGCCCAGGAGCTCGTAGCTGAGGTCGTCCAGGCCGAGGCGATCGAAGGCTTGCTCGGAGTCCCAGGGGCAAAGCTCGATCACGAGGTGCACCGCTTTTTCGTCGCGCACCGCGGTCGCCCCGAAGAGGTCGCGCACGTTGATGATGCCGATGCCGCGGAGCTCGAGATGGTGGCGAAGAAGCGGAGGGGCCTTGCCGAGAACCACGCCGGTCGGCGTGCGCGTGAGGACGACCTGATCGTCGGCGACCAGGCGATGGCCGCGTTCGACAAGGAAGAGCGCACATTCACTTTTGCCGATGCCGCTCGGGCCGAGAAGGAGTGCGCCAAGGCCGTGAATGTCAATGAGCACGCCGTGACGGGTGTGCGAGGGCGCGAGGAGACGGTCGAGCGCTTCGTGAACGAGCGCGATTGTGCGACTCGAGCGCGGTGATGCAACGACGAGGGGCGTTTGCGTGGCGCGGGCAGCGTCCACCAGTTCACTCGGCGGGTCGACGTCACGCGTGACGATCAGGAGGGCGAGTTCAAGGGCGAAGAGCTTTTCACAGCGCTCGCGGCGGAGTTCGGGGTCGAGCGTCGCAAGGAAGGACATCTCCGTTTCGCCGAGGATCTGGACGCGGGATGCAACAACGCCGTGGGTATGCCCCGCGAGGCAGAGGCCATTCTTTTGAATGCGGGGGTGTGTGACGACTCGATCGAGAGAGGCGGCGCCGGCGACGAGCCGGGTGACGCGTGCGAGCTCGGGCTCGCCCAGAAGCGCGCGAACGGTGGCGAGGGCGCCCGGGGGAGCGGAGGGCAGATCCTGCATTGCGCGGATGGTAGCGTGGGTTGGTGAAGTACGTCGCGATCCTGGTGTGCCTTGCGTGCGGCGAGCCGGTGGGGGGCGAGCCTGAGCAGTCGGGGGAGGTCAGTTCGGGTGCCGGGGCTGGTTCCGATCGCGCTACGAACGAAGCGAGCGTTGGTGGCGGGCGGCCGAACCGTGGAGGCGCCGAACGAGAGACCGCCGAGGAAGGCGTCGTCGAAGGCAGCGCCGGGGACAACGAGGGCGGGGCAGTCGAGGAAGGCGCCACCGACCGGG
>JBCDAA010000174.1:0-17703 GCA_039186435.1 Myxococcota bacterium | reverse complement strand
TGTGTGAGTTCCGATTTCGCGCTGGTTCACCAGGCACTTCTTGTTGTCGTGCACAAACTCGATCGGATCCTCGATCGTGATGATGTGCTCTTCTCGGTTTTGGTTGATGTAGTCGATCAGTGTCGCGAGGGTGGTCGACTTGCCGCTACCGGTGGGTCCGGTGACCAGCACCAAGCCCTTTGAAAGCCAGCAGAGGTCGAGAACCTTTTCCGGGATTCCGATCTGCTCCACCGAAAGAATGTCGAAGGGGATCTGACGAAAGACGCCGCCGGGACCTTTGCGATCGGTGAAGATATTCGCGCGGAAACGTGCGACGCCTTCGATCGTGTGGGCGTAGTCGGTGTCGTTGGTTTCCTCGTACTCCTCGCGGTTTGGCTCCGGCGTGATCTCCATGAGCATCTTGAGGAGATGGTCCGGCGTGAGCTTTGCGGACCCCGGCTCGAGAATCTGCATGGTGCCGTCGATGCGGGCCATCGCCGGGACGTCGGAGCTGAGGTGGAGGTCGGAGGCGCCCTTCGCCACCATCAAGCGAAGATAGCGATTGATCTCGGGTTCCCCAGGAACGCTCTCCACTTGCGCCTTGGGCGCGCTGGCGGGTTTCGGCGCGGGGCGGGCTGCCGCTGGAGCTGCGTCGGGAAGGCTGGTCCGCTGCTGCGGCGCGCCGCCCGCGCTCGGCGTCAGGCGAACGCGCCACGTGCCAGGTCCCGCCGCCGAGAGTTCGACGCGCACGTCCATCCCCGCTGCGGACTTGTGAAAGAACTCCGCGCGTCCCGAGGAACGCAGTGCTTCCAGGGCAGCGGGGGGGGCGGCCTCTTGCACGAGCGCGGCGATCTGGTTGTGCTCGATGGGCTTGTTCGACTGCCGATCGCCAGTCGGAAAGATGAACTTCACCGGGTTCCCAGAGACCAGCTCGATGCCCGTCGCGTTGTGGCGAACAAGGTGCTGGACGTAGAAGTCGATCTTCAGCATTGCCGCCACGCTATCAAAATTCTGTCCTCAGCGGCCGGCAAAGTGGGCGCGTGCTAGAGGCGTTTCTTGAGCGCGGCGAGTTCGTCTTCGATTCGCGCTTCGAAATCATCGTCACCTTCGGGCGTGGCGTCGGGCGGCCGATCGTCCTGTGGCTTCGGTGCTTCCTTGGCCAGGGGCTCGAGGCCTTCGGGCAAGCCCCGCGGAAGCGCGGGAGCGCGTGACTCCGCACGCTTTGCGATTTCGATGATGCGCGCGATGGTGCCGGCGCTGTCGAGGTCGAGCGCGGCCTGCTGCGCGACATCACGCCGGCCCAGGGCTTCGTCGATCGAAACCGCGAGGGTGGAGACGATCGCCCGGGTCGCGACCCCGCTGACTTCGAGGGCGTCGGCGCCCGGCGTGTCGTCGGTGAGGACGAGGCCGGCGCCTACCGCAACCGCGAGGGCGGCTTCGTTGTCGTGGGCGCGGGTGACCACGATGTCCGCCAACCCCCAATATGCGGATGCGTCGTCGGTTCGCGCGAAGAGGTAGCCCTCGATGCCGTGGCCAGGAGCCATCCTTCGAAGTGCTTCGGCGGCTTCGACATCGAGTCCGATATCGAAAAGGACAGTGGGGTCACCGCTGACAAGCGAGAGCTGAAGCAAGATCGCGGTCGCGCCGTGTTCCGCGATCATCGAGGATGGAACGAGGATCGCGGGCGGAGCGACCGAAGCGCTCTCTTGGGCTTCGTTTCGCGCGTCTCGTGGGGCCCAACCGAGCGGCGCGATCGCGCCAACGACGTGTGCGCGCTCTTTTTGACGCGCCGGAAGGGCATCTCGAAGGGTGTCGTGGGCGACGAGAATCTCCGTCGCGGCGGCGCTGTCGAAAGGGCGCCGAAACGTGGGTATCACCGCAATGCGTCGTGCAACCCCCGCTTGCGTGGCGCGCGCGAGGGAGGGTTCGTCCAAGCAAAACGCCAGGGTTGCGTCGGGGGAGAGTGCTTCGGGGCGAACGGCTTCGAGCTCGAGGGCGTCCGCGAGAGCGGCGCTCCAGAGACCCTCGGTGGTGCGCGCGTGAACGGAGAGAACAGCCCAGCTCATGGGGACTCCTTGGCGACGTCATTGGTGTCGTCGATGTCGGCGTCGGTTGTCGTGGTTTCGGCGTCGGCATCCGTTTGGCGCTCGCCTTTGCCGTTACGTTCGCGTTCGCGTTCGCGAAGGCGTTCGCGTTCGCGTTCGCGTTCGCGTTCGCCTTCGCCGTCCGCTTCCGTGTGGGCGTCTTCAGGAGTTTGGGCAAGGGCATGGGCACGATCCACATCCGCATCGGTTTCGCATTTTCGCTCGGATTCTACGTCGGCGTCCTCAGCGTTTGGGGCGAGGGCGTGACTCGCATGGGCATCGGTTTTGCGTTCGCGTTCGCGTTCGCCTTCGCGTTCGCCTTCGCCGCCCGGTTCGACTTTGGTGTCGTTCGCGTTCTGGGCAGGCGCTTTTGTCTCTCCGTCTCGCGTTTGCTCGACTTGCTCGTCGTCTTCTTCCTCTTGTGCGGGGGGGGTGGAACCCCAGTACAGACTGCTTCCCTTGTAGGCGCGCACGCCGCGCACCACGAAGATCTTGACGACGGCCGCGGCGGGGACTGCCAGCAACACGCCCATGAACCCAAGAACTTCGCCGGCCACCATGAGGGCGAAGAGCACCCACACCGCGCTGAGGCCCACTTTGTCGCCGACGATCTTTGGCGTGATGACGAAGCCCTCGAGCGTCTGAACGATGCCGTACACCACAACGACGCCGCCGAGCTGTCCCCAGCCTTGAAAGTCGAAGGCGCACATGCCAACCGCGAGGGCGAGGGCGAGGCCGCCGCCGACGTAAGGAATGAACGAGAGGAGGCCCGCGACAATGCCGATGGGGATCGCGAGGCGAATGCCGACCAGCGAGTAGCCGACCGCGTAGAGCACGGCGAGCACAAACATGACGAGCAGCTGGCCTCGAATCCATTGGCCGAGTACTTCGTCGACCTCCGTCGCGACCTCGCCCGTCCATGCGCGGTAGTCCCGCGGAATTAGGTCACCGATCGCGGCGACCATACGGTCGAAGTCGTAGAGCAGGTAGAACGAGAAGACCGGGATCATGAGTAGACCGACGGCTGCGGAAAGCGCGCTTGCCGTTCCGCCGACGACGCCGCGTAGCGCTGCGGCCGCGGGGGTGATCGCATCGCGCGCCATGTCTTCGGTGCCCGCGCTGAACTGCTCCAGCATCTCCGAGAAGGAATGGGGGACCGGAATGCCGTAGCTCTCGAGGATCGGTTCCCACGACTCGATCGCGCGCCGAGCTGCTGCGGGAAGCTCCTTTGCCACGTCCGCAACGTCGCGGACCACTCCCGGCAAGACGAGGAGAAGGAAGACGAAGAACACGCCGCCAACGACGACGAGGAGCAAAGTGATCGCGGCCGCGCGGGGGAGCTTCCACGTCTCGAGGCGATCGACGACCGGGTCGAGCATGTACGCGATGAGGAACGCGAAGAAAATCGGAGTGAGGACCGAGCGCAGCCCGTAGAGGGCGAAGGCCACCGCGAGAGCGACCGCGATTGCGGTGACCCACCGAGGAAAGAGGGGCTTCGCGTCCATGGGAAGGGTGTATCACGAGGTGGTTGGCGAAGCGCGGTAACCTCGGTGCCATGGCCTTCGACGCATCCACGTTTCGCGCGCGCATCGATCTCCTCGGCGCACTCGATCCCAACAGTCAGATCTTCGGCGCGATGCGTCATCGCTGGCGGTTTTCTCCCGCGCTGGGAAGCGGGGAGGTGCTCCGCTTCGGCGGGTTGATCGGATCGGAGCTTCCTGCCGACTATCGGAGCTACCTCGTCGAACTCGGCAACGGCGGCGCAGGTCCCTACTACGGGATCGAGCCCCTCGAGATCTGGGAGCAAGGGGGATCGCATCCGAGTCGCCCCTTTCCGCTCACGTCCGCGTACAAAAACGGGGATGCGCTTCCCGAAGGCGCCCATCCGCATGACGGCTGCATACGCCTTTCGGAGATCGGGTGCGGCTACCAGGCGTTTCTTGTGGTGCGCGGCGATCGCGCAGGGGAAGTGTGGGACGACTACCTTGCCGGTGACGGGGATTTTGCGAAGGTCGCCGATGATTTCGGAAGTTGGATGCATCGCTGGGCGGACCAGACGCTTCGGCAGACCGTCTTCGAGGCGATCGATGCGGCGCTGCTCGATCCTCCGTGGAAGGAAAGCCCAGCGCTCATCGATGCGTCTGCGGCTGTGGACGAACTGCTCGACGAGAGCGCGGGCGCGTGGCTAGAGCAAGCCATGGCGGCGGCGTACCGTGGCGATCGCGAGCAGGCGCGCGCGGCGACGGAGCGCGCGGAACCCGACCTCGATTTCACCAAGTGGATTCGCGGTCGAGCCACGCTCGCCGGACTTTGGGTTGCGCTCGGCGAGCTAGGGCGAGCGCGCGAAGTCGTCGCGCCGGCGCTTTCGGAAGCGCGCCTCGACTTTCAAACGCGCGCGGCGTGCACGGTCGCGATGGCGCTGGCGACGGAAGGCGATGCCACCGAGGCGTGGGTGAAGGCGAGGGAAGCTCGCCCCTTCGAGCTCTCGAATCGCGTTCGCCTCGCGCTGTCGCATGAACGTGCAGGGCGAAGCAAGGAAGCCGATTCGGTGCTTGCGGAGGCGGCGCGGGAGGTTCGTCTTTTCGACGGCGGCACGACGCGGGAAGGCAACTCCTTGAAGCGCGCGGTCTACGAGCGTATGGCCGCGCTCTGCGCGCACGTCGGTCTCGATGGGGCGCGCTTCATTGCGATCGCGACCGAGGTTCCGAAGGGGCCGAGCGGATGGGGCAACCCGGGGAACACGAAGTCCTGGTAGCTACCCAACCGACTCGGCGATCCAACCAGTGCTCGCGCGGGATTCCACCGCCAACACGGCGAGCTGGTCGGCGAGTTCGTTGAGCTCGATGCCGGCGTGTCCTTTGACGTAGTGGAGTTCCACCTTGGTGCGTCCTGCGAGCGCTTTTTTTACGTCGGCGATCAGCTCTTTGTTGGCTTTCGCTTTCCAGCCCTTCGTGAGAACGCCGATGCTGTAGGTTGAGTCGGTAAAGATGCGAAGGGAACGATCTTTCGGTGCTTCCGTGACGACGCGGTAGATCGCGGTGAGCTCCGCGATGTTGTTCGTGCCCTTGCCGAGGAATTCCGAAAGCGTTTTGCGCTCCTGATCCCAAAGCATGACTGCGCCAAGGCCCGCTGGTCCGGGGTTGCCGCTGCACGCACCGTCGCAAAAGGCGAGGACCTCGTCGCCTTTCGGTTTGCTCGGAACGTTGACGCGCCCGGCGGTTTTCTTGGTCGTCTTTTTCGTCTTGCTGCGGGGCGCGTCGGTGGCGGCAGCGCAGTAGTCGTCCTCGAAGATGCGGGCGTCTCTCCCAGGGGAGAGGTTGCGCGGAGACGCCTGGTAGGCCTTGGGGCTTTTGGGTCCGTACCGAATCTCGACACGACCGCCGGTGACGACCAGTTCGCCGCCGTCGTCACAGCGTGCGAGGACTCGCTTTCCGCGCAGGATCATCGTTCGCCAAGGCATGCGCCGGGTTAGAGCACATCTCGCGTACGTTTTCACGCCCAGGCAACAGAACGCTGGCTGCTATGGTGCGCCGAATCATGAGCGAGCCATCGAAACCGCGATCGTCGCGCGTCGTTCCGGCGATCGCGCTGCTCCTCGTGGGCGGAGGCATCACGCTAGCGCTCTTGCGAACGCCGTCGCTTCATGAGGATCCCTTTGCGAACGCGCCCGAGGGAACGGTGGCGCTGGCGCGAGTGGACGTCGCCGCGGTCTTGAACTCGTCGCTGTGGGCGAAACTCGTGACGGAACGGGGAGGGGACCGCGGACTTCAGCGCCTTCGGGAACAGTGCGGTGTCGACCCCGCGGCGCAGGTCCGGCACTTGACCGGTCTCGTCATGGGGGACGCTCGCACCCTGGATCACGTGGTCTTTCTCGCAGAGGGGCCCTTCGATCACGAGGCGCTCGGAGACTGCATGCGCACGGTCGTCGAGGCGGAGGGAGGCGGGATTCGGGAAGCCGAGGTGGAAGGTCTGCCCGCGGTCGCCGGCGCGCAGGGCGACTCGCGGATTGCGTTTCTCGGCCGCGAAGGCGCGATCCTTGGGAGCGAAGCGGCGGTCGCGCGCGTCGTTCGAACCGTTCGCGGCGAGGAGGCTTCGATCGCGGAGTCAGGGCTCCGCATGCTTTGGGAGCGGGTTGCATCGGAGCGCGATATCGGGGTTGTTGCGCAGGTTCCTCCGCACTGGCGCGAGGTGGTCACGGCACGGGTCGAGCCGGAGGCCCGCGATATCGCCTCGATCTTTGTGACGGACCTTCAGCGGATCGGGGTGGGCGCGCGCGTGCGTCGTGGGCTGAGCATTGGCGCGGTCTTGGTGTATGCGTCGAGCGAGCGCGCGGAGATCGCTGGCGAGTGGCTCCAAGAGCGAAAAGCGGAGCTCATGGACAGCACGCTGGTGACGCTGAGCCCTGCCGGTCCCGCGCTTCGTGCGGTGGCGATCGAGGTCCGAGGCGCCGAGCTGGTGGTGGCGGTCGACCTCAGTCAGGAGCGCGTGAACCGGCTCTTCGAGCTGGCCGCGCAACTTCAGGAAGACCAGACTGCGCTTCCTTTAAACTGACCGCACGCTCGCTTGTTCTCGACGCCCCGTTGCTCGTCTTGAAATACCAACAGTATTCCAGCAACTTCGCGCCTTGCGAGGGAGGCCGAGCCCGGCGCGATCGCACGGTCAGTTTAGAGTGCGCGCGCTCTAGCGACCGTCTTTTCGAAAGCGAAGTTCGCGGAGGAACGCTTCGGCGTCTTCTTCGGACATGCCGCGAAGATGGACACGGCGCTTGGGAAGGACGGCCAAGTTCAACGTGATCTCGCCCTTGCTCCCAGGGACCAGTACGGAGAGCGCGAGATCGAGCCCGCCGCCTGCGAGGACGAGACCCGCTCCGATGAGGAGGAGAACGGTTTCTCCGGAGCGAATCCCATCGAAGAGAAAGAGCCCGCCAACGAGTACGCCGATGGCGAGGGAGACGGCGCCGACGAGAAGGTGGGTTGTCGGAAAGCGCGTGCTGCGTCCCGCGGACGCGATGGCGGGAAGCGTGAAGGTTTCGGTTCCCTGCCGGGCGACGCGGCCGAGCATTCGGGTTTCGCGGGTGAGGCGAACGCCGCCGCCCACAAAGCTGAGGGTTCCGCGGCGCCGCACGCCAACCGCCCAGGCGAGGGTGCGAACGACCCACTGGAGGAGTGCCCAGCCGGAGACGAGACGAACCACACCGCCGGTACCAGTGGCGGGAGGGCGAACGAGCTCGCCCTCCGTTTGCACCGTTTCGCTGGTCTCGCTCGGCGCGAGGAGATCGCTGGCGTGTTCGCGAAGGACGGCCTCGTGCAGTGCGCGAACGGCAGCGTCGCGGGGGCTGCCTTCCGGCATGTCTCCGGCCAGCGCTTCCCAGACCGCGCGAGCATCGTCTCCGAGGAGTGCGTCGACAAACTCGTAGGGCGCGTAGGGGGTTGAAAAGGTGAGCCAATCGGCGTGGCGAACGAAGCGCTTCATGCGCTCGCCATCGTCGACGTGGGCGCGAAGGCCCTTCACTGCGAGAGCGCAGACGAGCGCGAATTCCTTGGGGGACGACGGTCCTCGTTCGAGGATGGCAACGACGCGCTCGCCGCCGATCTCGCTGTCGGGGGATACGCCGTGTTCCTCGGCTCGGGCGCGGACGAACTCTTTGCCGGCGAAGAGCAGCTGGGACTCGCCTTGCCGCGAGAGCACGGTGAGGGCGAGCGCTTCCACGTCGGGCGTCGACTGCGCGATCGCCCGGCTGGCCGCGTCCACATCACGGGGGCGGAGACGTGCCTCCATCAGCGATTCCTCGCGGGGGGTGGGGCTGGGATTCGGGCAGTCACGGAGTTCGCGGGCGTCTATAGCATGGTTCGGTGGCGGGCCAGGAGGAGCCGTCTTGAGCGGGGAACGCGCCTGTGCTGGCCCGGTATTTCCTGGCTCCAAATCGAGGCCATCCACCGTTTTTGACACGGCGGTTTTCCACGTATTTCCTGACTTCGGATCGAGGCCATCCACCGCTTTTGACACGGCGGTTTTCCACGAGTTTGCGGCCTCGGCCCCATCCGCGAGGCCACCCGCACCGAGGCCACCCGCACCGAGGCCACCCGCACCGAGGCCACCCGCACCGAGGACCCGCACCGAGGTTGACGTGACGATTCGTAGAAAACCACGGGTTCACTTGCACCGAGGTTGGCCTCGCGCGGTGTCAAAACCGCGGATGGCCTGAGCGGCCTCGGACCTGACGCTTCGTAGAAAACTACGGGTTCACCCGTACCGAGGTTGACCTGGCGCGATGTCAAAAACGGTGGATGGCCTCGATTCGCAGAGCCTCGATTCGCCCGTACCGAGGTTGACCTGGCGCGGTGTCAAAAACGGTGGATGGCCTCGATTCGGGGGCCTCGATTCGGGGGTCGCGTCGCGGTTTTCCGCTAGGCGCGCGCTCGCAACTGCGCCAAGCCCGTCGCCCGATCGATCACGTTCCGAAACCCGAGCTCCTCTCGAATCCGCCGATCATCCACCGTTACCTCTCGACCGAGGAGCGTTACGACCATTCGCGTGATGGGCGGCTTCCCGCGCAACCCAAAGGTTCGCCAAAACACTTCGCCACCGCCAGCCACAAGGCGCGCGAGCCACACGGGTACGCGCTTGTCCGGCAACGAAACGCCCGCGGTCGCCATCAGGTCGGTGAGGAACCTTCGGAAGGGCATCGGATCCCCGTCGGTCACGAAGTAGCAGCCGGATGCGTCCGGATGCGTACTCGCAAGCCACAGCGCCTCGACCAGATTGTCGACATGGCAGGTGCTCGTCAGGTGCGCGCCGCTCCCGATCCACGCGAAGCGCCCCTCTTCCACGGCATCCCGAAACGCAGGGATCAACGTCGTGTCATCCCCGCCCCAAACAAAGCGCGGCCGCACGATCACCCACGGAATACCGGTCGACTCGCGAATCCGAACCTCCGCGAGCCCCTTCGTCCGCGCGTAGTCCCCCGCAGGCCGCGCGGGAAAGGGCGTGCTCTCATCCACCCGCACGAGCGCGCGATCGCCGGCGAGCACGGCTTCTGTGCTGATGTGTACGAAGCGACCTGCCCCAACATCGCGCGCGGCCTCCAGCACGTTCACGGTTCCGTCGACGTTGATCGCGTCGTAGTCGGAGGACGTTCCCCACTCGTCGACCTTCGCGGCGCAGTGGATCACGACGTCGCAGTCTCGGCTTCCCTCCCGAAGCGCATCCAACGCCGCAAGATCGCCTCGCACCGACGTCGCTCCGACGGTTTCAACGGCCGACGCCGAGCGATCGGAACGCGCCAGCGCTCGCACCTGCGCACCCTCGGCCACGAGACGCCGAATGAGGTTGCGACCAACGTAGCCGCTCCCCCCCGTGACGAATGCCTTCACAACACCTCAGCGGCGTCGGCCAGCGTGACAAACTCATAGCCTGACGCGCGCAAGCGACGCACCGCCGCCCGAAGACTCGCTTCCTTAAAAGCCGCGCTCCGCCGAAGGTCCGGTTGATGGGGGCGAAGCGCCTGAAGACCGTCCTCGTCTGCGTCCGCGAGGTCGATGCCGTGAAGCTCCAGGTTCACGAGCGGTCGCCCGAGCATCTGACGGGTCAAAAGGTCTGCGCCGCGCGTCCCGGAAAGAACCACGCTCGTTCCGATGTAGGGAAGGCGCAGGCCGCGCGTCACCCCGATGGGCAGCACCCGAAGACCACTGCCGCGCTTCCAATACGGCCTTCCTCGCCGGTAGGGATCCGCCGGGGCGCTCAGCACCCGCGGGTCGTCGACGATGCTCGCGCTCGCCTGTCCCGAGCCGAGGGCCGCCCGAATCCCGTAGAGCCCGATCGCTGTCGCCTTCGCCGCGAAATAACTCGGGCAGGGGAAGACGCTCGAGTCGTAGCGATAGCCAGCCTCTTCGAGGACATCAAAAAGCGCGTCGTGAATCGTGTACCCCGGCGCGCGAAAGCCGACCGGCCGCACGCCGACCGCGCGCTCGATCCCGATCGCCGCTTCTTCCACTTCCCGCATCAGCGTGTCGCGGTCGCGACGGGTCAAGTCGTAGTAGTGGTTCTGCGAATGGTTGGCGATCTCGTGGCCGGCGTCGTGCAGCTGCTTGAGCCGCGCCGCGTTCTCGTCGTCGATGTCGCGACCGATCACGAAGAAGGTCGCTGGGACGCCAAGGTCCGCAAAGAGCGTTTCGAAGCGCGCGAGGGCACAGCGGTAGACCGCGCGCGCCGCATCCCCGGTGAGCGCAACCTGTCCGTGGATCGCCGTGTAGCAGTCGATTTCGTCGAGATCGACCGAGATCGCGGCAAGCCGGGACAAGCCTATCCCTTCACACGAATCGCAACGAAGAGGCGCGCCATGTTCTTGAGGACATTGGGCACGCGCCGAAAGAGGTGAATCGAGGGCGGACGCTTTTCGAGAACCCGAATGGGGATCTCTTTGATGCGAATCCCGCCGCGCTCCGCGCGAATCACAAACTCGGACGCGAAGAGGTCCTTGTCGACGAGACACTGCCGCGCGACATCGACGAGCGGCGCGCGCCGGAAGGCCTTGAGACCGTGGGTGTCCGTGCCCTTAAACCCAACGGCGACGCGAAGCATGCCGTTGAGAATGATCGTTGCCGTGTGACGGAGCACCGGGCGCTCATCGCTCGCGCCGGCCATGACCTTCGAACCGATCACGAGCTCCGCTTCGTGCGTTTCAAGGATCGCCATCGCGCGGCGGTAGAAGTCCGTGTCGCAAAGGTCGATCTCGTCGCAGAGGACGAACTCCCCGTTCGCCGCGAGAATGCCTTCTTTGAGCGCCTTGCCGTAGTTCGGTTCGCCAAGGCTTCGCACTACGACCTGCGGAAAGCGCTCGTGAAGCTGGTTGGCGATTTCGACCGTTCGATCCGAGGAGCCGTTTTCCGCGAGCACAAGCTCGTAGGGCCAGTCGAACTCCTTCAGGCGGTCGACGAGGTCCACCACGGCGGACTGGAGGATCGCTTCCTCGTTGTAGACAGGAATGATGATCGAGACGCGAGGCTCGGGCCGGCTGTCCATTGGCTCAGGACCCTTGTCCAGCGTCCGGCCATCGTCAAGGCTGCAGGCGCAAAAGCCAGCGCTGCACTACGCCGCCGAAACCCAACAAATCAGCGCGTGTGCGTGGTCGAGACGGGCCGAAAGGGGGCCCGCGCTCGCGGCGATGACGGCGCTCTCACCCCGCTTCACCAAGACGCCATCCACTTCGATGCTTCCACCCGCCACCGTGAGACTGCGAAGATAGGGCGCCTCGGGAACTTCGAGGGCGCCGGTTCCGGCCCAGCGGACCACGGCGAGGTCAGGGCCCTCGCAAAGCACGGTCGCCTCGGCAGGCGCACTCGGGGCCGGAACGCCGCAGCGCTGATGCGCCCCGTCGAGCCAATCGCCCCACGCGCGATCCCAATCGGTGACGGCCAGCGCACGTTCCCGATGAAGCTCGCGCGGCTGTCCCGCCGGGTCGGGTTTGCCCTTGGCGTCGTACCGCCGGTTCCAATCCCAGTAGCGATAGGTAAGGCCTCGCTTTCCCGGCCGAACTCGTTGCGGTTCGATCAGCGTGAGGCCGCCTCCAATCGCGTGCGGCGTTCGCGGCGCGATCAAAAAGAAGTCGCCTGGGGTCGCCGGCACAAAACGTAGGAGCGAAGCAACGTCGCCTTCCTCGTCGAGACATGCGCTCATCGCCGCTTCATCGACGCCGTCCGCGAGGCCGAGGTACACACCGGCACCTTCGTCTGCGTCGAGGATGTACCAGGCTTCCGGTTTGCCGCCTTCGTCGGGCGCAAGAACCGGATCGTCGTCGGTCGGATGAATCTGCACCGAGAGGGGAAGGGCCGCGTCGAGAAGCTTCACGAGAAGCGACGACGCGCTCCGCTCCCCAAGCCAGTGCACGGGATCTTCCGCGAAGAGTTCCTCCAGCGAACCTCCTCCCGCGAGGGAACTCGGAAGCTCGCTCACGCTCACCTCCCATGATTCGCCCACCGGCCCCGACGCCTCAATGCCAAGGTCGCCCTTGTAGTGGTCGAGGAGACGCTGTCCGCCCCATGGCGTACGGGAAGGTGCCGTGAAGTTGTCGGGCCGAAGGAGCTGAACGCTCTGCGCTTTTTTTGGTGAGAGCATGTAGGACATGTAGGTTCGGAACAGGAGGCCCACGATGGCGTACGCAGGAACCGACCGCCGTATCCACCGAGTCTATGTCACCCGAAACACGGAGTACCACGTCCGTCGAAACCTCTGCGTAGGGGTTCGCGATCGCCGCTCCGGCCAGTGGGTACGCGGGCATCTCGCGCTTCGAAGCCGCGTTTCTGGCGGGCTTCGTTTCTACGACAACGGCGGGGTTCGCCCAAACGACGGCGCCCCGGGCATCGGTGAGTCGCTCTTCTTTTGTGCCGAAGGGCGCGATTTGGTGACAAGCCCGGTCGTCGCGATCGAGCGTCCGCGCCGCGACGTCGTCCGTAACTACGGCTAGGAACAACGGGTTCACAAGACCGCGTCGAGATCGAGGAGCGCGCCTTCGCTGTCGTGCACCTCGAGGAGACGAACGGCGCCCTCACCGCAGCGAACGCACCAGCCGCGGCCTGAGCGCCAGGCTTCCGAGGCGACCAGGCCGACCGGCGGACGATCGTCGGTCACCTCGACCTGCAGCACGACCGCCAACGTCGCACCGAATTCGGCGGTCGCACCTGGCGCGGGCGCAGCGGCGCGAACTTGTGCATCGACGTCGTGAGCGGGCTGCGTCCAATCGATTGCCAGCTCGTTCGCGGAGGGCGCCGGCGCGTGAGTGACGCCCTCGTCCGGTTGTGGCGTCCCGAGGAGAGGGTCGCCTTCCGCCGCGCGCGACGCCGCCTCCAGAAGAAGAGCGAGCGCCGGACGATCCAGTTTGCGCGCGAGGGACCACGACGTTTCCGCCGCGTCGATGTCGACCTCACGCGTCGCGACGACGTGGCCGGTGTCGTAGCTCTCGTCGAGGCGATGCAGCGTCACCCCCGTCGTCCGATCGCCGGAGCGAATCGCCCAATAGTAGGGGTCGGGACCTCGCCAGCGAGGCAGCAGGCTCGGATGCGTTCCGAGGGCAGGGGCGAGCGCAAGCGCTGCCGGCGGGATCTGTCGGGGCCAGAAGAACGAGAGCGTGAGGTCCGGCGCGGCATCGCGGAGCGCCCGCTGCACACCCTCGTCATGAAGATTTGGAAGCCCGAGGAGGAGCGAATTGGGGAGGCGCCGGCGAAGCCTTCGTCGGCCAGGAAGATCGAGGGGCCCGGCGCAGACCACGGCGGGTGAAAATCCCGCCTCAGCGAGGGAGACGGCGCCTAGGGGAATGCCAAAGTAAAGAATTCGCACGCCAGTGTTCCCTTCCACGCGCCCTGGCGGCGTTGTATACCCCACTCCGTGTCGGAGCAGCCGCGGAAAACAATCCGGGTCGTGGCCGCCGTCGTCGAACGCGACGGGCGATATTTGATCACGCAGCGTCGCGACAACGCGGTCCTGCCCAACCTCTGGGAGTTTCCCGGTGGGCGGGTGGAAGAGCGAGAAACCGACGCGGAGGCCTTACGCCGAGAGATGCTCGAGCGCCTGGGCGCGTCGGTCGAAGTGGGCGAGCTGATTTCCTTCGTTTCGCATCCCTACGAGAAGTACACGGTCGACCTCTACCTGTACCAATGCGACCTCGAGGGGAGTGACCTCGAGTGCCTGGCGGTGAAGGACTACCGCTGGGTGACGAGCGACGAGTTTGATCGCTACCCCTTCACGCCGGCCGACGAGGCCTCCATGAATCAGCTTCTCGGCGAGGAGTGACCGGCGAAGCGTGACCGAGCGTCCCACCCACTGCCCGATGTGTTCCACGGCGATCCCGCCGAGCGCTGATCGCTGCATTGCGTGCGGCGCGGTGTGGGGCGAGGACAACCGGTGTCCCAACTGTCATTCGCTGAGCGCGGTGCGACCCAAAGATGGCGGGTACGCGTGCCTTGCCTGTGGCGCGCCGCGGGAAAAGAAATCGGGCACCACCGTCATTGGCGACGGCCCGGGGGCCGGCGGGTTTGTTTCCGGCGGGGAACGAACGATCGCAGCCCGCGGAGCATCGGTCGGATTGCGTCTTTTCGGTATGGTGTCGATCGCAGGCGGAGTGCTCACCGCCGCCGCGATCGTTGCCCTCGCCGGGACCGGCGCGGGGGCTGTACTCGCCGCGGTTGCACTCGGTGGTCTCGGCGTCGGCGTGGGAGCGATGGCCCTTCGCGGTGGAGCCGCGGCGGGACAGGCCGCCGACCGAAGCGCGGGGGTCGCCCGCGAAGCGGCCATCCTCAAACTCGCGGAGGCCAAAGGCGGAGAGCTCATGGTCACCGATGTGGTGAAGGAACTCGGCATGACGTCCCACGACGCCGACGCGGCCCTCACCGCCATGGCGGACGGGAGCCGAGTGAGCGCGGAAGTGACCTCCGACGGCTTTATCAAATACGTCTTTCGCGAACTGCAGTCAGTGAGCGGCGAGCCACGAATCCGTGCGCGCGTCGACGCAGACGCGGCGTACGAAGAGGCCCTGCAAGAAGTCGAAGGAATGCTCGAAGGACGCGAGCGGGAACAGTAGGTGCCCGCGTACAACGTCGCTGTCGTAGGCGCCGGCTACGCGGGTTCAGCCGCGGCGCTTCTGCTCTCGCAACAGGGTCATCGCGTTGAGGTCTTCGAAGCGGTCGAAGATCCCGGCCCGGTGGGCGCGGGCATCCTCCTGCAGCCCTCGGGCATGGTCGTCCTTCAGCAGCTCGGGCTCTTGGACGAAGTGCTCGCCCACGGCGCTGTCGTCGATCGCCTCCGCTGCCGAACCTCGAGCGGCAAGACGCTCTTTCAGCTCGCCTACCGCCGCGACGCCCGTGAGCTCTACGGCCTTGGTCTTCACCGCGGCGTTCTCTTTCGCGTGCTCTACGATGCGGTCCTTCGCGAAGGCGTTCCGGTCCACCTTGGAACGCGCATCATGGACATCGTTCAGGGCGCGCAGGTCGAAGACGACAAAGGTCGACGCTTCGGTCCCTACGATCTAATCGTCGTCGCCGACGGGTCCCGATCGCAGATTCGCGCGGCGGACTTTCCGACGGTTCTCGACGCGCCGTATCCTTGGGGGGCGCTTTGGTTCGTGGGTGTGGACGAGGAGCATGTTTTCACCCGCGAGCTCTTTCAGGTGGTCGAGGGCGCGCAGAAGATGCTCGGCTTTCTTCCCACGGGTCGCGCTCCCGACTCGAGCGCCAATCTAACGAGCCTCTTTTGGAGCTTCAAAGCGAGTGAAATCTCTCGCTTTCAGCACTTGCTCCGCTTTCGCGGCGTCCAGGTCTTTCGCGACGAAATCCTAAGCTTCGAACCGCGCGCGGAGCCGCTCGTTTCACAGATCACAGACGCCGACCAGATTCTCTTCGCGTCCTATCGGGACGTTCGCATGCGCCGCTGGCACGGAGAGCGGCACGGCGCGTCGGTCGTGGTGATCGGCGACGCGGCGCACTCGATGAGTCCCCAGCTCGGGCAAGGCAGCAACCTCGCGCTCTTCGACGCGCTCGAGCTCGCGCGGGTTGTCGGCGAGACGAACACGCTTCCGGACGCCCTCGCGTCCTATCAACGAGCGCGCCGTTCGCACCTTGGTTTCTACCAGCGCATCAACCGATGGCTGACGCCCTTCTTTCAGAGTGACTCCCGCATCCTCGGCTGGATCCGCGACATCGCCTTTCCGATCGGAAGCCGGCTGCCCTTTTTGCGCGGCGCGATGGTGCAAACGATGTGCGGCATTCGGCGCGGCTTTCTCCGGGCCAACCCGTTGCCGCTGCCGACCCTCCCAAAGAGCGACGCGCCTCTGGTCAAATCGGAAGAGCCCTACGCGAGCATCTCCCGCGAGGGACCGATCTGACCCGTGGGGGAAGCCACCGCGTGACTTAGGGCGATCACCTCGATGAGGATCGCCCGGTAGACCCGCTCGAGCTCTTCGAGGTTGATCTCCCCGTCCGCCTGCTCGATCGCTTCGTCGACGTGGTGCTGCACGTAGTGAATGACCGCCGGCTGCGAAAGCGCCACGACGTCATCGCTGTCGAGAACCTCGGTCGGGTCCGCGGCGCGAAGTTCTTCGTCCGCGCTCAGGGTCGCGCGGGCGATGTGAAGCGCGCTGTCGTCCACCTCGGTGAGACGGGTCGGAAACGCTTCGCGAAACGCCATGTAGACGGTGACCGTGAGAAAGTACCCGAGAGACTGGACGAGTTCATCGTGCGTGCGGGCGAGCTGGTCGGAGAGCCATTCGGCCATTGTCGCCTGCCGGCGGTCAAACTCGGTGAATCCGCGATCGAGGAGGTCCTGGAGCGTGTCGTCCCCATCGTCGAGGGACGCTTCGAGCTCCTGCAGGGTATGGGGGTCGACCACCGCGTAGGTGGGAACCGGCCGAAGAGCCGCTTTTCGTAGGATCACGATCAGACCATAGCCGCCGTGAACGCGAAACGCATCTCAAAGGGCGAGCTCTAGTCGTCGTAGAACATCGGGGCGCGCTTGCGCACGAAACGAAGCACGAGCTCACGGGCTTTGTTGTCGAGCGCCTCAAACTGGATGCCCATTCCCGGTTCGGTGCCTTCCTGGCTCAAGTCGAAAGGATCGCGAACGAATCGGACCCAGCCGTTCGCGCGAAACTCGAAGTTTCCGGGAAGGGTGACGAGGAGACTGACGCGGCTCTGGGGAGCGAGGACTTCGTAGGTTGCGAGAAAGACGCCGCCCTCGGAGATCTCACCGCTGAAGCCGACGTAGAAGTTCGACTCCGTCGTCGCTCCGATGTTGGCCTCGACGTCTTCGCGCGGACCGTCGCCTTTCGGCGGCTCGGGTCGAATGGATCGCGGACGCACCGACTCGGGCTTCGGCTGCTCCGTCATGCCCCCGGGGGGTCCGCTGCGCACGGTGGTCTCTGGGTCGACGGCTTTCATCGTGCCGGGCGGTTTGGTCGGGGTCGTCGTCAGGGGGTAGAGCGAGCTCATCGATTGCGCGATGACCTCGGTCGCCAGCGCGATCCCGTTGTGCTGGGTTCGCACGTCCTGAAGAAGCGCGAGCGTCTGGCTCAACGATCCGAGCGCGGCTTTCACCGACGACTTCCCGTCCGGTTCGCTCGACGCTTTTTCGGCTTCGAAGAGCGCGCCCACCGACTGCGCAATATTCTGCGCGACAGCCATCACATCGTCCGGGATGTTGCTGTCTTTCTGTAGCGCCTCGAGGGCTTTGCCGAGCGATTCGCGTGCTTGCCGGGCTTGGGCAGCCCCGGAATAGGTCATGATAGTGGCTCCGCGGAGTCCTGAAGCCCCCGAAACAAAGGGGTTTTGCGAGGCGGGAGAATACCGCGATGGCGCCGGGGCGCAAAGCCTCTCGCTATTCGACGCGGTAGCTCGGCGGCTTCGCCGTGGGGAGGGTTCCGAGCCGAAGGCCACCCCAGAGCGCGACCAGGATGCCGAGGCCGATCACCCACACCCCAAAAAGTGCTTCGATCTCTACCTCGCGGCCATACGCGCGAAGCCAGCGTTCCGCGCCCGCTTCGATCCGCCAGATCGTGTAGCCAAGGCTGCCCGCGGCCAAGGTGCAGAGAAGCGGGATCGCCAGCCGCGCGCCCCGCATTTCTGCGGGCGTTCGTCGACGGCCAACGATGCTCATCCAG